>JBKJRX010000287.1:0-6652 GCA_046593155.1 Lacunisphaera sp.
ATCGTGCAGAACTCGGAGTTCAGCCCCGATGACGGCGCCTCGGGCGCCGGAATTGTGGTCAATCTGGGCACCTATGATGGGAATCATGGCATGACCAGCGGATCAACGTGGAATGGCACCATCCGCGGGAACAGCCTATCGGTCCCGGTCGGTGGCTTCGCGATATACAGCTGGGCGAGTGGGGGCACGACGCCTCCAGGCAACGTGACGGGCCTCAGCGCGACGGCCGGCAACACCCAGGTTCAGCTGTCCTGGACCAATCCCGGCGACGCCGATCTCACCGGCGTTCGTGTCCTGCGCAAAACCGGTTCCTATCCGACCGGTCCGACCGACGGCACCGTGGTGCTGGACGACAGCGTCGCACCGCTCGTCACCAGCGTCACCGACACCGGCCTGACCAACGGCACCACTTATTACTACGCCGTGTATGCCTATGACGAAGTGCCGAACTATTCATCAGGCGCCACCGCTGCGGCCACGCCGCAGCCCCCGAGTCCCGTCACGTTGTTGGATGACGGCTTCGAGACCAGCTTCAACAACTGGACCGACGGCGGCACCACCGACTGGGATCGCACCACGGCCCAGGCGCATAGCGGAAGCTACTCGGCTCATGCGGGCTCCACCGACAACGATCTGATCTCGGACAACCTCAACACCTCCGGCTACAGCACGATGACCATCTCGTTCTGGTATCGCGACGACGACATCGATGATGCCGACGACGTCTACCTGCAACTCTACAACGGCAGCACCTACAACAATCGCTTCGAGTTGGGGAACACGTCTCCCGAAGATTCGTGGCATTACTACTCGGTGACACTGAACAACAGCGGAGGTGATGCGCAATATTTCCGGCCGAACTTTCGCCTGAAATTCGAGGGCACGTCGATTGACTCGGGTGAGAACCTGTGGATCGACGAGGTAAAGGTCACGGTGCAGTGACCGCGCCGGGGCTTTTTTTCGGCCGAAGGGGCGAGAAGCCCCTTCGGTTTTGCCGGCCTGTGACGACCCGCCCTCCGTTGGGCCCGGCTATTCTCACCTCAACGATCAGACTTACACACCAACTCCATGAAACCTCTGCAAGTTCTTCTGTTTTCCCTGCTGGTTAGCCTTGGCCTGCCACTTACGGCGGCCGTCCACACCTTGGATGCCCCGTCCAGCCCGATCAAAGTCGATTTTGATTCCGGGTCCGGCCGGCTCAAAGTCACCGACAAACGCGATGGATTCATTTGGAAGAATCCGGATAGCGGGGGTGGCAGCAGTCTTACGATCAGTGCGGTGACGCAGTCACCGGACAACCTCTCGCTCACGGCAAACGCCCTGGCTGGAACCGCGCCTTTGACGCTGACCTTCGAACTCCGGCCGACCCGGGGTGAACTGGCGGTCGTGATCAGTGGCGCAAGTGCCAACGTTGGTGGCGGGCTCGTTTATCCCTATCCGTTTTTTCCGGCCGACGGTTCCGGTCACACAGTGGTCCCGGTGGACAGCGGATACGTGGTGCCGACCACGGAAGTAACTTTCTCTCCGCCCGCGGGACAGCGCGGGATGGAGTGGTTCGGCGGCACGGACAGCGCCAATCAGCGCGGCTGGGTGGCGCTGGTCGATACGCCCGACGATTATGAACTCAAAGTTCGCACGGGAGGACTGCTCTCCGGTGGTCCTGCGGTCACCCGGCTGGGCGCCTGCGCCAACTGGCGCGGCTCCAACAACAATGCCGCGCGCAACGGCCAGCTGCTCAGCTACGATCGCAAGCTGCGTTATCGTTTTCTCAATGAAGGCGGTTATGTGGCCCTGGCAAAGGAGTTTCGTGACTCCGCGCTCGAGCGCGGCTGGCTCAAGACGCTGCGGCAAAAGCAGCAGGAAAATCCCGCCCTGGCGCTTGATCGCTTCATCGGCGCCCCGGTCTGTTATCTGTGGGGTGACGGCCGGAGCGCCGGGCTCCTCGATGCGATGAAATCCGCGGGCATCGACAAGGCTTTGATCCAGGTGTCCGTCAACCATGTGGATCAGCAGCGTAATTTCCCGGCAACGGGACTCGCGGACTCGGCGTGGTTCGACGCCGTGCGCGCGCGGGGCTATCTCGGAGGCTTTTACGATATCTACGCGGCCTCCCGCGTGGGAGGGCAGGGCGGTTCGCCCTACGACGGCTTCTATTATCTCTGGCCGCAGCCCGCCGCGTCAACCGAGTGGGTTTATGTCCTGCCCAATGGGCAGCTCGACACCCGGCGCACCATCAGCAGCCAGAAAGGGGCGGAATTTGCGCAAAACACCCGGATGCCGGCGCACGTTTCGCGCTTCGATTTGGACGCCTATTTCTTCGATGTCGTTTGCGCGGTGGATTTGACCGAGGACTACGACGTCTTGCGCGGCCACTTTGCGACCCGGACCATTGACCGGGCAAACCGCACCTGGCTGCTTTCCACCGCTTACAGCATGGCCGGCCTGCTTACGGGCACGGAACAGGGCCGCTCGTGGGCGGTGCCGCTGCTGCATTGGGCGGAGGGTAAATCATGGCTCGGTGCGGTTAACAGCGGGCTCAGCGACGGCACGTTCAATGACAACTCTTATCCCGCCATCTCAGTAGACACGGTTGATCCGACGAACAACGCGGGCGCGAACCGTCTCGGCGCTCTGCTCTCCGATGGGTTCCAAGTGCCGCTATGGGACCTGATTTTTCATGACTCGGTTGTTACGACCGTTCACTGGCATCGGCCACACAACAAATACCTCTACGTTTGGGATCATGCTGATCGTGTCGCCATGCTTAGAGGCCAGGCCCCTTTGCTCAACATCACCCATGAGGGCGCCAAGGGATTGGCCTCCCGTCAGCCGAATGTTCTCCAGGATAATGCCGGCAACAGCTGGAGTTCACGCTGGAGTGTATCCGCCGACCGATTTGTCCGAACCTATAACGACGTGTGTCGCTGGCATGATAAAGTCGGTTGGATGGAGATGATCGATCATCGCCGACTGCGTGATGACCGCTCGGTGCAGATGAGCGAGTTCAGCGACGATGGCGGGTTGAATGGCCATGGCATTGTGGTCAATTTCGGTCTCTACGATGGCGCCTACGGGGTGGGTGCCGGCAGCGCGTGGAACGGCACGATTCGCGGTCAGAGCATCTCCGTCGCGCCGGGAGCGTTTCAGACCTATTCATGGACCGCATTGGCAATCACCACGACCACGTTGCCTGACGCGAATTCCAACGGCACCTATACCCAGGCGCTCGTTGCTTCAGGTGGCGTTCCACCCGTCGTCTGGAGCCTAAGCCAGGGCGCCCTGCCCGAGGGAATGCTGCTGGACGGTGCGACTGGAGTGATTTCCGGAGTGATGCCGGCGGCGGGCTCATACCATTTTGTGGTTCAGGCGGTCGACTCTGCTGGAGCCACCGCCACGAAACCGCTCTCCCTGACCGTTTGGGATACGACACCGCCACTGATAACCGCCCTGGAAGCGTCTCCCAAGATGCTCTGGCCGGCTAATCATGCAATGGTGCCGGTCCAAATCACGGCCACCGCCAGCGACAATGTGGGAGTAACGGCCTTGCACATCGTGGCCGTAACCAGCAACGAAGATGTTAACGGGACGGGCGACGGGAATACGCCGTCCGATTGGGAGATAACTGGCGAGTTAACGGTTAATTTGCGCGCCGAGCGCTTGGGGGGCGGCAGCGGCCGGGTCTATTCCGTTGTCGTCGAAGCAATCGATTCGGCCGGTAACCAGAGTCTCAAAACGGTCACGATTCTCGTCCCAAAGAATCAAAGCGGAAAATAGGATACCACCAAACCATCTATCATGCGCCTACGCAAACTCCTGCTCTTTTGCTTCGTCGCGATTCCCGCGCTGGGCCAGACGCCGCCCAACCGTCCCCCGTGTCGGTTCGCGGAACCGATGAAAGGCAAGTCGCGGCCGATCGCCCGAGATGATCTCGAACTGCTGACCTTCGCGACGGAGGCTGATGTGCAACAGCTCTAGGAGCCGCTGACGGCCAGCCAGTCCGCGCCGATGAAGCCGGGGGAGTTCCCGATGAGCTACCTGCGGTCCCGCACCGACGGATCGGTGCAACCCTATGGTTTCTGGGCGCCGGGCGACTACACGCCGGGGAAGAAGTTCGAACTATTGATCATGGGCGGCGCCGGCTCCTGGCTGGTTGGTCTGCGCCACCCGGACCAGTTTGGCAGCGTTACCCCAATCGATGCCGCGATGGGCTTCGGCAATAACGTGGACAATTCCACCGAGCTGCTTGCCTGGCTGCAGCCGCAGGTGGCTGCTCTTCCGGCCCGATAAATATTTTCCGAACGCACGCAACGTGCAGGTTTTCATGAAAAAATGCCGGCGCCGGCATTCAAAAGACATCGACCAAATTCAGTGACGGCGTGGTAGCCGAGGGAGGCTTTGCCACAATGGGGAGTTTTCCGGGAATGCCACACCATTTCGTGGTATGCAGGGCCCGATTGGCGACGCTTTCAACTCCCGCTTTCTCGCCGTCGATGACGAAGGCGATCTGCCGCTCGCGGGGGCGGAGCTCGACGCCATCCGCAATCCGCCCAGCCGGCTCATGATTCACGGGGAGTTTCCGCTCAAGTCTGCGGCGCGGGTCACGGCTGCAGATATCACTGACTACAATTTGATCTTGTTCGGCACACCCCAGACCAATCCTGTGCTGGCGCGTCTGGCGTCGAAACTACCCGCGCCGGTGATGAGCGCTGCGGGGGAGGGTGGGGCGGTTTTTGTCTGTCCTAACCTCGAGAACGCTGGCCGTTACATCGTCGTCTGGACCGGCCCTTGAGCACCAAGCTGGATGTGAAACTCGATGCGGGGTGGATGATGCCGCTTAGCCTCTTGCCGGATTGTTTCGTGGCCAAAGAGGGAAGGGTTACCACTGCCGGACATTTCGACCGCGGCTGGAAGTAATGCGGTCGTTCCCGTGTGCCGTGGTGGCCATGAGCACATGGCGCTATGTCCTGCTTTGTCTGCCTGTTGTGGCGTATGGCGTGCTCCGACCACAGACGGAATCAATCTCCTTGAATCCTGTATTCACGGGGCTTCTCGCCATCGTGATAACGGGATAACTCGCGCTTTCCGCAATCTTTCTCGGGTTTATCGATCAACGGAATCGCTCAAGAAGGATTCAGGGTCCAGCCGGATTTGTGGCGCTGTTCCTGGCTATGTTAGCTGTCGGATGGCTGGCATGTCGATTGAAGCTCGGGTTCGGCCTGGCTTCAGACGAGTCGGCATCTTTCCGAAGCGACAGCCCATGGCTCCTGCTATTTCCAGTGCCTGCCTATTCCTCACGACGAAGACCAGGCGACCCTTGGCCTGAGGACGTCGAGCAGCGCGCCGGATATGGCGGGCTGCGCTCAATCTCCCAGCGGGAGGCGTAACCCTCCCGGCGACCATTATCCCTTGGGTGCGGGTGCGTCGGCTTCCTTCAGTCCCTGCCACAGACGGAGGAGCATGAAGCCTGAGACTACCATGATCACTCCGCTCGGGGCCGCCGCCCTCCAGAAGCCGAAGGTGAGCTTGCCGACCGTCCAGAACGTCGAGGCGAAGAAAACGGTGCCCCAAGCCAGCCGCTTCCAGTCGAAGGCCACCTGACCGGGATCGAGTTCGACCGGGCCGCATTCCCGGCGCACCTTGGCCCAGCCGGGGCCATACGGCTTCACCCGGCGGTAGAAGCGATGGAGGTGTTCCTTCTCCGTCGGCGGGGTCAGCAGTGTCACAAGTAGGGCCAGCAGCGTGGTTGTGATGGCGATGATCGCGAGCTTGTAGGCCCAGCCTTCCGGCCCCGGTAGCGTCGTCAGAAAGAAATGATCGAGCTGCGGAGCCAGCGACGCCGGCGTGAGTGCGCCCAACATCCGGTGACAAAAACTCACGCCAGCCTCGACATTGAGCAGGATGCCCAAGGCACCGGATCCGACGTAGGCGGTGATCTCCGACCAGGCGTTAATCCGCCACCAGAGCCAGCGCAGCACGAAGATTGCACCGACTCCGCCGGTGATCTGCGCCATCAACTGCGACAGGCCGAGCACCGAAGTCGAAACGGTCGCCATGTAGCCGCCGATTGCCATGATGCCCAGGGTCGCAACCTGCCCGACGCGGACATAGTGCTTCGGCGCAGCCGCAGGCACTAGAAAGCGCTTGTAGATGTCGTTCACCAGATAGGAGGCGTTGGAATTGAGCAAGGTGCAGACCGTGGACATAAAGGCGGCAAATAGGCTCGCCACCACGACGCCGCGGAGGCCGGCCGGCATCACCTTTAGCACCATCAGGGGGTAGGCCAGTTCGGGGTCATTCGCGACGGCGGGATACTGGCTTGAAGGGAAGATGATCAGTGAGCAAAGCCCGGCGATGGCCCAAGGCCAGACGATGATGCCCATCTGCGCGAGGTGGCCCCAGTAGCGGCCGAGTTCGGAGTGCTTCTCCGATTTAGCGGCCAGACTGCGCTGGGCCATCATCATGCCGCCGTCCACCCAGGCGGATGACCACCATTGGATTGTCATCCCGACCCAGAACACGACAAGCACCTGTCCCGCCGAGGGGATGATATCAAAATAGGCCGGGCCGGCCTCCGGCAGCGCCGCGATCTGGGTCTGCAGGGCTGTCACGCCGCCGACATGATCGACCGCATACCAGGCGAGCAGGCCCGTGC
>JBKJRX010000354.1:0-2811 GCA_046593155.1 Lacunisphaera sp.
GCGGAAAGCAGGCGCCGAACTCATTCAGCGCGGACTCGCCTGCCCCCGCCTCACGGCGCGCGAACGGGCCTACCTTGAGACCCTTGACCGCTATTTTGCGGAGTCCGCCCCCGGCGATCATCCGGCGCGGCTCAAGGTTCTGGATGTCGCCTGGACGGAGCTCGCCGAAAAATATCCCGACGACCTGGATGCCGTCGCCTTCAGCGCACTCTATCATCTCGCACCGGCCCGCTTCGTCGCGAAGGACAAATCGCACCGCATCCAGCTGGCGGCGGCGACGCGGTTGCAGAAAGTGGCGGCCCAAATCCCGGACCATCCCGGCGCGCAACATTACAAGATTCATGCCTACGATTTTCCGTTGCTGGCCGACCGGGCGCTCGAGGTCTGCGACACCTATACCGGCATCGCCCCGGACGTGCCGCACGCGCTGCATATGCCGACGCATATCTTCACGCGGCGCGGCCTGTGGGACAAATCAATCGAATTCAACCGCCGCTCGGCCGAGGCCGCACGGAAACTGGGCCTCACCGCCGGGTCGCTCAACGGCCATTATCCCCACGCGCTCGATTACATGACCTATGCCTATCTCCAGCGCGGCCAATACGGCGAGGCCGACGCGATCCAACGCCAGCTCGCGTTGCAGCAAGGGCCGTTTTCAGCCGTCAATCCCGGCGCGATGGCCTTCGCCTTCGCCGCCATTCCCGCGCGATACGCGTTGGAACGACAGGACTGGAAGGCAGCGGCGCAGCTGCCGTTGCGTCAGCCGGCGGCGTTCGCGTGGGGGAAATCCTATCTCAATTGCGATTCAATTGTCCGCTTTGCCCGGGCCATCGGGGCGGCGCGCAGCGGCCGGCCCGAGGCTGCGCGGACGGAAATTGCCGGCTTGGAAGGCATCCTGCGCGAACTCACAGGCGCGAACCGTGCCTCCTATTGGGCTTCACAGGCCGAGACCCAACTGCTCGCAGCCCGGGCGTGGGTTGAGTTCACGCCGGGCAAGCCGGACGCGGCAATTGCCCTGATGCGTCGCGCGGTCGAACTCGAAGCCACTGTCGACAAGGAGGCCGTCACGCCCGGGGAGGTGCTGCCCGCGGGCGATCTGCTCGGTGACATGCTGCTCGAAGCTAGCCGGCCCATCGAGGCCCTGGCGGCGTTCGAAGCCGTGCTGGCCGCCAGCCCCAACCGTTTAAACACGCTCTACGGCGCGGGCTTTGCCGCCGAACGCGCCGGCGATACGACCAAGGCCCGTCAGTATTACGGCCAGTTGGCAACTGTCGCCGCGGAGGGAGATCCGGGCATTCCCCGGGTTGCCCATGCCCGCGCTTTCCTGGCCCAAAACCCACCCCTCACCGCTTCAACGGCGAGACCCGGCGTCTTCGACCAAGCGAACTAGCGCCGGAATACACGACTATCCGACGCCGGGGTAGCGGACATCTGGTGCTTGAGCCCCCTGCTTTCGCACTTGGCATGCGTGTATGGCATCAGAAGAGTCCCGCCTAGGAATCACCGGACCAAGGCGGAGTGCTTTATCCACGGCATCACGCAGGGCAGCGGGTGAATCGTCGTTTGGACCAACTTTTATGAACAAACTCATCATTCCCCTGATCCTGATCGGTTGCGGAGTCGCCCTCATCGTTTACGGCATGCGCCGGGCGGATTCTGTATCGGGCCTCGCCGATGAAGTGGGCGCCAAGCTGGCCAACAAGTGGGATGGCCAGGCCAGGCAGCCCGAGCATGTCTGGTATTACGCCGGTGGCGGGGTCCTGATTCTCGCGGGTGTGGTCGCCGCGCTCCGGAAAAGCCCCGGGGCTTAGGCGGCATCAGCAGCGCACCGTCTTGCGCTTGGGGGCAACGGCGGCGGCGCGGCGGGATTTGACCATGTAACTCTCGGCGTCGGGCACCTTGCAGGCGGTGTCGCCCATGTCGACCGCCACCTTGCCCATCTTTCGCGCCGCGGCGACGGCCTTGTCGCCCAGTGGCGCCACATAGGTGCCGACCATGATGACAAAATTGTTCATCGAGTAACGCGCACCATCCGGCGCGGCGTGGATGGTTTTGGCGACCCGGTCCAGCAGCTTGCCATAGGCGGCGATGGGCAGGTCGGCGTCCGGCACGGTGGCCGCAATTGCGCCGAGCGTTTTCCAGCCCGCTCGTGCCACCTGCTCGTCCTTCGAATTGATCCACTTTGACGCAAGCTTGAAACCCTCGGGATGTTCCGAGGCCACCCACGCCACGGTGTGGTCCGAGATCAGGTCCCACAACGCCGTGTCCGCCCATGTCTGCAACTGCTTTACGGTCATACGCCGCCCGTCGGCCACCAGGCCGGCCAGATACTGGGCGTCGCCGTTGCCAGTTGCATAGAGTTCCAACGCGAGCGACTGCTCGTCCTTCAGCTTTTTTGCGATCGGCTTCATGTCGCCGATCCGCACGCCGAAGAACGGCTCCTTGGCGCCGTGCTTCATGAGGATCCGCTTGATTGACTCGCTGCCCTTGGCCTTGAGCGCAGACATGACGTCTTTAAGTTTCATCACGGATGGATCCACCCTTAACATCGTTGCTGCCTACTGCCCAGCCTGGTGTTTGTCCGCGGTGCTCACTGGTTGCAACCAAGGCCAAGCAGCGAAGACGCCAAGGGACGATCTGGTTAACCGCCAATTTTCGCTGATGTGCGCTGTTGCAATCAGTCATCTTTTACTAAGGTGTGTTTGCAAAATGTGATTCGGGACAACCAAGCTACGGTAGGCTGCCTGCTTGCAGGCGCGGATACCGGCGCGAGCAAGCTCGCTGGCCCACGAAAAACTGATTTTGCAAACA
>JBKJRX010000013.1:0-5284 GCA_046593155.1 Lacunisphaera sp.
ATGAATTCGAGGAAGGCGCACGGCGCCTGCCAGCCGCCGAGGAAGAGCGTGACGCCCAGGCCGCTGAGCGCCGTGAGACCGAAATATTCCGCCATGAAGAAAAGCGCGTATTTGAAACCGGAGTATTCCGTGAGGTGCCCGGCGATGAGCTCGCTCTCGGCCTCGGGGAGGTCGAACGGCGAGCGATTGGATTCGGCCAGCGCCGCGACGAGGAAGATGAGGAAGCCCGCGAAGCCCCACGGCGTGAACACGTGCCAGTGCGGCAGGAAGCCCCAGGTCCAGCCGCCTTGGGCGAGGGCGATCTCCGACGTCGAGAGCGTGCCGACGACGAGGATGACCGGGACGACGGAAAGGATCAGCGGCAGCTCGTAGCTGATGAGCTGGGCGAGAGCGCGCATGGCAGCGAGGAGCGAGTATTTGTTCCGGCTGCCCCAGCCGGCCATGAAAATGGCCAGTTCCGTGGCGGTGCCCGCAGCGAAAAAGTAGAGAATGGCGGCGTCGAGTTCCACGGGGATCAGGTGGCGGCCGAAGGGCAGCACCGCGAAGCCGAGCAGCGAAAACGCGACGATGACGACCGGGGCGAGGAAGTGCAGGACCTTGTCGGCGGCGGTCGGGACGACATCCTCCTTGGTGAACGCCTTGACGGCGTCGGCGAACGGCTGGGTGAGGCCCCAGAGCTTCAGGTTCCGGAAGAACGGCAGGCCGCTGCGGTTGGGGCCGAGGCGGTTCTGAACCCGCGCGAGAAGCTTGCGCTCGGCGACGGTGGTGAAGGCGAAGAAAAGGCCGAAGACCGTGAGGATTGCCGTGATCGAGAGCAGGTGGTGGGCGAACCACTGCAGCGCCGCCGGGAAGAGGTCCACGATGGCGTCGCGCAGCAACAGGGGCGCGCGCTCAAGGAAGGAAGATTGATCCGAACTGTCGGAGCCTGCTTGCAGGCGATTCAGGGCGTTGCCGGCCAGCGGGAGGTTCAGGTCGCCTGCAAGCAGGCTCCGACAAAAAAGGACGGCGCCATTCATGATGTGGGCGCGCCTCCGGTCGCGGGTGCGGGCGGGTCTGACCGGGGCGGGGGCACCCCGGCTCCCGGAGTGGGAGCGGCGGGTTTGGCGGCCGCGAAGGCCGCGGCCAGGCGTTCGGCGGCGAGCCGGCCGTCGACCTCGGCGGCCTCGTCCGGATGGATCGCGTGGTAGTAGCTGTTGGGCTTGGCGAGCTGCTCGCGGTTGAGGAAGAGCTCCTCGAAGCGGTTGGTCGTGGCGATCTCGAACACCTTGTCCATCTTGATCGCATCGAACGGGCAGACCTCGACGCAGATCTGGCAGCTCATGCAGACAGCGGTGTCGATGCCGAAGACCGCGGGGTAGAGCTGCAGCTTGCCGTTGGCGTCGGGCTTCTTGTCCTTGCTCTTCTCGATGATGATGCACTGCGGCGGGCATTCCTTCTCGCAGATCTGGCAGGCGACGCAGCGGAGCGTGCCCATCGGGTCCGTGGCGTTCTCGGCGATGAGGAAGGGGAAGTTGCGGTAGTTTTCCGGCAGGACGGTCCGCTGCTCGGGATACTCGACCGTGACCATCCGTTGCGGATCATGGTAGCTGCCCACGAAATTTTTCGCGGTGACCAGGAGACCTTGGAGGATGCCGGAGCCGAGCATGGTCAGGAAAGGGCTGAAGGGCTGAAAGGCTGAAGGGCTGAGAGAGGAAGAGCTGAACGGAAAATGGCTTCAACAAAGCGCAGACGATATCGTTCAGCGAGTGGAGGGATGGAGTGGTTGCTCATGGTTCAGCCATTCAGGTTTTCAGTCCTTCGCGTCAGCGGTCCACTTCGCCGAGGACGATATCGATGCTGCCGAGGATGACGACGGCGTCGGCGATCGTGTGCCCGAGGCACATTTCCTCGAGCAGGGTGAGGTTGATGAGTGAGGGCGGGCGGACGCGGTTGCGGTAGGGATTGGGGCTGCCGTCGCTGATGAGATAGAAACCGAGCTCGCCCTTGGGGCCCTCAAGGCGGCCATAAGCCTCCCCGGGCTTGGGGCGGAAGCCGCGGAGCCGGGCCTTCGGGTCCATGATCGGACCGCCGGGCAGATCCTTGAAGGCCTGCTGGAGGATCTTCACGGACTCGCGCATTTCGAGGATGCGCATCATGTAGCGGTCGTAGGTATCGCCGTGCGCGCCGAGCGGCACCCGGAAGTCGAAGCGCGGGTAGAAACCGTAGCCGTCGACCTTGCGAACGTCGTAGGCGACACCGCTGGCCCGGAGCACGGGACCGGTGAGGCCGGCGTTGACCGCCCGGGCGCCGTCGAGCCGGCCGATGCCCTGGGTGCGGGCGAGCATGATCTCGTTGCCCGTGAGCATTTGCTCATACTCGTCCAGGAAGCGCGGGAAGTTGTCGGTGAGGGCGGCGGCGGCGGCGAGCCAGGCGGGCGGGGGATCGACGCGGCAGCCGCCGAACCGCTGGTAGTTGCACATCATGCGGGAGCCGGAGAGCGCCTCGAACAGGTCCAGGATCTTCTCGCGCTCGCGGAAGGCGTAGAGGAGCGGGGTGAACGAGGTGCCCAGATCGTTGAAAAGGAATCCGACCAGACATGAATGATTAACCAGCCGCGTGAGCTCCGCCATGATGATGCGCAGATACTGGGCGCGGTCGGGCACTGCCTGACCGGAAAGTTTCTCCACCGCGAGGGCATAGGCCCAGTTGGTGGACATGGAACAAAGATAATCGAGCCGGTCGGTGTAGGGCATCGAACCCAGGTAGCTCGTGCCCTCGGCGATCTTCTCGTGGTTGCGGTGGAGGTAGCCGAAGACCGGCTTGAGCTTGACGATCTGCTCGCCGTCGAGCGTGACCACCATGCGGAAAACGCCGTGGGTGGAGGGATGCTGCGGGCCCATCGAGACCTCGAGCAGGTCGCCGTGGAACTGGTCGTGGACCGCCCGGACGGTGGGGCCGGGGAGGGAAGTGAAGGAGGAGAGGTCGGAGAGGCTCATGGCTTGGCGCCCTCCTTCGCTGAAGCTCCGGAGGGTCCGTCCGGCGACTGCGCCGCAGGCGGAGCAGGATGGTGCGCCTTGGCGCGCTCGAGCACGGCGCCGTGCGCGGTGGGCTCCCATTCGTAGTCGTCCGGCTCGACGTAATCCTTGCGCATCGGGTGGTCCTTGAATTCGTCCCACATGAGCAGGCGGCGCAGGTCGGGGTGGCGCTCGAAGATGATGCCGTAGAGATCGAAGATTTCGCGTTCCTGGAAATCACAGGAACGCCACACCGGCGTCAGCGAGGGCAGGGCGATCCGGTCGGTGCGATTGGCGGTGCGCAGCCGGATGACGACGGGCCCGTGCTTCAGGGCCATCGAGTATAGGTGATAGACGGCCTCCAGACAGCCGGGCTGCACACGCACGGTCTTTTGCTCGATCACCTTGGGCGGGCCGCCGGCGGGATCGGGCACGGTGGTCGGGACGACGTCCGTGATTTCCCGGTCGGGCCAGTCGACGCCGGTGACGTTGGAGCAGTAATCGAGGCGGAGCGCGGGGTCGTCGCGCAGGAAGAGGGCGAGATCGTGGGCGTGGTCGGCGCCGAGGAGCAGGGAATGCTCGGCCGCTGGTCCGGGGTTCGGCACGACGGTAACGTGCGCCGCGGGGAAGCGGGCGATGAGGCGGTCGCGGAGCTGCTCGACGGTTTCCATGTCAGGCGGAAGGGGGCGACCAAACGGCCGGGTTGTGCGGGGGCTCCAGGTCATGCGCGCCGAATTCGGGCACGGGAAACTCGCTCGGTTCCTCGGGGCGGGTATGGCGGGCGGCATCGGGGCCGGTGAGTTTCTCGCCCCGGATTTTCTGCTGGAGCGTGATGAGGCCGTTGAGCAGCGCCTCGGGGCGCGGCGGGCAGCCGGGAATGTAGATGTCGACGGGGATGAAACGGTCGATGCCCTTGAGGACATTATAGCCCTGCTTGAAGGGGCCGCCGGAGATCGCGCAGGCGCCCATTGCGATGCAGTATTTCGGCTCGGGCATCTGGTTCCAGAGGCGGACGACCTGCGGGGCCATCTTCTTCGTGACGGTGCCCGAGACGATCATCAGGTCGGCCTGCCGGGGTGACGGGCGGAAGATCTCGGCCCCAAACCGGGCGATGTCGAACCGGGCCGTGGCGGCGGCGATCATCTCGATGGCACAGCAGGCCAGGCCGAACTGGAGCGGCCAGATGGAGTTGCTGCGGCCCCAGCCGTAGAGCTCCTCCAAGCTGGTGAGGAGGATGCCGTGCCGGCGCAGATCCTCGCGCTCGGCGTCGGAGATGTTCCCGGCGGCGGGGAAGGGCACCGTTCCGGGCGGCGGGCCGACCGGAGTTTGTCCGGGCCGGTCGCCCGGCAAATGGGCTGGCGAGGAGGGGGTGTCGCTCATGTCATTTCCATTCGAGGTGGCCGCAGTGCCAGGCCCAGACGAGGCCCTCGGCGAGCAGCAGGATGAAGACCAGCATGACGAACAGGGCGCCCGCAGGCAGGCTGGTGAAGGCGACGGCGAAGGGCAGGAGGAACAGCACCTCGACGTCGAAGATCAGGAAGAGGATCGCGTAAAGATAGTAGTGGGCCTTGAACTGGATCCACGAGTCGCCGGAGGACTCGAGGCCGCACTCATAGGTGGCGTTCTTGCGCGGGCCCGGCTTGGCCGGCTGGAAGAACCGTTTCCAGAGCCACGCCACGGCGAGCATGAGCAGCGGAAAGGCAAGCGCGACACCGAGAAAAAGGGCCAGGAATGCGTGGGGGTGGTCGCTCATGTTTCCTACTGAGACCGTGAGCATCAAAGGAATGTGCGCCGGATTCAACGGTGAACGTGCCGTGTTCCCTGGCAGAAACTGGGCGAGGCGCCCGATTTTTTCGCCCGCGACGGTGGCAACGGCACGTCCTCGGTGACGCGCCAGCCGGTCACGGCCGAGGAGATCGCCCAGGTCGGGCAGGCGGCCGCCAACTGCGCCACCGGCTTGATCGGCGACGAGACGGCCGGCTGACCGGCCTCCGTGTAGGCCATCAAATCCGCGCTACGTGGGCCAGCGAGCTTGCTCGCGCCCCAACCGCGCCCGCAAGCGGGCGGCCTACCCGGGCTTGGTTGGGCAAAACGAGCGGTTAAGACCGACTTGATTCCCATTGGGTCTAATACCCTGGAGCTTCAGCCGTCGCCGGGCCTAGGGCTGACAGGTGCTCCGGCTTGGATCGATTTGGAGCCGGGGCGCCCTCGCCCCGGTGGATAAGAAGACCGGCCCGAGGGCGGGCCGGCTCCAGCAGGACGTGCGCCCACTCCACCGCACAACGGCCTTG
>JBKJRX010000031.1:0-4380 GCA_046593155.1 Lacunisphaera sp.
CGCCATCGCCCCCACCGCGACGATCTCGAACATCACGAACACGTCGCCCTGCATCGAGCCGACCTACAAGAACCTCTACGTCAAATCCAACCTCTCCGGCGAGTTCGTCGTCCTGAATCCCTACCTCGTGAAGGATCTCAAGGCCCGCAACCTCTGGAACCAGGAGATGATCGACGCCCTGAAATATTTCGACGGCGAGCTGAAGGACATCGAGGCCATCCCGGCCGACCTCAAGGCCCGTTACCTGACGGCCTTCGACGTCGACTTCAAGTGGGTGATCGATGCCGCCGCCCGCCGCCAGAAGTGGATCGACCAGTCGCAGTCGGTCAACCTGTGGCTGAAGAGCCCCGACCTGAAGGTGATGAGCCACATGTATCGCCACGCCTGGCACGCCGGCCTCAAGACGACGTATTACCTCCGCACGCTCGGCGCCTCGAACATCGAGAAGGCGACGGTCAACGTGAAGAAGGAAGTCCGCGGCGCCGCCGGCGAAACCAAAGCCGAAACCGCCACCCGCGACGCTGGCGTAGCCGCCGTGGCGGCAGCCACCCTGAGCGAAGTCGAACGGGCAGCCCTCAGCACGACTCCCTTCGACGCGGTAGGGGCCGTTGCCCCCAACGGCCCGAAGGCCTACACCCAAGCCGAAAAGAAAGCCTGCAGTATTGAAGCAATGAAGAACGGCGAAATTTGCGAGGCCTGCCAGTGAGATCTGCCTAGCGATTAATCAATTAACAGGCCGCGGATCCCTTCCGCGGCCTTTTTTATGCGCGACTACATAACATCGATTCATTTTAGGAACTATAAAGCGTTTCGCGACTACAGTGTAAGCCTCAATGATTTCAACGTTCTGGTTGGTCCCAATAACGCGGGCAAATCAACAGTTCTCGGTTCACTCAGAATCCTGTCTGAAGCCTTACGGAAAGCCCACTCACGCACCCCTGAATGGATAAGCGGCACGATTCGCGCTCCTTTAGGGCCTTAGTTTGTCGGCAGTCGAGACCTGACGTCTTCGAACGACACTCCCGAGGAAATAAGGGAACCTGAATCAAGTTGGCAAAGCGCAGATTGGGCTCGTCCGCACAGGGCGGTGGTCCTAAATTGGCGTCGTCCCCCTTGCCGCCCCTTCGCGCCGGCCGTGCGCTGTCGCGATCGTCGCCTCAACCCCATCCCGACCATGAAATCTCCCATCCCGCTCCTCCTCGCTCTCACGGTGGCGAACATCCCGTTGTTCGCGGCCGATCCTTCCGCCGCCCCGACTCCCCGCAATGCTCCCGAACTTTGTGCTCCCGACGCCCTGCAGTGGCGTCCCGGCCCGGCCTCCCTGCCGGCGGGCGCGCAATTCGCCATGCTGGAGGGCGATCCTACGAAGGAAGGCCCGTTCACGATGCGCATCCGTGTGCCCGATGGCTTCCGCATCCCACCCCACATGCATCCCGCTTGGGAGCGTGTCACCGTCATCAGCGGCACGTTCAACCTGGGCGTGGGCGAGAAGTTCGACGCCACCCTCACGCAGCCGATGGTCGCCGGCACGTTTGGCTACTGGCCGCCCGGCATGAAGCACTTTGCCTGGGCCAAGGGCGAAACGATCATACAGCTCCACGGCATGGGCCCGTGGCGGATCGAGTATCTCAATCCCGCCGATGACCCCCGCAACGCCGCCAAGAAATAACCCGGCTGCGACCGGCACGGGGAGCTGCCGGAGGAGCCAGGCAAAGGGGGCCGAAACGGGGTCAGGCTGAGGTTGCCCGTTTCCCACGCCTTTCAGGTGGGTCAGCTCACCAGCCGCAGAAACCGGCGGATGTCGGGCGCCATGGCCTTGGGCAGGTTCGACGCCGCGAGGGAGAATTCCCAGCGCGCCTCTGCTTCCTGCGCCTTCGAGAGGGGCGCCCCGGGGGCACCGCTTTCCGTCGGCGCCGCCCTGAAGCCCACCTCCGTCTTGTTCTTGAACATATCCGCGCCCGCCGTCCCCAGCGCCGCGGCGTAGCGCGCCATCGTGTAATCGAAGCCCGCCAGCGCGCGCTCCGGCTTGTTGTCCCGCCACACCACCAGCTTGGTGTGGCCCGGCCCGCGGTATTCCTCTTTATACCGCCCCGGCGAATCGCTGTCGGTCGGCCCTCCTTTCATCGTCGAGCTCGCAACGATGGCCTTGAAATACGGCAGATACGCCTTGTCCCAGCCGGTGGAGAAAGCATCGAACTTCACGCCGCACACCGAGTGGCGCGCCGAACAAACGTAATGGGCAAGGACGCCCCGCAGTTCCGTCTTCACCCCCGCGTGCGTCAGCGTCAGCACGCACGTGTCGCCGGTGTAGGCCACCGCCCCGAGGCTGATCTGGATGTGGGCTCCCCCGGCGGAAAGGTCCACCATCGTTCCGGACCAGTCCTTGTTCGCCGAAGCCGAATCAGAGCTTCGCACGCAGATGGAGCCGCGGAGGCGGCAGTCGTCGCTCACCTCGTAGCGCACGTGCTTGCGTTGGGATTCCTTGGTCTTGGCGTCGTTCTCTCCCATATGGATGCGGCACTATGACGCTTTTCCTGCAAAGCACAACCGGTGTCCGGGCATATCGCACCCAAAGCAGCGCGAGGTTAAACTCGCCGCCTCACCGAGCTGATGGTCACCACTAATCCACACTAATATCCCACTGATTAGTGTCCCACTAAAGCATTTAAAGAAAATCGTAGACGGATTTTTAGCCACAAAGGAACGCAAGGAGCACAAAGACAATCCATTCAAGACTGCTGTTCTTTGCGATCTCTTCGTTTCTTGGTGTCTTGCCCGATCAGACCTTGATCACCGTCAGTAAAGCGCTTCGAAGGTGCATGATTTGACAGACAAGTCCGTCGACCGCGGTCGCGCTTAGGCAGGTATAGGGTTCGCTATTGCCCGTCAGCGCAATACCGTCGGATTATGCCCCTTTCCAAGAGCCAGCAGTTCACCGCTTTGAGTGATCACTTTGCCGCGCGGCGGGACCGCATCCTGCAGGCCTGGCGGAAGGCAGACCGCGCCGACCCAGACCAGACCACCGGCCGTTCCCTGACCCTCGGACAGTTCCACGATCACATCCCCGAGATGCTCGACGCGTTCGAATTCCGTCTCCGCTCGCGTCCGGGCGGGGCCGACGCCCGGGCCGCCGACGTCGATAAGAAGGACGAGGGCATCAAGCACGGCCTCCACCGCTGGCAGCAGGGTTACCGGCTGCAGGAACTCATCAACGAGTGCGGCCACCTCCAGTTTTGCCTCTACCGTGAGCTTGGCCGCATCGCGGAGGAACATCCCGAGTTCGAACCTGAAATCCTGGCCGAGGCGCAGTGCCAGATCATGGCCCTCGTCAATGACACCATCAGTGAAAGCGCCGGCCAATACGAACGCATGCAGCAGGCCGAGTCCGCCGGACACGTCGGTGACCTCCGCGGCGCACTCGCCAGCATCAAGACCATCACGCAGAACCGGTCCACCCTTCTCCACCAGGTCGTCCACGATCTCAAAAACGATGTCATCGGCGTCAATCTCGCCGCCACGCTGCTCGGCCAGCCCGCCATGCCCGAGACCGAACGCGCGGAATCCACGTCCTATCTGAAGCAGGCCGTGCAGGGACTGAACACCATGCTGGAGGAATTGATGCAACTGGCCCGGTTGCAAGCCGGTCAGGAAACCCGGAAAATCGCCGCCTTTGACGCCGCCGCCCTGCTCACCGAGCTCTGCGCCGCCCATCAGCCCTTTGCCCTCGAACGCCGTCTGTTCCTGGGGGTGCAGGGTCCGGCCCGGCTGGCGGTCGAGGGCGACGCCGAAAAAACCCGGCGGCTGGCGAAAAACCTCCTGGGCAATGCCCTCAAATACACCCCGTGCGGCGGAGTCGACGTGACGTGGGGCGAAGAAAAAGAAACCTGGTGGCTGATGGTCAGGGATACCGGCCCCGGGATGTTATCGGGGCCCGGCACTCCGCTCGTGGCCGGCCTGCAAGAGGCCACGGCGAGCGCCAAGGAGTCGGACGACAAAACCGCCGCCAGCCAGGGCGAAGCCTCGCAGGTGTTGACAGCGCCGTGGGACGCCGACTCCGCCGTGACCCCTTCCCTGCACCAAGCCGGCGAAGGCATCGGCCTCTCCATTGTGAAACGCCTGTGCGAGCTGCTCGATGCCAGCATCGAGATCGCCAGCTCGGCGGAAACGGGCACGACCTTTCGCGTCGTTTTTCCGCTCCGCTACCGTCACGCGGCGAACCCTCCGCCGGCGTAGTGGATGGGTTTGTCCTGAAGCGCGCTGGGGTCATATAGCAGATGACACTTTCGGGGCACCGGCGAGGGGGTCCTCCGTCGGGCGCTTCACCTGACTTCTCTCGCGCCAGTCACCACGCGAAGCCAACGTGCGGACATGAGATCATCG
>JBKJRX010000178.1:0-12360 GCA_046593155.1 Lacunisphaera sp.
AGAAAAGGAGCGAGACGCAGGCGATGATGTTCTCGTCGATCTCAAACACGTAGAACTGCTCAACGTTTTTCTCGATGGCCGCCTGCGTGCGGTAAACCAGTTCCTCGCGCTTCACGGCCTGGCGCGTGAGATTATAGATCGCGCGGACGTCGCGCTTGGTCGCCTGGCGGATCTGCTGATATTCGTTGCCGTGGATGAGCGTGCCCACGCCCTCGTTGGAGAAGATCTCGTTGAGCAGGCCGTCCATAAGCCGGCCATCGAGCAGGTGGATACGCGGTGTGCCGGCCTCCACGGCCTTCACGGCGTGCGCGGCCGGGCTGCGCATGGGTTCGTTGATGGACTCGGGTTTGTCCTCCAGGATGGTCTTGAGGGCGGCGGCGGCGATCTGGTGCTGAAGCTTGCCGTTGATCTCGAGGCCCTCGTGTGGCGTCAGATAGATGATCTTGGTGGCGTTGAGCGCCTCGGCCAGCTCGACGGCGAGCAGGTCGGAGTTAATGCGCAGTGGCCGGCCGTCGCGATCAAAGCCGATGGGGTTCACCACAGGCACCACCTGGGAGGCGATGAGCTGCATGATGAATTCCTTGTCCACGCGGTCGACGCGGCCGGTGAACTGGTGGTCCAGGCCTTTGATGATGCCGAGGGGCGCGGCGCGGATGGCGTTGGTCAGTGCCGCTTTCAGGCTGTTCTGTGTGAGGCCCTCGATGATGAGATGGGTGACGCGGGACGATGCGCGGATGGCGAGGTCGAGGGTGGCGGCGTCCGTCACGCCCTTGCCCTGGACGTCGGTAATGGGGATGCTGCGCATCTTCGAGAGTTCCTCGATCTGATGACCGATGCCGTGAACGATGATGATCTTGATGCCGAGGCTGCGGAGCACCGCGATGTCGGTCAGGATGTTGAGGAAATTGTCGTCGGCGACGATGATGCCGTCGAGCGCGATGACAAAGGTCTGGCCCTGAAACCGGGGGACGTATTTCAGGATGCCACGCAGGTCGGTGGGCTTGATGTCGGAGCCGTTGCTCATGATTGGTGGAGCGATTTAATCGGGTATAGCGGCCCGCTCGTCAATGGGGGATTCAGAAAGGCGAAACCTGAAAGCTGAGACCTGAAACCTGAAAGGGAAAGCCGCCGGATCTTCTTTTCAGGTCTCAAGTTTCAGGTTTCTGCCTTCATCTCACCGTGAACGACCACGCCGCAGCGGGACCTTTCGCGACAATGCGGACCTGGTAGCGGCCGGGCGGGAGCTGGGCGGTGGAAAAATTCACGCAGTAAGTCGAGTCGCTCCACCGGCTCATCAGGTCTTTGCCGGGCAATGCCTCGGTGCTCGGGATGAGCACGAGATCGTGGCCCTTGCGGTAGAGCGCGAGGTCGCCGACCTGGGCTTTCTGGCTGGGGAGGCTGGCGGTGAAGTAGGCATTGTAGTCGGCGCCGCGCGCCACGTTGGCCGGGGCCACCACGCGGTCGATGGTGGCCAGCAGCTTGGGTTGCTCAGCGAAGTTGGCCGTCAGGTCGGGGCCGAGCCCGACGGCGGCACGGGTTACGGCGGCGGGGGTGTCATCGGCCGAGGGTTTCTCGACGGGCCGGCGGGAGTCGACCGGCAGCTTGTGCCAGCCGGCGGCGAGCAGGCGGGCCGTGGTAGCCCGGTCCTGCGCGTCCTGGTAGGGACGGTAGGGCTTCCCGGGTTTGCGGAAATAGAGGTTCACTGCCGTGTAGCCGGCCGCGAAAACGACAATGGCCACCACGATCCATTTCATGGGCCAGGGTTTGGGGGTTGGGCGGCGGGGTGCAGCGAGCATGACGGGAAAGGCAATAATACTCATCGCCGGACCTCAAGTGGGATTCGTGGAGGCGGGACGATCAGTCCCGCTGCCATCCAAGAGGGATCCGGCGGCGCAAATACGTTTGCGCCGCCCCGGCCGAGTTGTTCTCGTCCGGGTTCACATGAAATATTGGTCGCAGACGTTCATTCCGACACTGAAGGAAAGCCCCGCCGACGCGGAGATCGCGTCGCACAAGTTGCTGCTCCGGGCGGGCCTGGTGCGCAAGCTGGGCGGCGGCCTCTACACCTACATGCCGGCGGGCCTGCGCGTCGTGCAAAAGATCAGCCAGCTGTGCCGCGAGGAGATGGATCGCGAGGGCGCCATCGAGCTTTCCATGCCCTTCATCCATCCGGTCGAGAACTGGGTGGATGGTCCGCGCTGGTCCGCGGCGCGCGAAATCATGTATCGCGTCGACCACGCCGGGGCCGGCAAGGGCCGGTCAAAGGAACCGGAGTTTGTCCTCGGACCGACCCACGAGGAAGTCATCACGCCGCTGGTGAAGTCCGAGATCACGAGCTACCGCGATTTGCCGAAGAATTTCTACCAGATCGGCACCAAGTTCCGCAATGAGATCCGCCCCCGTTACGGCCTGATGCGCGCCCGCGAGTTCATCATGAAGGACGCCTACAGTTTCGACGTAAACGACGCCGCGGCGATTGTGAGCTACAACAAGATGAAGCGCGCCTACACGGCGTTCTTCACCCGCTGCGGCCTGAAGACCATCGCGGTCGAGGCCGACACAGGCGTGATGGGCGGCAGCTTCTCGCATGAGTTCATGGTGCCGGCCCCGGTGGGCGACGATGACATCGTCTATTGCGACGAAAGCGGCTACTCGGCCAACCGCGAGAAGGCCACCAGCGGCATCGTGCCGCAGGATCTCGATGACGCCGCACCCGGGGCGACACCCGAGGAATTCGCCACGCCCGGCATCGTGACCATCGCGGCGCTCGCGGCGGCACCCTACAGCGTCGCGGCCGACAAACAATTCAAGACGCTCGTCTACATGGGTGACGGCAAGCCGTTCCTCATCGTCCTGCGCGGTTGCGACGACCTCGAGGAAGCCAAGCTTGGCTCCCTGGGCTTCCAGCTGTGGCGTCCGGCCACCCCGGAGGAGATCGAACCGGTCATGGGCGCGAAGCCGGGCAGTCTCGGCACGGTTAAGGGCACCATCAAGAACCCGGACGCACTGGCGGGGATCTTCGCCGACCATGCCATCCGCCTCGTCGGCAATGGCACGACCGGCGCCAACAAGGACGGATACCACCTGCACAATGTGAATGTCGTCCGAGACCTCGCGGTCACCCGATTCGGCGATTTCCGCCGGGTGCGCGCGGGCGAGCCTGACCCGAAATCCGGCCAACCGCTCAAGATCGCCCGCGCGATCGAGGTCGGCCATGTCTTTAAGCTCGGCACAAAATATTCCGAGAAATTTGGTGCCGTCTATACCGACGACCAGAAGCAATCCCACCCGATGGTCATGGGCTGTTATGGCATCGGCATCAGCCGCACGCTACAGGCCGTGGTCGAGCAGAGCAACGATGCGGACGGCATCGTCTGGCCGTGGGCCGTCGCCCCCTGGCAGGTGTTGGTGGTCAACCTTGACCCGGCGGATGTCGCGGCGACGGAGCTGTGCCTCAAGCTTGCCCAAGCCGCCGAGTCGGCCGGTGCCGATGTGCTGATCGACGATCGCAACGAGCGGCCGGGCGTGAAGTTCAAGGACGCCGACCTCATCGGCCTGCCGCTGCGCCTGACCGTGGGCGGCCGCGGCCTGAAGGAAGGAATCTTTGAATTCAAGTGGCGCACCTCCAAGGAAGTGCGCAAAGTCGCCATCGCCGAAGCAGAAAGCACGGTCATTCAGGCCGTGCGCGAAGCGGCGGGCAAAGCCTGATCGTGGCCGAGACCAAAACCAGAAAAACTCCCCGCGCCGCGAAGGCCCCGTCGCCCTCGCTCGCCGAGGTATGGCGCGTCGTGGTGCTCAACGACCCGGTGAACCGGATGTCGTATGTGGTCATGGTGCTGCGCCGGGTCTTCGGCTTTGCCGAGGAGCGCGCCCGCAAGCACATGCTCGAGGTTCACGAGAGGGGCCGCTCGGTGCTCTGGTCTGGCACGCGCGAGCAGGCCGAAGCCTATGTCTTTGCGCTGCAGCAATGGCATCTTACCGCCGTGGTCCAAGCCGATGAGACCGCATAGATCATCCCCCCCGCCTGTCATTCTGAACGCAGTGAAGAATCCAGCGGAAACCGCGCCGTTCCCAACGGGTGCGAATATCCTGCTGGATCCTTCGCTGCGCTCAGGATGACAAACCGATCTGATAAACACACCCCTGCCGCAAATGAAACGGGTTGAGATCAAGCTGAACATCAGCGCCGTCGCGCCGCTGCTCGATATCATCAAGCAGGCCGCGGACGACCTGCGCCAGAGCCTCGCCATCCGGGCGACCTTCCCGGAGAACGACGAGGAATTTAACGAGACGTGGACCGCGGAACTCCTGGCCGGCCAGAACAGTGACGTCCGCGAGCTGCTCGGTCTGTTTGGTGCCGATTTTTTCTCCGAGGGCAGCATCGCCATCGATTCGCAGAACAGCGACTCGCTGCTGCGCGGGTGCTCGGCGCTGCGCATCCAGATCCTGACGCGCTGGCTGCAAGAAATTTCGCCTGATCTGCTCGAGGATGAGGACGTGCCACCCGAGGCCATCGCCGACGAAGTGCGGGTGCCGTTCGCCGCCTACACTTTCCTCGATCAGGTGCAGAAGATCATTCTCGAACATCTGGACCCCACGGCCGCCGAGGCGTAAATGTGGGAACCGGAAACCTGCGGACCGCGCGTTGGCCGGTTTTATTCGCTTTGGGTTTAATACCCCGGAGCTTGCTCCGGGGATTCTTTACTCCTTTTGGGTCCAGGGAGTGTCTTCAAGCCCCTTAAATATTCGAAACCTGTCATTCTGAGCGTAGCGAAGAATCCAGTTGGATACTCGTTTCCGAGGGGAGGTGGCCTAAGTTCTGATGGATTCTTCACTGCGTTCAGAATGACAGACCGGGTTTGAAGACACGCCCTAATGCCCCGGAGCTTCAGCCGTCGCCGGGCCTATGGCTGACAGGTGCTTCGGCTGGGATTGATTTGGAGCCGGGGCGCCCTCGCCCCGGTGGATAAGAAGACCGGCCCGAGGGCGGGCCGGCTCCAGCAGGACGTGCGCCCACTCCACTGCACAACGGTCTTGATCAAATGCCTCGGAGCTTGCCCCGCGGATCTTTACTTCAGGTCTCAAGTTTCAGGTTTCCCGGCCTTGACGGGCCGGGCTAGTGGGGTAGCTTCCTCACCGACACCCTGTAGTGTTCGAGGTGCTCCATATAACGCTCTTTGCCTTTGCTATAATTTGGGAGCCGCTGACAGGCGGGCTGATGCCAGGCCGTAAATCGGAAGGCAGAAGGTCCGTCGGGTGGTGCCCACCTTTAACTTAAAAAGGACATGAGCCCCGGGGCATACGGCACAGGTGGGGTGTCACCTATTTTTTCGCATGAATCCGCTCTATTACTCCCTGCTTCACGTTTTCGCGCTGTTTGTGCTGTCCGCACACACTTTCATGGCTTTCGCCAATCCGGCGCCAGAGAATCGCAGGCGGACGATGATGATCACCGGTATTGCCAGTCTGCTCGCCCTCGGGGCGGCCGGTGGATTGATGGCCAAGCTCGGCTATTCGTGGGGCAGCGGCTGGGTCATTGTTAAGCTCGTCTGCTGGTTCGGGCTCTCCGGTCTGGCCGGCCTGGCCTACCGCCGGCCGCACCTCCGGGGGGCGCTGGCCCTCGTGGCGTTGGTGTTGACCCTGACTGCGCTGGTCATGGTCTACTTAAAGCCGTTTTGATTTTTTCCTTCCGGTCATGCCGAGCGGGGCGAAGCATCCGGCAGCACGACCGTTGACGCCCCTCGTTCTGAAACCTGCCCTGTGCTCAGGATGACAAACGAAGGCCGCGACACCCTCTGCGGGCTCTGGATCGACGACGCCGGGAAGGTGCACGGCTGTTACGCCACGGCCGGAGGAGGGCGGGAGGAGCGCACGGAGGACTTCAAGCCGTTTGCCTGGCTGGCGGCGGAAACACCGCACGAGGGCGTCCGCTTCGAGCGGTTGAAGGGAGAAGGGATCTTCAACTGGCTGGCGCAGACGGAGTCGCTGGCGGCCTTCGAGGTGTTTTTCAAGGCGGTGCGCGAGGGTGCGGCCATTGATGTGCTCAAGCCCTACGAGAGCCAGTGGCTGCTGCAGAAGCGCGGCCGGCTGTTTGCGGACATGAAATTCGCCGACCTGCGGCGCTGCCAGCTCGACATTGAGACCGGGGCGGCGGAAGCCGGCGCCTTCAGCGACGCGAAGAATCTTGGCGACCGCGTGCTCGCCATCGGGCTGCAGTGTGGCGCCCGCCGCGAGCTGCTAACGCTCGGCGAGGAGACCGACGCGGGGGAAAAACGGCTGCTCCTGGCGTTCAACGAAAGGCTGCAGGAGCTGGATCCCGACATCGTCGAGGGGCACAACATCTTCAAGTTCGACCTCGATTACCTGCGGACCCGCGCGAAACGCCACAAGGTGCCCTGCGCGTGGGGCCGTTTCGGCCTGGGAGCGGAATTTCGCAACAGCCGCATGAAGGTGGCGGAGCGCTGGATCGATTTTTCCCGCTGCGACATGCCCGGTCGCACGGTCATCGACACCTACCTGCTGATCCAGCTCTACGACATCACGGCCCGCGAGATGACCGCCTATGGCCTGAAGGATGCGGCGGTCTATTTCGGCATCACGCCGGAATCAGGCGAGGGGCGCACCTATATCGACGGGGCGGAGATCCAGCATGTGTTCCGGCGGAACCGGGAGGAATTCCTGGCCTACCTGGCGGACGACCTGCGCGAAACCAAGGGGCTGGCCGACGTGCTGCTGCCGACCTATTTCGAGCAAGCCCGCGCTTTCCCGATCCTGCTGCAGGAGGCGGCCCTGCGCGGCACGGCCGGCAAGGTGGACCTGTTGTTCCTCGAGGAATATTACCATGCGCGGGCCAGTTGCCCGGCCCCAATTGAAATCGCCCCGTTTGAGGGCGGTTTCACCCGCAGCTTTCAGGAAGGAGTGTTCACGCACGTCCTGCATTTCGACGTGGCGTCGCTCTATCCGAGCCTGCTGCTGCAGATGAACCGCAACCCCGGGAGCGACACGCTGGGGGTGTTCATCCCCATGCTGCGACGCTTGCGGGAGTATCGTTTGAAATACAAGCAGCTGGCCAAAACCGCGCCAACGTCGGCGGAGCGCGAGGAGGCGCAGGCCCGTCAGGCCACCTTCAAGATCCTCATCAATTCCTTCTATGGCTACCTCGGATTCTCCGGGGCGCGGTTTGGCGACGGTGAACTCGCGGCGGAGGTCACCCGTCGCGGTCGCGAATTGTTGCAGGCGCTCATCGAGGAATTCCGGAAACACGACTGCGTGATTCTCGAGGCGGATACGGACGGCATCTATCTCTCGACCGCGCAGTATTTCAAACAGCCGGAGGCGCTGCTCGCGCGGGTGGCGAAAATCCTGCCGGCCGGCATTGAGCTGGAATACGACGGCACCTACGACGCGATGTTCTGCTACAAGGCGAAGAACTACGCACTGGCGGCCGGCGGCGAGATCACCCTGCGCGGCTCGGCGCTCCGTTCGCGCGGGATCGAGCCCTTTCTCAAGCGGCTCGGCGACCAGCTCATTGCCTACCTGCTCGGGGTGTCGACTGAGTCACCGGTGGCGGAGATAGAGCGGTTGCGGCGGAAGATTGCCGCCCGCGAGCAGCCGGTGGCAAACCTCGCCAAGGCCGAGTCGTTGAGCCAGAATCCTGAGGCCTACCAGCAATGGGTGGCCGGCGGTGGCAAGCCGCGCCGGGCGGCGGCCGAGGTCGCGCTCCAGATGAATCCGCGACCACGCATGGGTGAGCGGGTCAGTTATTATATTGGCGCCAAAGCCAAAGGGCAGACCTCCGACTGGCAGCGGGCCCGACCGCTCGCCGCTTATGATCCGGCCACCGCTCCTTACGACCCGGTATATTATCTGGGAAAAATTGACGACTGGCTGGAACGTTATGGACGTTTCCTCGGGATTCAGCCACAAGCAGCCCAGCAAGAAATGAACCTCTGATGATTCGCACGCGCATCTGCCTCTACATTTTACTGCTGACCCCGCTGGCGGTTTATTGGCAGACCATTTTTCATGATTACGGCCTGCGGGACGATTACTCCCACCTCCGGGAGGCGCGGGAGGAGCCGGGCAAGCTGGTGAAGTTTACCGCATCGCACGGCCGGCCGCTCTACGGAGCGCTGTTGGAAACCACCTTTGGCGTCACCGACGGCGTGACCCAACTGCCCTGGCTGCGGCTGGCGACGGTTTCCCTGTTGACGCTGTTGGGACTGGCCTTGTGGCGACAGCTCTACCGGTCAGGCTGGACGGAAATTGAAGCGGCGGCCATCGGTCTGGGAGTCACGCTGCTACCGGCCGCGCAAATTACCGCCAGTTGGGCCATCGCGTGGCCCTATGCTTTGGCGCTGATCCTGGCCGTGGCCGGCTTCTCTGCCATCGAGACGGAGCTCGAGCGCGGGGGATTGAAACGCTTCGTGGCGTTGCTGGGCGGTTGCATGATCTATGCGCTCGCCGGCTTGATCTACCAGTCCGATGCACTGTTTGCCGTTGTGCCCATCGCCGCGGTGCTGTTGGTGCGCACTGGCCGCGAACCGATGTCCGATGTCAAGTGGCTGGGCCATCATTTGGGGGCGCTGATTGTCGGACTGGGGGTAAGCTATCTTCTGGTGCAGGCGTTGTTTTCCAACGGGGTTTTCCTAGAATCAGCCCGGATGCAGCTGGAAACCGATCCGCTGACCAAGATTGGCTGGTTCTTTTGGAAACCGCTGCCCAATGCGCTCGCGCTTTATGCCCTGCGGGATGATTTCAACACGGGAGCGGTGATTTTCTGGGGGGCCGTCCTGGTCATGGCCGTGATCATCGGCGCGGGTTTCCGGCTGACGGCCCGCGGGACGGATCCTCTTTGGAAAAGAAAATGGGTGTGGTGCCTCGTCATCCTTCCCTTGGTGGCCCACGGAGTCAGCCTGGCGGCGGCGGAGCGCTCCGCGGCTTACCGGGTGCTGTTTCCTTTGTCCGGCCTGGTGTTGGTGCTCACGATTTATGGGCTGCGCGTGCTGGCGACGGCCCGCGGGGTTAAGCCGCTGCCCCACTATATCACCCTCGGTCTGCTGGCGGCAGGAGCGGCCGTCGTCGCCCACCGCCACGCCTTCCGCTTGATCGCCGAGCCCCAGGGACATGAGTGGGATATGGTGAAGGCCGCGGTGTTGCCGGTGAATTTTTCGAAAGCGGTCAAGGTTTACATCATCACTCCGACCATCGACGATCGCAGCACCGAGCGGGTTTACGTCGACGAGTTTGGCTCGCTTTCCAGCGACTCGGATTGGGTGTCCAAGGAGATGTTCAAGGCCGCACTGCATGAGCGCTTCGGGGACAAACTTCCGAAGGGCGGCAGCTACACCCTGGCCTCCGGACGCGAGGTGCCGGCTGACAACGCCTACGATCTGGTCATCGACCTGCGCGAACTGAAGCAGCGGATGGCACCGTAAGGGGGCGGAGGTGGAACCGGGCCTCCAGACCGGTTTCTTGAACCCACGCGTAAACAACCCGTCCGGAGGCCGGGTTCCACCTTGGTGCTGTCAGGACCAACTCAGGTCAACCTTGCTGAACGGCAGCTGCCGGATGCGCTTGCCGGTCGCGGCAAAGATGGCGTTGCAGATTGCGGGCGGCACGACCGGATAGGGCGGCTCTCCAAGGCCGGTAGGCGGATTCTTGCTCTGGATGAAATTGACCGACATCGTGGGCGTTTCCGTGGAGCGGAGCAGGGGGTAATCGTGGAAATTGCTCTGCACGGCGCGGCCGCGATCAAAGGTCATCTCCTGCAACCAGGCCATGCCCAGGCCGTCGATGATGGATCCCTGCACCTGGTTCTCGGCACCGCTAAGGTTGATGATGGGGCCGACATCGCACGCGGCCGTGACCTGGCGGACCTTGAGGGTGCCGTCCTTGGCGACTGCGACCTCGGCCGCCATCGCGACATAGCCGGAATGGCTGAAATGGAACGCGATGCCCAGACCCTCACCCTTGGGTAGCTTCTTGCCCCAGCCGGCCTTTTCGGCCGCCAGCCGGACGACGCCTTTCATGCGGCCGGAGTCGTAGGGTGCACCGCGCTGGCCCTGGCTGGGCGGCACGACCCGATCGTCCCCGAGCAAGTCGAGCCGAAATTCCACCGGATCGCGTCCGGCGGCATGCGCGAGTTCATCGATGAAGCTCTGCATCACGAAGGCCAGACCGTTGCTGCCGGGGGCGCGCATCGGGCCGGTCGGAATCATCGTGGACATTACGGTCTGGTCCAAACGGAAATTCGGCAGAAAGCGTGCGGGCAATTCGTCCGGGCTCATGCCGGCACCGGAGGAGGGGCGCTCCGTGTTCTTCAGGCCGAAGGTGACAAAGTGATCGTGCCACGCCGTGAGCCTGCCGGCGGCATCCACGGCGCCCTTGAGATAGTGATATCCCGCGGGCCGGTGGTAGCAGTCGTGCCGCATGTCGTCCTCGCGGGTCCAGGTGAGCTTGACCGGTGCGCCGTGGGTGCGGAGGGCGATGGCGGCTGCTTCAACCATGTAGTCGTTGGCGAGGCGCCGGCCGAAACCGCCGCCCCCGCGAACCAGATTGAGCTTCAGCTTTTCTTTCGGAATCTTGAGCGTGTCGGCGACCAACTGCTGGCCGGAGCCAGGGGTCTGGGAAGTTGTCCAGAACTCGATGCCGTCATCCTTCGCCCATGCGGTGCAGCCTTGCGGCTCCAGCGTGGCATGGTTGAGAAACGGATAGTAGTAGGCGCTTTCGACCACCTTGCCGGCGGCGAAGGCCGCGGCGATATCGCCGTCGTTGCGGATGGTCTTGCCACCGGATTTGGCCGCTTCGGCCGCGCGGGCGTCGTAGTCCGCGCTGCTGTGTCCGGCGCCGGCGGTTTCGTCCCAGACCACCTGCAGCTGGCGCTTGGCCGAGAAAGCCGCCCAGGTGGAATCGGCGATGATGGCTATGCCCGGCACCAGGCCGCTAAGATTGTCGGTGCCCTCAAGGATGAAGGCGTCGCGCACGCCGGGCAGGCTCTTGAGGCGGTCGAGGTTGGTGCTGACGACTTTGCCGCCGTAGACGGGGCACTTCTCATAGGCCGCGTAAACCATGCCGGGCAGCTGCAGGTCGATGCCGAAGAGTGCCTGACCCGTGACAATGGCGGGATTGTCCACGCCGCCGACGCGCGCGCCGAGCACCTTGAATTCATCCTCATTCTTCAGGCGGATGCTTTTTTCGTCGGGAATCGGCAGGGTGGCGGCCTTGGTGGCGAGCTGGCCGTAGGTGAGGCGGCGCCCGGTGGCGGCATGGATGACCTGGCCCTTATCCGTGGTGAGCTCGTTGGCGCGGACGCCCCAGGTCTGGGCGGCGGCCTCGATGAGCATGGCGCGGGCGGTGGCGCCGGCACGGCGGAGTGGCAGGTAGTTGTCGGGCGTTGAGCGGCTGCCACCGGCAAATTGGGCGCCCACATCGGTGCGCAGCGGAGCCTGCTCGATGACGATCTTGGAAAAATCCACGTCGAGTTCCTCGGCCACGATCATCGGCAGGGAGGTTTTCACGCCCTGGCCGGTCTCGGGGTTTTTGGCGAGGATGGTGATGATATTCTCGGGGGTGATCTTGATGAAAGGGCCCGGTGTGAAGATCTTGGCGGTGTCGTCGAGCGCCTGGGCGGCCTGGGCCCAGGCTTCGCCCGGGAGGGCGAGGCTCAGCATGAAGCCGCCGCCGGTCAGGGCAGTCACCCGCAGGAACTCGCGGCGCGAAAGGGTGGAATCGGGTGTGTTCATTTGACCCCTCCCTTTTGGATCGCGGTCGCGGCGTCCTGCACGGCGTTGCGGATGCGCAGGTAGGTCCCGCAGCGGCAGAGATTGCCCGCCATGGCGCCGTCAATTTCTTCCTCGGTGGGCGTAGGATTGTTTTTCAGAAAAGCGGCGGCCGTCATGATCTGGCCGGCCTGGCAATAACCGCACTGGGGCACGTCATGTTCGCACCAGGCCTGTTGCAGCGGGTGCGAGCCATCGGATGACAGACCCTCAATCGTGGTCACCGCCGCGCCGCCCACGGTGGACACGGGCATCTGGCAGGAGCGGACGGGCACGCCGTTGAAGTGGACGGTGCAGGCGCCGCAGAGGCCCATGCCGCAGCCGTATTTGGTGCCGACCAGGTTGAGATGATCACGCAACACCCAGAGCAGCGGGGTGTCAGCGGCGACGTTCACCGGGCGGGACTGCCCGTTTATTTTCAGGGTATAGGCAGGCATAGGGTAGCCCCGATGCTGCGAAACCCAGTGTGCGCGTCAAACTTCCAAGTGGAGTGCCCGTTAAATCGCGGCGTCAGGCGCCATCCGGCGCTTGTCTGGGATCCCCTCTATGAAGAGGGGATCAGGCAGTTCGCCGCGATTCC
>JBKJRX010000325.1:0-7152 GCA_046593155.1 Lacunisphaera sp.
TGCAGGCCAGGCTTCACGACCGGATGACGCAGGCCGTCTTTGGCGACCTCGCCGTCTGCGAACTCCTCTTTCAACACGAACCGGCCCGCCAGATGGCGACCGTGCCCATGCACCGGCTCGGTCGCGCCGCTCTGGTCAGCGCCAACCTCGACCTCGGCCTGGCGCTCGCCGATGATGAGATCGACTACCTGCTTGGCTCCTTCACCAAGCTCGAACGCGACCCGAGCGACGTCGAACTGATGATGTTCGCCCAAGCCAACTCCGAGCATTGCCGTCACAAGATCTTCAACGCCACCTGGGAAATCGACGGTTCCGCCAAGGACAAGTCGCTGTTTCAGATGATCAAGAACACCTACCAGCTGCACAGCGACGGCATCCTCTCGGCCTACAAGGACAACGCCGCCGTTCTCACCGGCACCCGCGGCGGCCGTTTTTACTCCGACCCACGCACCAACGAATACGCGGCCCACGACGAGGACATCCACCTGCTCTGCAAGGTCGAGACCCATAACCATCCCACCGCCATCTCGCCCTACCCCGGCGCGGCCACCGGCTCCGGCGGCGAGATCCGCGACGAGGGCGCCACCGGCCGCGGCGCCAAGCCCAAGGTCGGTCTCGTCGGCTTCACCGTTTCCAACCTCCGTCTGCCCGGCGCCGTCCAACCTTGGGAAAAGGACCACGGCAAGCCCGGCCGCATCGTCTCCGCCCTCGACATCATGATAGAGGGCCCGCTCGGCGGTGCCGCCTTCAACAACGAATTCGGCCGCCCCGCCATCAACGGCTACTTCCGCACCTTCGAGCAAGAGGTCCCGGCCGCCAAGGTAGGGGCCGTTGCCCCCAACGGCCAGGTGGAGCGCGCAGACCCCAGCGCGCTTCCGAACCCTCAGGTTTCAGGTTTCAGGTCTCAGGTTTCCTCAACGGAGCTTCGAGGCTATCATAAACCAATCATGTTGGCGGGAGGGTTGGGCAACATCAAGGGCGAGCACGTGCAGAAGGGGAAAATCAACCCCGGCGACCGGCTCATCGTCCTCGGCGGCCCGGCCATGCTCATCGGCCTCGGCGGCGGCGCCGCCAGCTCCATGGCGAGCGGTTCCGGGAGCGAGGATCTCGATTTTGCCAGCGTCCAGCGCGATAACGCGGAGATGGAACGCCGCTGCCAGGAAGTCATCGACCGCTGCTGGGCCCTCGGCGCGGAGAATCCCATTTCCTTCATTCACGACGTCGGCGCCGGCGGCGTCTCCAACGCCCTGCCCGAACTTGTGAACGATGGTGGCCGCGGCGGTAAATTTGACCTGCGCGCGCTCCCCAATGACGAACCGGGCATGTCTCCGCTCGAGCTTTGGTGTAACGAGTCGCAGGAACGCTACGTCCTCGCCGTCCCGGCCGACCGCCTCGCCATCTTCCAACAGTTCTGCGAACGCGAGCGCGCCCCGTTCGCCATCGTCGGCGAGGCCACCGAGGAGAAGACCCTTGTCGTCAAGGACAGCCAGTTCGCCACGACGCCCATCGACATGCCGCTTGAGGTGCTGCTCGGCAAGCCGCCGCGCATGCACCGCCAAGAGACCTCCCTACGGCGCCCGCAATTTCGGCTCGATCTGCGCAGCGTCACGCTCCTCGAAGCGGCCAAACGCGTCCTCTCCCACCCGACCGTCGCCGACAAGACCTTTCTGATCGCCATCGGCGACCGTTCGCTAGGTGGCCTGATCGCCCGCGACCAGATGGTCGGCCCTTGGCAGGTGCCCGTGGCTGACTGCGCTGTCACCGCCGCGAGCTATGACGTCTACACCGGCGAGGCCATGGCCATGGGCGAGCGCACCCCGGTCGCCGTCAACAACGCCGCCGCTTCCGCGCGACTCGCCGTCGGCGAAGCCCTCACCAATCTCGCCGCCGCACAGATCGGTGACCTCGGCAAGGTCAACCTCTCCGCCAACTGGATGGCTGCGCCCGCCGTCCCTGGCGACGCCGCCGATCTTTACGCCGCCGTGCAAGCCGTGGGCATGGAACTGTGCCCCGTGCTCGGCATCACCATCCCGGTCGGCAAGGACTCGATGAGCATGTCCACCGTCTGGCACGACGGCCCCGAGCAGAAACGCGTCACCGCTCCGATCTCGCTCATCATCTCGGCCTTCGCCTCCGTCACCGACATCAGGCTTAGCCTTACTCCCCAATTGCAATACGACCGGAATTTTAACGCAGAGAACGCGAAGAACGCGGAGATTTCAAAAAAATCAGGTTCCGATACCTCCGCGTCCTCTGCGTCCTCCGCGTTTAAGGATCAGGTTTCTGAATCCATCGGCGATACGGTTCTCCTGTTGATCGATCTCGGCCGCTCCAAGAACCGTCTCGGTGGCTCCATCCTCGCGCAAACCGTTTCCCAGATGGGTGAGGCCACGCCGGACGTGGACAATGCGACCGACCTGAAGAATTTCTGGAACGTCATCCAGCGGCTCGGCCGCGAGAATAAGATTCTCGCCTACCACGACCGCTCCGACGGCGGCCTGCTGGCCACGGTCACCGAGATGGCTTTCGCCGGCCATACCGGCGTGGATATCGAGATTCCGCACCAGCACGACCCCTTTGCCGCACTCTTCAACGAGGAGCTTGGCGCTGTCATCCAGATTCGCGAATCTGACTTCGACGATGTCTACCTCGCGTTGCGCGAACGCGGCCTCAAGGCCTGTGTCTCGCGCCTCGGCACGCTGAATCCCCATTTCGCCCTCCGCGTGAAGCAGTCGGGCAAGGAGCTTTTCAACGAGAGCCTTGTCACGATGCGCAGCTGGTGGTCCGACGTCACCCACCGCATCGCTGCGATGCGCGATAATCCCGTCGCCGCTGACCAGGAGCACGCCCTCCGCCTCGATAAGACCGACCCGGGCATGACGCCGGTGCTCACATTCGATCTAGGAAAATTAAACGCCAAGGACGCGGAGATCGCGGAGAAGACCCGAACCAAGCCGGCTGATTCTCTTATCTCCGCGACCTCTGCGTCCTCCGCGTTAAAAATCCGTCCAGCGGTCGCGATCCTGCGCGAGCAGGGCGTCAACGGCGAGGTCGAGATGGCCGCCGCGTTTACCCGCGCCGGCTTCAAGGCCGTGGATGTCCACATGACCGACATCCTCAGCGGCCGCATCAGCCTGAAGGATTTCCGCGGCCTCGCGGCCTGCGGCGGGTTCAGCTACGGTGACGTGCTCGGCGCCGGCGAAGGCTGGGCCAAGAGCGCCCTTTTCAACGACCGCGCCCGCGCGGAATTCAAGACCTTCTTCGAACGCGAGGACACCTTCGGCCTCGGCGTGTGCAACGGCTGCCAGATGATGAGCAACCTGAAGTCCATCATCCCCGGCGCCGATCTCTGGCCCCGCTTCGTGCAAAACCAGTCCGAGCGCTACGAAGGCCGCTCGGTGATGGTGAAACTTGAGAAGAGCCCCAGCCTCTTCTTCCAAGGCATGGAAGGCTCGATCATCCCCATCGCCGTCGCCCACGGCGAGGGCTACACCGAATTCCGCGACGCCCACGCCGCCCAGGTTTTCAGCGACTCGGGGTTGGTGGCGGGGCGGTTTGTAGACAACAAGCAAGCGCTCGCGCTTGCGCAGTCCTCCCTAGCGCGCAGTGCGACGGAGGGCCCGATCTACACGGAACAATACCCTCTGAACCCGAATGGATCACCGTTTGGAATCACTGCCCTGACGACGACCACCGGCCGCGTCACCATCATGATGCCCCACCCCGAGCGCGTCCACCGGTCGGCTTGCATGAGCTGGTCCCCGAAAGACTGGCCCGAGGATTCGCCGTGGATGCAGATGTTCTACAACGCCCGGGCCTGGGTCGGTTGATGTCAGTCACCGGGGTAAATACTGGGAGACCATGAAGGGACGAGGGTGTCATTACCCTCGCATGAATGATCCCAAATTCCAGCCACGCGGCGGCGGTGCCCAAGGCTCCCAGCATCCCCCGCACGGTCCGCGCTGGAAGCGGATGCATCACAGCCCGTTCTTCTGGGTGGCGGCCGTCTGCCTCTTGGGAATGATGGTCATCTACGTCATGACCAGCAATCTGTCCTTCTGGCCCGGCCAGGAACCGCAGAAGCCCGTCCCCGCGCTCGCTCCCTGAGTCGGGCCCGACGGGATTTAACCACTAATCCACACTAATTTCTCACTAATCTCAGCAAGGGTTTGGCAAGCAGCCCGATTGAATTAGTGTCAGATTAGTGACCATTAGTGGTTAAAATCTCCTTATATGCACCTACCCCGTCGCGACTTCTTGAAGACCACTCTCGCTGCCTCGGCCACTGCTGCGCTCGGCTCTTCCGTCATGGCCGCTGACAAAGCAGCCTCCGGTCGCGAATACTACGAACTTCGCTGCTACCGCCTGCAGCCCGGCACCCGATTGAAGACCGAGCCGGACCCCGCGCTGCTCGACGCCTATCTCGAAGGCGCCTTGCTACCCGCCCTCGGCAACGCGGGTATCAAGCACACCGGCGTGTTCACCGAACTGGACGTTGAGAAGGCGGCCGGCACTTCCACCCCCAAGGCCAATTCGCCGGTGTGGGTGCTTATCCCCCACGCTTCGCTCGATTCCTTTGTGCAGGTCAGCGCCACGCTCACCGCCGACCCCGCGTTCCAACAGGCCGGCGCCGCCTACCTGCAGGCGCCCAAGGCCAACCCCGCTTTCGAACGGGTCGACGCTTGGCTGTTGCTCGCCTTCGCCAGCATGCCCCGGCTCGAGTTGCCGGCCTTCTCCCGTGATCGCGTGCCGACCCGCGTCTTCGAGATGCGCGACTACGAAAGCCACAGCGAACTGAAAGCTCTCAACAAGATGGCCATGTTTGACGACGGCGAGACCCAGCTTATGCGGGACCTCGGCATGAATCCGGTTTTCTTCGGCCAGGCGCTGGCCGGCCCCGACCTGCCGCACCTGCGTTACATCACGAGCGGCCCCGACCTGGTCACCCATCTCGCCGGCTGGAAGAAGTTCGGCCCGGATCCGCGGTGGCAGAAAATGCGCACCGATCCGCGCTATGCCGACAACATGACCAAAAACACGGCCCGCTTCCTGACGCCGAAGCCGTATTCGCAGATTTGAGACCGACATATTGCTGCCTGACGCAGGTGGAATTTTGTAGGGCGGGATCGCTGATCCTGCCATTGGAGGGCCGGCCTCCTGGCCGGCCGCGGTCGGTCAAGAGACCGACCCTCCACAAGAAAACAGATGGAGCCCGCGCGGAACGCCGGTTCCACCAAACGATCAGACGGGATCAGAGATCCCGCCCTACAGTCTGAAATTCCTCCTCAGCCGTGCCGCACGAACTCGCCGATAAAGCGATCGACGTTCCGGCCGGAAACGCGGGCTTCGATCTCCCGGTGCAGGCCGTGGCTCTGTTCCGTCAGCTCGACCGTCAACCCCAAGCGTTGCGCCAGCTGCAGCAGCGCCTGCGACCTCGTCCGCTCCCACCGCCAGCAAGTCAGGTCGACGCGGATCGGTTTGGAAGGCAGACTCGAAGGCAAGGGGGCGCGCGGCGGCATGCCCCGAATGCAGCCTGAACCGGGCCAACCATGCAGGCTTTTCTCGGGCCAGGCGCCACGCCTTGGACCTCGCCTCGGGGCGAAGCCGGCGCCAGTCTGCAGCCGTGCCCCGGTGTCCCTCCAGCGGTTTTGCCGCCCGTGAAATCCTCATCGTGCTGGCGCTGGTGGCCGGCGTCCTGGTGTTGGGGGCCTACACCGGGTATCAAAAGGTTCGCCAGTCCAGCGAGGACAAGGCCGTCATATGCCCCGTCCGCCAATTGGCGGCCGCGGCCGACCAATATTACCTCGAAAACGGCGTCAGCACCGTCGCCTACCGCGACCTCGTCGGTGCGACGAACTACCTCAAGGCCATCGCCACGATTGCCGGCGAAACCTACCCCGCACATTACACCCGGGCCATTACCATCACCGTGACCGGCGTCGCCGGCACCCGCACGATCACCTACGCACCCTGAGAACTCGGGCGCTGCGCCGGTTGATTCAATCGGACTTATCGCGGGAGGAGATCGGATACTGCCTTTGGGCCTTGGGAAGACTCGAACAGGGTGTCCGGTGCGTTGATCGGGATGCGCGGGCGCCACTTTAGCCAGTCCTTCTCCGACTCCTTGTTGAGTTCGAACAGCGCGCCCTCCGCGGCCAGCGGGGCCGCCTCCTCGGGCGTGGCGAATTCAATCGCCCCCGTGATGACGGTCTGCAGCGACTTCCGGGGCCCCCCGCCCCCGAACAGGCTGATCTGGAGCGGGGAACCTCCGACGTTCCAAAAGCGTGTGTTGGTCCGGACGAGATCGACATAGGGGTGCTCCACCCGGATACGGATCAGGACGCCGGTGGCATCGACGGCCAGCCGGGCCGCCTCGATCTCACCGACTTTGACGTCGCGATAATAAACCGGGGCATTCACCTGCAACCCACCCAGGCGTTCGGCCTGCAGGATGAAGGCCCGTCCCTCGCCCTTGCGATCTTGCGCCGGGGCACTCTCCAAACCTTGGAAATGCGTGGCCGGCGCACCCTGCCCGGGCCGCACGCCGAGGCGCGAACCTTTCAACAGCGTCTCGAGCCCCGTGATACCGCCGAAGCCGATCTCCGGTTGCACGATCCAGAATTGCGAACCTTCGCGCGCGAGACCGACAGCATCGCGCGCCAGCTGCACCTGCACCTTCACCCGACGGAGATCGTCGGCGAGGGTCACGTCGTTGACCTGACCCACGAGGACGCCCTTGTATTCGACCTTCGTTTGCCCCGGCTCGAGCCCGGATCCGTCGGCGAATTCGATCGTGATTTCCTCCCCGTGGTTGCGCCATTGGCGCACGAGCATCCACGCGGCGATGATCAGGGCCAGAATGGGCACGATCCAGATCAACGGAACCCGGGGAAAGCGGGCAAGTTTGGGTGAAGGTGCGGAAGCGGTTGAGGTCATGGGATGGAATTGGGGCGGGCGGGTGACTGGACCCACAGCACGCGTGGATCGAACCGGTAGGTGGCCAGCATCGTGAGGACCACCACCGCGCCAAAGGCGATGATACCGGGCCGCGGCTGCACGTCGGCCAGCACGCCGAAACGCACCGCACCCGACAGGAAGGCGACGAGAAACACGTCCAACATCGACCAGCTGATCGATTTTATCGGGCGCTGG
>JBKJRX010000024.1:0-7347 GCA_046593155.1 Lacunisphaera sp.
TATCCGTGAACTCCTGGACGAACACACCGCGCTGAAGAAGATCAAGCCGCGCTTTTTGCGCGGCGCGCTGAACGAGGGCTTCCGGGTGACGTATCGGAAAGGCAGGGCGGGCACTCCGCTGCCCGCCGAAGATGCCACGGCGCGGAGCGGAGTCCGCGCCCTACCCACCGGCCTCGTCGTCGTCTCCGAGACCGAGATCTTCGGCCGGCAGCGCGCCCGCCGCACCGTGGCCAGGCGCGCCGTCGCGGCCATCTCCGCCGTGGACCAGTTGCTCGACTTCTCGGAGTTGGTCGAGGGTGACTTCGTGGTGCACCTGTCGCACGGCATTGCCCAATATCGCGGCCTGACCCGGCTTGAGTCCGGCGACGGCGTCCGCGAGGTCATCTCGTTGGAGTTCGACGACAAGGTCACCCTGCATGTGCCGTTGCAAGAGTCGCATCTCATCAGCCGTTACGTCGGCCTGACGAAGACGAAGCCACAACTCGGTCGCGTCGGTTCGGGCCGCTGGGAAAAAGCCCGCCTGTCGGCCGAGCGCTCGACGCTGGATCTCGCGGCCGAACTGCTGCGTATCCAGGCCCAGCGTGAGGCGCAGCCGGGCCATGCGTTTGCGCCGGACAATGTCTGGATGCGGGAATTCGAGGCCGCCTTCCCCTTCACGGAAACGCGCGATCAGGCCAAGGCCATCGGCGACCTCAAGGCCGACATGGAGCGCACCCGGCCGATGGACCGGCTGCTCTGCGGCGACGTCGGTTTCGGCAAGACGGAGGTGGCGATCCGCGGCGCGTTCAAAGCCGTCATGGGTGGCAAGCAGGTCGCCGTGCTCGTCCCGACCACGGTGCTGGCCCAGCAGCACCTGAACACCTTCCGCGAACGCATGGCCGGCTATCCGGTCGCCGTCGAGATGCTCAGCCGCTTCCGCACCCCCAAGGAGCAGGAGGGCATCCTGGCCGCGCTGGCCGAGGGCAAGATCGATATCCTTATCGGCACGCACCGGCTCATCCAGGAGGACGTGAAGTTCCAGGAGCTCGGCCTCGTCATCGTGGATGAGGAGCAACGCTTCGGCGTGAAGCACAAGGAGGTCTTCAAACGCTGGCGCGCTCACGTGGACATGCTCTCGATGAGCGCCACCCCGATCCCACGCACCCTTTATCTCGCGCTCACCGGCGCCCGTGACCTCAGCACGATCGAAACCGCCCCGGCAAACCGCCTGCCCATCCAGACCATTGTCAAAAGTTATGACGAGAAGCTCGTCGTCGAAGCGATCCATCACGAGCTCCGGCGAGGCGGCCAGGTTTTCTATCTGCACAACCGCGTCATGAGCATCGACCTCGTGGCCGCCCGCCTGCGCGACCTGCTGCCGGGCGTCACCGTCGGGGTCGGCCATGGCCAGATGGGCGCGGACGGCCTGGAGCGGATGATGACTGATTTTGTCGCGGGCCGATACCAGGTGCTCGTCTGCACCACGATCATCGAGAGCGGCCTCGACATTCCAAATTGCAACACGCTCATCATCGAGGGCGCGGACCGCTTCGGCCTCTCGCAGCTCTACCAGCTCCGCGGCCGGGTCGGCCGGTTCAAGCACCAGGCCTACGCCTATCTGCTGTTGCACCGGCACACCCGGTTGCTGGACATCGCCCGGCAGCGCCTCACCGCCATGCGGCAGCATAACCAGCTCGGCGCGGGCTTCCGCATCGCCATGCGCGATCTGGAACTGCGCGGCGCGGGCAACCTGCTCGGCGCGGAACAAAGCGGCCACATCGTGGGCGTCGGCTTCGAGCTTTATTGCCAGCTGCTGCGCCAGAGTGTGGCGCGGTTGAAGGGCGAAAAACACGCCGCCTTGGTCCGCGCCAACGTGAAACTCGACTTCGTATTCGTTGGCGAGGGGGCCGGCACGGAAACCCGGAACGAGGCCACCGACAGTTTCACCGCCCTAAAACAGGCCGAGCGGATTGAGGGCGAGATCGCCAAGGTCCAAGCCCGGCTGCCGGCGGCCTATATCGGCGAAACCCGGCTGCGCATCGATTTTTACCGCCGGCTGGCCATGGCCGAGAACCCTAAACAGGTGAAGGACCTCGAAGCCGAGCTGCGCGACCGTTTCGGGAAGTTTGGCGAGCCGGTGAAGGCGCTGCTGCTGGTCACGGAAATTCGCGTCCGGGCGGAACAAAAGGGTGTTTTGTCCGTCGAAACGCAAGGTCATCGCCTGAAATGCCTGCGCAACACCGGCCGCCGCGACGACTTCATCCAATTGAGCAGCCGCTTTCCCCGCTTGACCGCTCCCACCCCCCTTGCAAGGTTGAGGGAAATAATCGTTTTTCTGCAAAATCTACCTGTTCCATGAGTCTCCGAGGTTCCCGCGTTTTATCCACATCACTGCTCGCTTTCGCCGGCCTTTTCCTGGGTTTGATCGCTGTCCGTGGCCAACTTGCTCAGACGCCGCCGGATAATCTTAACTTACGTTATGCCAATGGCATAGTGGCCATTGCCGAGGACCGGATCATCACAGTGGACGACGTTCGCCGCGAAATTGGTCCCTTGGTGCCCGAGATCCAAAAGCAGAGCCGCAGCGAAAAAGAATTCAATGAAAAGCTGGAAGCCCTCCAGGAGGACGTTGTCCAGAACCTCATCGACCGCGTCCTGATCGTAAAGGATTTCTACTCCGACGAGAAACGCCAGGTTCCGGCCAGCTATGTGGACAACGCCGTCTCCGAGACAATCATCACCCAATTCGACGGCGATCGCAGCAAGTTCCTCGCTTACCTCCGTTCCCGCGGCATCTCCCAGAAAGATTACCGCAAGGAGCAGGAAGAGGACATGATTTACGGCTACATGCGCCAGCAGAAGGCCAAGTCCGCGAGCACGATCAGCCCGGTTAAGATCGAGGCCTTTTACGCCGAGAACAAGGATCGCTTCTATCAGGAGGACAGCGTGCATCTCCGCCTCATCCAGGTCACCCGTGGTTCCGAGGACACCGACGATACCTTGCGCAGCAAGGCCGCCACCATCGTCACCGAACTGGCCTCCGGCACCGATTTCGGCGACGTCGCCCGCAAATACAGCCAGGACTCCCGCAAGGGCAAGGGCGGCGACTGGGGCTGGCAGCGCCGCTCCGACCTGCGTAAGGAATTCAGCGACGTCATCTTCGCCCTCGAGAAGGGCCAGCGCAGCGACGTCCTCATCATGCCCGAGGGCGCCTTCCTCTTCTACTCCGAGGACCGCAAGCACGCCGGCGTGCTGCCCCTTGACGAGGTTCGCCCTGACATCGAGCGCTCGCTCGTGCAACAGGGCTCCCGCCAGGCCACGGAACGCTGGCTCGAGAAACTCCGACGCAACGCCTACGTGAAGCACTTCTAAGTGCTCAGCTCGCGGGCCAGCGGGCGAAAGCGCCAAAGCCCATGAGCGACGAACCCTACCAGCCACTCCGCGTCAAGGATCTCGCGGTCAGCGACCGTCCGCAGGAGCGACTGGAAAAACTGGGGCCCGCGGCGCTCAGCGACACCGAATTGCTCGCCATGCTGCTCCGCAGCGGGAGTCGGGGTCACAACGTCATCAGCATTGCCCAGCGCCTCATCGCCGAAGCCGGCTCGCTCGCCGCCTTGGTCAAGTGGAACGAGACCGACTTTCGCCGCCTGACCGGCATCGGCCGCATCAAGGCCCTGCAACTTGTCACCGTCATGGAAATCGTCCGCCGGGGACTCGCCCAAGGCGCGGAAACCGAGGACGAAATCCTCAACCGGCCCGAGCTGATCCACGCCCATTTCAAGGCCCGGATCGCCGGTCTGGTCGTCGAGAAATTCTGGGTGCTCTGCCTGAACCGTAAGAACCGGCTCATCAAACAGGTTGAGGTCACCTCCGGCACGGCCACCAGCAGCCTCGCCCACCCGCGCGAGGTCTTCCGCGAAGCCATCCGCCACGGCGCCACCGCTGTCGTCTGCGTGCACAACCACCCCAGCGGCGATCCCGCCCCCAGTGCGGCCGATGTGCAGGTCACCCGGCAGCTCCGCGACGCCGCCAAGGCCGTCGATATCGATCTGCTCGACCATGTGATCGTCGGACGGGCCGGCGCCGACCCGCAGGGGCGCGGCTATTATAGTTTTCGCGAGGCCGGAGTGATCTAAGGAGGACGGTGACGAGGTTGATTGGTCGGAATGGACGCGAATAAAGGGCAGCAGATGAAATCTGTTTGAGGATTGAGGTAGGGGCGCTTGCCCCCAAGCGCCCTAGCACTGGTAGGGCCGGCGCTCGTCGCCGGGCCGCGATGACGGACGGACGCGATCCGCCGAATGGTCCGCCCGACTAGCGGCAACCCTACATGTTTATAGAGGGCGAGACCCGAACCAAGGGCCGTTGGGGGCAACGGCCCCTACCCATTGCGAAGGATTGCCGGTAGGGGCGCTTGCCCCCAAGCGCCCTTGCATTGGTAGGGCCGGCGCTCGTCGCCGTGCCGTGATGCACGGACGGACGCAATCCGCCTGATGGCCGCCGACTAGCGGCGACCATAAGACTTGGATCGCACTGGCCCGCTCCATCTCCAACGGCATGCTTCCGGCTGATTGCAGGAGCCTGCATGGCGACGCCACATTCGCAAAAAACCTCTTGGCAAAGCCCAAAACGCCCCCATACCTTCACCGTTCGTTTGCTTGATGGTGGAGTATCCAAGTGGCCAAAGGACGTTGACTGTAAATCAATTCGGCTCTTGCCGTTCACTGGTTCGACTCCAGTCTCCACCACCAATTTACAAAAAACCCGCAACTCGCAAGAGTTGCGGGTTTTTTTGCTTTCCGGCCATCGTTAACCAGCTGTTTGTAGGTCGGGCTTTACGCCCGACATGCAGGACGGATGTCGGGCGTAAAGCCCGACCTACAGCGGTCTTGGCCGAACCCTGCCGCCGCAGCTTGCCAACCAACCGCTGACTGCAAATCTGGCCGCACAATGGAGACGCTGAAGAAATACTACGACGCCCTCATCGAGCATCCTTTCACCAACGGCGTGGTGCCGCATCTCCTCACGGTCGTCGGCTTCCTCCTGGCCTTCTTCGCCATCGCCCGCCTGATGAGCCAGCGCAAGCAGCCGGGCAACACCTTCGCCTGGCTCTTCGCAATCGCCTTCGTGCCCTACCTGGGCGTGCCGCTCTACCTGATGTTCGGCGGCCGGAAACTCAAGCAACTCGCCGCCCGCAAGAGTCAGCTCTGTCCGGTTGTCCCCGGTCTGCCGCCCGGCCCCTCCGCCGACACTTTTGCCTCGCGCGTGCTCACGCTCAACGGCGCCTGCCCGCCGCTGGGTGGCAATCGCGTGAGCTTCCTCACCTCCGGCGAAGACTCCTTCGAACGGCTCGAATACGCCATCCGGCACGCCAAGCACAGCATTCACCTGATGACGTTCATCCTCGGCCGCGACCCCGTGGGCAAACGGATCGTCAAGCTGCTCGCCCAGCGCGCCAAGGAGGGCGTCAAGGTCCGCTTGTTGCTCGACGGCCTCGGCTGCTTTTGGAGCAGCGGTGGATTCTGCGACCCCATCCGCCGGGCTGGCGGTGAGGTCGTGAAATTCATGCCCGTGATGCCCCTGCAAACGCCTCATTCGGCCAATCTCCGGAATCATCGCAAGATCGCCATTTTCGACCATCGCGTCGCTGCGCTGGGCGGCCGCAATCTCGCGATTGAATACATGGGCCCGTCTCCGCTCAAACGGCGTTGGCGCGACTTGGGCGGCAGCGTGGAAGGACCGGCGGTGCGCCTGCTCGACGAAATCTTCCTCGCCGATTGGGCCTTTGCCAGCGGGCAATCGCTGGCTGCCCTGCAAAAGGAACTGCCGGCGGAGCCACCTGCGCCCGTCGGCGACAGTGAGGTGCAGATCGTCGCCAGTGGGCCCGATGTGCCCGGCGACCCGCTCTACGAGGGCATCCTCTCCCTCGTCCAGCAGGCGGAGCGGAGCGTGTGGATCGTCACCCCCTATTTCATCCCCGACGAGGTATTGTTTCGTTCGCTGCTGGTGCAGGCCCGGGCGGGTATCGACGTCCGCCTCGTGGTGCCGGCGCGCTCCAACCACCCCATCACGGACCTCGCCCGTCGCCACTACCTGCGCGGCCTGCATGCGGCCGGGGTGAAGGTGCTGTTTTACGGTCCCGGCATGATCCACGCAAAAATGCTGCTGGTGGACGAGCAGACCAGCCTCTTCGGCTCAGCCAACATGGACCTGCGGAGCCTCTTCCTGAATTTCGAGGTCGGTGCGGTCACTTACTCGCCCACCGAGGCCGCGGCCATCAGCCGTTGGATGCAGGAGATTTTCGTCCACTCGAAACCCATGCCGGAACCCACCAAGGAATACCGGCTCATTCCAAGCATCGGCGAGGAGATCGCCCGGCTGCTCGCACCGCTGCTGTGATTTACCTGAGGTAACGACGCAGGTGGTAGGGGCCGTTGCCCCCAACGGCCCAAGGCGCTTGAGGGCAAGCGCCCCTACCGATTAATGCGTCAACAAAAAGGCGGGATCAGCGATCCCGCCCGGCAATGAGGAAACAGCAGCAACTCAAGCCGCCGCGGCTGCGTGCTCCAATAGGTGGAGCGCGGCCCGCAGTTCGCGGCGCATCTCGGCCAGCGCAGCCCGTGCGTCATCGATCTGGTGGGAAGCGCGTTCGGTGTATTCGGCCTTCTTCTCGACATACTCCGCCTTCATCGCCCCGGCCTTCTCGGCATATTGCGCTTTCAGGGTCGTCCAGCGTTCGCCGAGCTCGTGGAGCTTGGCATCGGAGGCCCGTAAAAGTTCATGAAGCCGCGCATTGGCGCTGACCTTCGGGCAGGCCAGCTGTTCGCTGAGGCGGCGCCGGGCGTCGGCCAGCTGCGCGAGCAGGATCTTGTCCTCCGGCACCCGGCGCAGGGCGCGCACGAGGCGGACCTTCTCGAGCGTCCAGATCGTCCACTTGGTCGGATCCCACTGCCACCATTTCACGCCGTTGCGGTAGTCGTGTTGGAACTCGTGATGATAATTATGGTAACCCTCGCCGAAGGTGAAGATCGCCATGAACCAGCTGTCGCGGGCGCTGCACTTGTTCGAGTAGGGCTGGTTGCCGACGGTGTGGCAGAGCGAGTTGATGAAGAAGGTCATGTGCTGCACCGCGACCACGCGCGCGACGCCGGCGAGCAGGAAACCGCCGAGCGCACCGACCCCGCCGCTGTGCAGGTAACCCAGAATCGCCGGCAGCACAAAACCGAAGCCCACGGCGATGGTCACATAAAAACGGTCCTGCCACATCACGAGCGGATCCTTGCGGAGATCGGCGACGTTGTCCCACGGTGGCTCGGGATTGATCTTGAAGAGGATCCAGCCGATGTGCGCGTGCCAGAAACCCTTGGA
>JBKJRX010000200.1:0-3251 GCA_046593155.1 Lacunisphaera sp.
GGAGGTGCTGGCATGAACGTATATCACTCCGTGACCGAATGGCAGCACACGCGCGCGGGCGCCGGTTTCGCGGGCCGCACGGTCGGCTTGGTTCCGACCATGGGGGCGTTGCACGCGGGCCACCGGGCCCTGCTCGAACGCGCCCGCGCCGAGAACAACCGCGTGGTGTTGAGCATATTCGTGAATCCGACGCAGTTCAACGATCCGTCCGATCTCGCCCGCTATCCGCGCACGCTCGCGGCGGACATGGCGCTGGCGGAAGGCTTGGTCGATGACGTGCTGGCCCCGCCAGCGGCGGAACTCTATCCGGATGACTATCGCTACCGGGTGACCGAGGGCGACCTCAGCCACCGCTGGGAAGGGGCGCACCGGCCGGGGCATTTCGACGGTGTGCTCACCGTCGTGCTGAAGCTGCTCAACCTGGTGCGGCCGGACCGGTCGTATTTCGGGGAGAAGGACTGGCAGCAGCTGCAACTGGTGCGCGGCATGGCGTCGTCGTTGTTTCTTCCCGGTGAAATCGTGGCGTGCCCGACCGTTCGGGCCGACGACGGCCTCGCACTCAGCTCGCGCAACGCGCGGCTGTCGTCCACGGGTCGGGCCGTGGCACCCGGGTTCCCGAAGATCCTCCGCGAGTCGCCGGCGGCGGAGGCGGCCATCCCCGCCTTGCGTGCCGCCGGTTTTGAGGTGGACTACGTGACCGACCACGAGGGCGTGCGGCTGGGCGCCGTGCGGCTGGAAGGAGTCCGCCTCATCGACAATGTCCGCGTCTAACATTCTCTTCATTCTCACGGGGTCCATCGCGGGCTACAAGGCCTGCGAGGCGGTCTCGCAACTGGTGCAGCGAGGTCACCGGGTGCGCACCGTCGCGACGCCGTCGGCGCTGCGCTTCACCGGTGCAGCCACCCTGGAAGGACTGACCGGCACGCCGGTGCTGACCGACCTGTTTGCGCCCGGCGCGGCGCTGGAGCACATCAATCTCACGCGCTGGGCGGATGCGGTGCTGGTTTGCCCGGCCACCGCCAACACGCTTAACCGCCTGGCGGCCGGCCTGGCCGACGATCTGCCTGGTGCGCTGTTCCTGGCCCATGACCGGAGGAAGCCGTGGTTGATCGCGCCCGCGATGAATCCCGCCATGTGGGCCCATCCGGCGACGCAGGCGGCGGTGGAAAAATTGCGCGGATGGGGCGCGTGGTTTCTGCCGGTGGGGGAGGGGCGCACGGCTTGCGGCGAAACCGGCGAGGGTCGTCTCGCGGAGCCGGCGGTAATCATCGCGAGCGTGGAAGCCGCGCTGGCGCGACCGGCGCGGCGGCTCCGCGTGCTCGTGACGGGCGGCGGCACGGCGGAGCCCATCGATGGGGTGCGGGTGCTCACCAACACCAGCACGGGTCGCACGGGCGCCGGCCTGGCGGCTTATCTGGCGGAACGCGGCCACGACGTGGTCCTCCTTCGCGCGCGGACGGCGCTGGCGGCCGGGGGGTGCCGCGAGGAAACATTCTTCACTTTCGCCGAGCTTGATGCCGCGCTGACCGGTCTGCTGGCCGGCGAATATTTCGATGCGGTGATTCACGCCGCGGCGGTGGGGGACTTTGGCGTTGAGGCGGTGGTCGTGGGGGACCGCGCTCTTCCCCCTGGCGGGACCAAACTCGCATCCGGTTCCGTTCCGGTTTCACTCCGTTTGCGGCCCCATCCGAAGCTGGTGGACTCCCTGCGGTCGCGCAGCCGCAACCCGGCGCTGCAGGTCGTCGCCTTCAAGCTGACGAATGGCGCGACGGCGGCCGCCGCGCAGGAGGCGGTGCGGGCGCTGTTCGGGCACTCCGCGGCGGACTGGATCGTGCACAATGACCTGACGGAGCGCACCGGCGACGATGATTTCCCCGCGCAGTTGCACGGACCGGGCAGCGGGCCGGCCGTGCGCTGCGCGACGCGGCGCGAGCTCGCGGTGTTGCTGGAACAACGGCTCGCGGCGGCTTTCCTCGTGCCCTCAACCTCCACCCATCCCCTTCATGCTGCTCTGTCTTGATGTCGGCAACACCCAGATCCACGGCGGCGTGTTCGATGGCGACACGCTGGTCGGCCAGTTCCGCAAATCCACCGCACCACTCGGCACCACCGATGAGCTGGGGATTTTTTTTACTGCGGTGCTGCGGGAAAACGGGATCGATCCGCGGAAAGTGACTCGCGTGGCCATCTGCTCCGTCGTGCCCGCGGTCCTCTACAGCCTGCGGGGCGCGGCGGAGAAATACTTCCGCTGCGAGCCCTTCATCCTGCAGGCGGGGGTGAAGACGGGGCTCAAGATCAAATACCGCAATCCGCTCGAGGTCGGGGCCGATCGCATCGCCAATGCCATTGCGGCGGTGCACCGGCATCCCGCGCGGGACCTGCTGGTGGTGGACCTGGGCACGGCGACCACCATCGAGGTGATCACGGCGACCGGCGATTACCTCGGGGGAGCGATCCTGCCGGGGGTGGGCGTGTCCGCCGAGACCTTGGCGAGCCACACGGCCAAGCTCCCGCGGGTCGAGATCGCCCGGCCGGAAGCGGCCCTCGGCCGGTCGTCGGTCGAGAGCATTCAGTCGGGCCTTTTCCACGGGCACGTCGGCGCGGTGCGGCACCTGATCTCGCTGATCGCCATTGAGGCTTTCAACGGCCGCCGGCCGCATGTGATCGGGACCGGCGGCTTCGCCCGGATGTTTTTGGCGGAGAATCTGTTCGACGAAGTTGTCCCTGAACTGGTCCTCTACGGACTCCACCATGCCCATGCCCTTAATCAATCCACCGGCGAGTGAGTTTGCTTTCACGGAGCTCGATACCGAGGCCGAACGGCTTTTCCGGGTGCTCATGCATGTCGATTGCGAGCCAGGCCGCCAGTGGAACTACGAGGCCTGCCGCCGCATCGCGCCACTTACACTCGAGATCAACCGGCTCAAGCGCGAGCAGGACGCGGTCATCCTCACGCACTCCTACGTCGAGCCGGAGATCATCTACGGAGTGGGGGACTTCAAGGGCGACTCATACTTCCTCAGCCTCTCGGCCCGCGATTCCAAGGCGAAGAAGATCGTGTTTGCCGGCGTCGTGTTCATGGCCGAGACCGCGAAAATTCTCTCGCCCGCCGCCACCGTGCTCGTGCCCGACCGCGACTCGGGCTGTTCACTCGCCGACTCGATCGATGGCGATAGCGTGCGAAAATTGAAAGCCCTCTACCCGGACGCCACGGTCGTCTGCTACATCAACAGCACGGCCGACGTGAAATC
>JBKJRX010000284.1:0-11968 GCA_046593155.1 Lacunisphaera sp.
CTGCCGTTCCGCGTCGATTTTGAAGCGAACATGCCGCGGGCCATCATCACCGACCCGAAGCGCCTGCAGCAGATCCTGAAGAACTTGCTGTCGAACGCCTTCAAGTTCACCGCCCAAGGCCACGTGGGCATCGACGTGCGCGTGGCCCCAGGCGGGTGGAGCCCCAACCACCCGGTGCTGAGTCGCGCCGCCAAGGTGGTGTCGTTCTGCATCAGCGACACCGGGATCGGCATCGCCCAGGAAAAGCAGAAGCTCATCTTCGAGGCGTTCCAGCAGGCCGACGCCGGCACCAGCCGCAAATACGGCGGCACCGGCCTGGGTCTTGCCATCTCGCGGGAACTCGCGGCGCTGCTCGGCGGGGAAATCCGCCTGGCCAGCACGCCGGGCGAGGGCAGCTCCTTCACGCTCTACCTCCCGCTGTTCTACACGGAGTCGGGCGTCAAGGCCCCCGCCTCCGCCATGCCCATTGCGCTGCCGGTGGCCCGCGAGGAGATCATCGCGGACGACCGCGAGAACATCGCGGCGGGCGACCGGACCCTGCTCATCGTGGATGACGACCCTTACTACGCCCGCATCATGCTGGGCATGGCCCGCGAGAAGGGCTTCAAGGCCATTCTCGCGAACCGGGGCAACACCGCCCTCGCGCTCGCCCGGCAGTATCAGCCCACCGCGATCACCTTGGATATCTTCCTGCCGGACATGCTGGGGTGGACCGTGCTCAACACCCTAAAACTGGACGCCCACACCCGGCACATCCCGGTGCTGATCCTTTCGGTCGAGGAGGAACGCCAGCACGGCCTGGCCCACGGCGCCTTTGCCTACATGATCAAGCCGGCCACCACCGGCGGACTGGACGAATGCTTCGAACGCATCCGGAAGTTCATCGAGCCGCGCACGAAGCGTCTGCTGATCGTCGAGGACAACGACATCGAGCGCCAAAGCATCGTGGAGCTGCTCAGTCACGGGGACATCGAGATCGCCACCGCGGGGACGGGCGCCGAGGCCATCAACCAGCTCCTCGACCGGCCGTTCGACTGCTGTGTGCTCGACCTGCGCCTGCCCGACATGACCGGCTTCGAGCTGCTGGAGCGCTTGCGCAGCGACCCCATGCTGTGCGAAATTCCCATCGTCGTCTTCACCGGCAAGGAGTTGGAGAAAACGGAGGAGGCGCAGCTGCGGGCCGTCGCCAAGAGCATCGTGTTGAAGGACGTGCAGTCGCCTGAGCGGCTGTTCGATGAAACGGCGCTCTTCCTCCACCGCGTGGTGGCCGAGCTGCCCGAGGCCAAGCGCAAGATGCTCGACCAGCTGCACAGCTCCAATGACGTGCTGCGCAAGCGCCAGGTGCTGGTCGTCGACGACGATGCCCGCAACATTTTCGCCCTGACCACCGTCCTGGAAAACCAGGAGATGGATGTCATCAGCACCACCAACGGCCGCCAGGCCCTCGAACTCCTGAAGAACCGGCCGGAAATCGCCGTCGTGCTGATGGACATCATGATGCCGGAGATGGACGGCTACGAAACCATGCGCGAGATCCGCAAGGATCCCCAGTTCGGCGCCCTGCCGATCCTGGCGCTGACCGCCAAGGCGATGAAGGGTGACCGGGAAAAGTGCCTCGTCGCGGGGGCCTCGGACTATATCGCCAAGCCGGTGAACACCGACGAATTGCTCTCCCTCCTCCGCGTATGGCTCTATCGGTAAATACTTCCACGCTGAAGCCCGGGCTGCCTTTCTCCACCGGTCCGGCCGGCGCCTCGCCGGACCACCCGGCGGGACAGGAAACCGTCGGCATCCTGATCGTGGACGACGAGCCCCGGAACCTCGACGTGCTGGAAAGCATCCTCTACCGGCCCGGTTACCGGCTGGTGCGCGCGACCTCCGCCAATGATGCGCTGCTGGCGCTCGTCGATGGCGATTTTGCGGTGCTGGTGCTCGACATCAACATGCCGGTGATCGACGGCATCGAGCTGGCGAATCTCATCAAGCAGCGCAAACGCACGCAGCGCATCCCCATCCTGTTCCTCACCGCCTATTTTCAAGACGAGAAATTTGTCCTCGAGGGTTACGGGGTGGGCGCCGTGGATTACCTCACCAAGCCGGTCAACCCGGAGGTGCTGCGCGCCAAGGTATCGGTGTTCGTCGACCTGCACCGCATGAACCTGGCCCTGGCCGTGGGCAATGCGGCGCTGGAGCGGGAGATTGCCCACCGGCAGCAGGCGGAGGACTCGCTGCGCCGCGCCAACCATGACCTGGAGGCGCGGGTGCTGCACCGCACGAACGAGCTGACCGTCGTCAACGCCGCGCTGAAGGCGAGTGAGGGGCAGCTGCGCCTGGTGGCGGATCATGCCGCCGTTTACCTGGTGCAGCTGGACCGGCAGCACCGGTTTCGTTTCGTCAACCGCGCGTTCGCCGCGCGCTTCGGCCTGAGCCCGGAAAAAATCGTGGGCGCCGAGATGGCCGTCATCATCGGCGCCACCCCTTACGCCGCCTGCCGGCCCCGCCTGGAACAGGCGCTGGGGGGCGAGCGGGTCGAATTCGAGATCGAACTGGCCGGCGAAAACGATGGCGACCACTGGCTGGAGATGGTCTATGAACCGGAGCGCGCCCCGGGGGGCGACGTGTCGGGCATCGTCGCGGTGATTTCCGACATCAGCGCGCGCAAACGCGCCGAGCGGGAGATGGCGGCGGCGCGGGATGAGGCCATGGCGGCCTCCCGCGCCAAGGATGATTTTCTCGCGGCCCTGTCGCACGAACTGCGCACGCCGCTCAGCCCGGTGCTGCTCCTCGCCAGCGCCGCGGCGGGCAACGGGGAGCTGCCGCCGGAAGTGCGCGAGGATTTCGCCTGCATCGCCAAGAATGCCCTGCTGGAGGCCCGGCTGATCGACGATCTGCTGGATCTGACCCGCATTTCGCGCGGCAAGATCACCCTCGAAATGAAACGGGTCGAGGTCCACGCCGTGCTCGAGGACGCCCTCACCACCATCAGCGGCGATCTTAACGAGAAGGACCAGACGCTGACGATGGAGTGGGGCGACCCTCCGCCGGTGGCGCTGGCGGACTCGGCGCGGCTGCAGCAGGTTTTTTGGAATGTGCTCAAGAACGCCGTCAAATTCACGCCCGAGGGCGGCCAGATCCGTGTCGAAACGAAGGTTTCCGCGGAATCCCGGGAACTGACCGTGGCGGTCACCGACAGCGGCATTGGCATGACACCGGAGGAATTGACCCGCGTATTCGAGCCCTTTGCCCAGGGTGATCATGCGGCGGGACCCGGCGCGCATCGCTTTGGGGGCCTGGGTCTGGGCCTCGCGATTTCCCAGATCCTGCTGAAAATGCACGCCGGCGGGGTGCAGGCGGTGAGTTCCGGCCGCGGTCAGGGCTCGACCTTCATCATTACATTGCCGCTAGCCATGTCCCTGCCCGTCGAGGACAACGCCGGGGGCGGCAAAAGGTCGGGCGAACGCGCGGCGACGCGAACGGGCCGGCAGCGACCGATCCTGCTGGTCGAAGACCATGAGGCCACGCGTTCGGTCCTGGTCAATCTGCTCAACCAGCGGAGCTATCGCACGGTTTCCGCCGGCACCGTGACGGAGGCCCTGGAGTTGGCGGCCACCCAGCCATTTGAGTTTGTGATTTCCGATCTCGGCCTGCCGGACGGCACCGGCTACGCGCTCATGCGGGAGCTCGGCAGCCGTTACGGGCTCAAGGGTATCGCCCTGAGCGGCTATGGCATGGAGCACGACATCGCGCAGAGCCGGGGTGCGGGATTTGTCGGGCATCTGACCAAACCGGTCACCATCCGGGCGATTGAGCAGGCGATCGAGGGTTTCTATGCGGCCAGCGCGGCGGTGAAGGCGGACGGTCCGGCCTGATGATCCGCGGGGACCAGAAGTGTAGCCACAAAGGAACGCATAGATCGCAAAGAACAGCAGTCTGCATGGATTGTCTTTGGGCTCCTTGCGTTTCTTTGTGGCTAAAAATCCGGCTACGTTAGGGCGTGTCTGCAAACCCGGTCTGTCATTCTGAACGGAGTGAAGAATCCATCGGCACAACCGCCGGGGCCATCCTGATGGATGCTTTGCTACGCTCAGCATGACAATGCCCTGGTCTGTTCATCGGTGAGTGCCACGCCAGCCACCGGCTTGCTGTCCAGTCTCAGAATGACAGGTTTCGAATATTTAAGGGGTTTGAAGACACACCTTGGCCAGCGCCCGGTCCAGGGCGCTGACCTCGACCGGCTTGGTCAAATGCACAGCAAAACCGGCGGCACGTGATTTCTCGACATCGCTGGCGGCGCCATAGCCACTCAAGGCGATGCCGCGAAGATGAGAATGTCCGATTTGCAGCTGCTGCAAGAGGCCATACGCCTCGCCATCCGGCAGGCCGATGTCGGAAATAAGCAAATCGATGGGGTGTTCCCGGGCGACCTCGGCGGCCTCCGCGAGGGACTGCGCCGTGAGCACGTGATAACCGCGCCCCTCAAGCACATGCTGCATGGCACCCAGGCTTGGGCGGTGATCGTCCACCAGGAGGATCCGGCTGGCCGTCCCCGGTTTGGACGCGGCCCGCGGAAGCGACCGGGCCTGGGCGGCCGGTGCCGAAACCCTCTCGTTGAGGGGCAGCAAGGGGAGCGTGATCGTGAAGGTGGAACCCTGTTCCCTCCCGGGGCTGGTCGCCTGGATTGAACCCGCGTGCAGCTCCACCATCTGGCGCGAAATGGCGAGGCCGAGGCCCAGCCCACCCACCCGGCGGTTGGCGCCCGGGGTGTTTTCACCTTGGGCGAAAGCCTCAAAAATGTGTTCCAGTTCGGCCGGGGGGATGCCGCTGCCGGTATCCGTGATGGTGATGACCACGGTCTCGCCCGGGGGACGACGGGTGGCCACTGCGAGCCCGCCGGCCCGCGGCGTAAAGTGAATGGCGTTCCGCAGGATGTTCCAGAAGACCTGTTGCAACCGCACCGGATCGCCCATGACGCCGGCCTCGTCCGCCGTCAGGTCAAGCGAGAGCCGGATGGCTTTCTCGTCGAGATCGGGCCGCACGATCGCAATCGCATCGCGCAGGACCGTGTGCACGTCGCACGCCTGCAATTCCAGGCGCAGCTTGCCGCTGGAGATGCGCGTCAGGTCCAGCAGGTCGTCGATCAACCGGGCCTCGAGGCCGATGTTGTTCCGGATGGTCTCGAAATCGGCCCGGACTTCCGCGGGGAGGTCGGGATTCATCGCGTTGACGCTCGCCAGGAGCAGGACCGGGTTGAGCGGCGTGCGCAATTCATGGGAGAGCGCGGCGAGGAATTCATCCTTGGCGTGTGAGGCGGCCAGGGCCTCGTCCCGCACCCGCGTCAGTTCGAGGGAGTCCGTGCGCAAGGTGGTGATGTCCCGGAAGAGAACGGCGACCCGGACGTGGTCCGAGGCGTCCAGCGGAAAAGCATAGACGTCGAACCAGCGCTCCAGCGCCTTCGCCTCGTTGACGAAGCGAATCGGTTCGCCCGTCGTGGCGACCCGACCGTAAATTTCAAACCAGTGCTTTTCCTGGAGCGGGACGAGTTCGCGGACCGTCCGGCCCCTCGCGTTCCGCAGCCCGGTCTGCTTCTCAAAACTGGGGTTGATTTCCAGGAAACGGTAATCGACGGGCTGGTTTTTCCCGTCGAAGAGCATTTCGATCACGCAAAACCCCTCATCGATGGAACTGAACAAGGTGCGGTAGCGATGTTCGCTCAACCGCATGCTCATTTCGGCTTCCTTGCGCTGGGTGATGTCGGTGTTGGTGCCGATCCACTCCCGGACATTCCCATTCTCGGCGAGCAGCGGGATGGCATGCACGGCGGTCCAGCGATAGGCACCATCGGCGCGGCGCAGCCGGTATTCCGTGAGGAACGGTTGGTGGTCGGCGACGCACCTGGTCCAGTGATCGCGGGCCGCCCCGCGATCGTCGGGGTGGATGGCGTCGAAAACTCCTGCGTCCCGCGCCTGGGCAAAGGTCTGGCCGGTGAAGGTGCCCCAGGACAGGAAATCCGCCTCGCGCGGCCCGCCGTCCGGTCCCGCCGTCCAGACAATCTGCGCCGAGGCCACGGTCAGCGCGCGGAAGCGTTCCTCGCTCTGGCGCACCGTGTCATGGAGCCGCTCGCGGTCGGTCACATCCTCGATGCCGAGGAGAATCATCTTCGGCCGGCCGGGCGCGGCGTCGAGCTGGCGGGCGTTGAGCAGCATGGTGCGCTGCCCGCGGGAGGGAAAATCGTGCTTGACCTCGAAATCGTCGAAGAAGGTCTTCTGGGGCAGCACCTCCTCCAGCCAGAGACGCAGGAGAGGCCGGTTCCACTGGCCGTTGCCCAGTTCCCAAAGCAGCCGGCCTTCGGTTTCGGACCGGGAGGTCAGGAAAGTCCGGTAAAAGGCGTCGTTGGCCGTGTTCACCCGCAGGTCGGCATGGAGCACCAGCAGCGGATCGCGGGCCGTGCGCAGGGTCGCCTCGGCATAGTCGCGCGCGCTTTGGGATTCCTGCTCCGCGCGCTTCAGCCGGTCGATGTCCATCAGCATGATCACCGCGCCGTCGATCTGATTCTCCTGGTTCAGATACGGCCGGACCTTCAGGCCATACCAGCGTCCCGCCGTGTCCCGCACCTCGCACTCGCGCAGGCTGACGGTGGCGATGACTTCCCGCACAAAGTCCTCCAGGCTGCGGGGGAGCACGTCACCGGTCGCGGCCTTGGTCCGCCGGCGCTTGTCCGTGGCCGGGGAGAGCACCAGGTTGTGCCGGATGCTGTCCAGCGGGCGGCCCAGGTCGGTCGGGAGGATGTTCAGGGATTTTTCTGCCAGCGGCGTGAAATTGCGGATGGTCAGGTCCTGGCTGACCACGAGGATGGTCGTATCGATGCTCTGATGGAGATTGTTCAGGTCGGCATTGAGCCGGGCCAGCTCGGAGTTACGGTAGGTCATCTCCTCGTTGACGGTCATGAGTTCCTCATTGCTGGATTCGAGCTCCTCCTTCGAGGTCTCCAGTTCCTCGTTCAGGCTTTGGAGTTCCTCGTTGGCGGAGGTGACTTCCTCGTTGGCGGACTGCAGTTCCCCGCTGGCGGCCTCGGCTTGCTCCTGCACCGTCTCCAGGTAGTCACGGACCTCGGCCAGTTCGGTTTCGAGCGCATGGAGACGCCGGCTGGCCGCCGCCGGCTCGGGCGGCCGCGCCGCCCCGGGTGGGGGCGGGGCGGTTTTCGAGGTGCGTTCGAACAGGATCAGGAAACAGCGGTCCTTGAGATTGCTCAGCGGCGTGACCTGGATGCTCACCAGGTGGGTGCCGGTGTCATGCGACACCGGGATCCGCTCCTTACGCACGGGTTTGCCCACCCGCCGGGCCTGGTTGATGGCGGCCCGCAACGGAATGGCCAGCCCCTCACGCGCCATTTTCAGCACATCGAAACTCGCCTTGCCGCGGGCCGGTTCCAGATAGGCGCCGGTCGGTCCGCGAAACTGGATGACTTGGAGCGTGTCGCTGATCAGCACGCCCGGCGGCCCGAACTTGTTCACCGTCAGCCGGTCGGCTTCGCGCTGGGCCTGGAGTTCGGTGGACAGCAGGGGGCCCGCGATCGCCGGCGGGCGCGCCGCCACCGGTTTTTTCCCGGGGGAAAGCCGCGGGGACGTGACGGAGAGATTGTGCACGGCCGGCTTGACGGGCTTTTTGAGGAACAGCTTCTGTTTGCGGTCGACCGGTTCGAACAGGTTGGTGAAGCCCGCGACCGATTCGCTGGCGCCGAGAAACAGGATGCCGCCCGGGTTGAGCGCGTAGTGGAACATGGGCATGATGCGATTCTGCAGCCCCGTCTCGATGTAGATCAGGAGATTGCGGCAGCTGATCAGATCGAGGTGCGAGAAGGGCGGGTCATGCAGCACATTCTGCCGTGCGAATACGACGGACTCGCGCAAATCCTTGCGGACGCGGTAGCCAGCCGGTTCCTCCATGAAAAAGCGCCCGAGCCTTTCGGGCGAGATGTCCCGCGCAAGATTTTTGGCGTAGAGACCGGTGCGGGCCTTTTCGAGCAGCGTTTCGTTGAGATCGGTGGCGAAAATCTGCAGCTTGCGCCGCGGGTGACCCCTTCCGCCCGCCTCGGCGAAGGCCATGGCGATGGAGTAAGCCTCCTGGCCGGTCGAGCAGCCCAGCACCCACACGCGGACGGGCTCGGTGCTCCGTTGCGCGAGCAGGGGGGTGAACACCTTGTGTTTCAGGAGTTCGAAGGCCTGCGGGTTGCGGAAGAAGCTGGTGACGCAGATGAGCATGTCGGCATAGAGCAGCTCGAGTTCGCGAGAATTGCCGCGCAGGAATTTCCGGTAGTTTTCGAGGGTATCGAACCGGTGGAGCACCATGCGCCGGTTGATGCGCCGCTGGATGGTGGTTGGCTTGTAGGCTGAGAAATCCACCTTGGAGTGGTTCCGCACCAGTTGGAGGATGTGTTTTAACCCGGCGTGTTCGGTGGCGGCGCCCGGCCCCCAAGCGGGCAGGGGGGTGTCATCATCCTCATGGTCGAGGGCGGACACGGCGTCGCTTAGCGCCGCCGATTTCGCGGGGCGGCGGGCGACCAGGGGATGGCGGGCGATCCGGACCAGCTCCCGGGCGATTTCCTCCGGCGACAGCTCAAAATCCACGCAGCCCGCGGCCACGGCGTGGTGGGGCATGGAGGTGTATTTGGCCGACGCATCCTGGGCGAAGGTGATGCCACCCTCACCCTTGATGGCTTCGAGGCCCATGGTGCCGTCCGTCGCCGTGCCGGAAAGAACCACCCCGATGGCCTGTTCGCGCCGGTCATGGGCGAGCGATTCCAGGAAAAGGTCGATTGAATGATGAGGCGCCCGCCCCGCGGTCCGCGGCGTGAGCTGCAACCCGCCGCGCGCGATGGTCAGGTTTTTATCCGGAGGGATGACATAAATATGGTTCGGTTCGATCAGCATACCGCTGGTGACCTCGACCACCGGCATGGTGGTGGCGCGGGCCAGCAACTGGGCGAGGGCACTGGCGTGCTGGGGATCCAGATGCTGCACCAGCACGAAGCCCATGCCCGTGTCCCCGGGCAGATGTTTGAGCAGCTGCATGAATGCCTCCAGCCCGCCGGCGGAGGCGCCGATTCCCACGATGGGGAAAACGCTCCGTGACTCCGACCCCGGCTGGCGCGTCGGACGCGCGGGGCGGACTGGTTGGCGCCGGCTTTTTTTTCTAGCTGGCACCACACCTTTCAGAGCTTCGCCTCACGAGGAGTCGTTCGGAGGTGCTCTTGGGAGCGCTAAGTGATTTCACGGGAATCATAAGGCATCCGGCCAGAAATTCAGACGAACTGAACTTTGGTGACCAGATGCTGAAATGGCCTCCATTTTACACCCGCGCGCCGTCTGGGCAAGTTATGCAGCACTTGCGGGCATGGGGTCTTTCCCTAACTCGAGATCTGGCGATCCCGCCCTGCAATTTAACGGCCCTACTGGCGCGAAAGCGCACTTATATCGCGATTGGCCACGCGGTTCAGCGTAGAGGCGATCTCGGTCAGGTGATGATCGGAGTCGCCTTCCTCATCGAGGGTCATCTGCAGGGTTTCCACCATCTGCTGGTCGCCCAGGATCTCGGCATAGGCGCGGACGCAGCCGTAGCCGGCGATTTCATAATGCTCCACCCGCTGGGCCGCAGCGATGAGACCGGCATCACGCACCGCCGGCTCGGCGGGAAGCTTGATCATCTCCGTCCCCTCGGCGATCAGGCCCTTCATGGCCTTGCAGATCACGCGCTTTGGGGAAACATCCAGTTGCCGGCATATCCCCTCCAGCCGCTCGACATGCACCTTGGTTTGTTGGAGATGGGTCTCGAAGGCGGATTTCAGCGCCCCATCCGTGGCCGCGCGCGCCATGGCCGGAAGAGCCTTCGTCAGTTGCACCTCGGCGCTGTGCAAGTCTTGGATTTGTTCGATGTAAAGATCACGAAGGGATTGTAGCTTGGCCATGGGACGGAGTGATTGGAGGTTGCGGGGCAGGGGACGTCGTGTCCGCCGGTTTACCCCGATGACTATAGAACCACTGCGGGCCGCCGGCCATCGGGCCGATGGCTAAATCCGGCTAGCGGAGAATGCCCCATGAAAAGCGGGGAATTATTTTAGCCGCCGTGGTCACATGGTTGAGACATCGTTCTCTCAGCCGGGCTCAGGCAGATTAACCGCGCCTCCCTGCGGATTCTCGAAACTAAAAAGTGCCGCGGTAGGCAGCCCGCTCGCGGGCGCCCAAAGAGCGCGAGCAAGCTCCCTGGCCCACCGCAACTGCCTAAGCGCCACCCCTGCGAGGGTGCCTTACGCCTGCGGCTTGGTGGCCGATTTCTCCAGGTCCTTCAGCGCGTCCTGGATTTTTCTCACGGCGAGCATGGCGTTATGCCGGGCGCTCTGCCAGCTTTCGCTCGTGGTCAGGGACAGATCGCGGAAGACCTGTTTGGTTTCCTCACGGGCGACGGTGAGATTGCTGGTGGCCTCCTCGGCGAAAATGAGGCCGCGGGAACGCAACTCGGCCACCTGGATGTCGACGAGACGGTTCGCCTCATCATAAGCGGTGGCGAAGGCGCCGCGCTGGTCGAACTGGGCGGTGCCCAGCTGCGATTCGAGCGAGGCCAGGGGAGCCTCGATGCTCACAACGGGCGGTTGACCGGCATTGGCGGGCGGCGGTTCCGGCACGGCCAGCTGCGCGGGCAGCATGCTGTTGCTCAGGGTGGCCAGCAAAACGATGAGGGCAAGACGGGGAATTTTCATGGGAGGGAAGAGTGGAATGGACGATGGCAATCTACAGCTGAGACCATTCCGGCGCCGCCCGGTTCGGGGATATTTTCCCTCGTGCCTCCCTCCGCACCGCGGGCTCACCAAAAACCTGCAGTCGCTGGCCGGGAACGCCCTGATGGCGCGGAGGGCGGCGTGGCATTAAGGTGGCGGGGTTACGCAAACAACAACCTCAACAAAAAAAGGTAACTCTTATGTCCGCTAACAATCCCTCCGCCCGCCCCGACAAGTCTTCCAACGAAAACCAGTCGGCGGCCCAGAAGTCGCCCCAGTCCCGGACCGACGAAAGCAGCCGCCAGGCCCAGCAGGGCGGCGAAGCCGGTTCGACCCAGAACAAAAACCGCCCGCAGTCAGGGCGCGGCGCGGCCGATAACGAAACCGAAAACCAGAACGACGAGTCGGCCCGCTCGGCCGGCGCCGCTTCCGAGGATGATGCCAGCGAGGAGGATGATTCCTCCAAGTCCAGCAACAATCCTTAAAACGGTTTCTCCGCTGCCGCGGAAATCATGCATCGTCAGGTCCGCCCGGACCTGGCGATTTTTTTTGAATTGATGGAATCGGCGCCCCTACCAGTAACCAGCACTACTACGTTATGTGGATTCAATCTCGAACGACACACCTCGTCGCTGCGCGCCACCCCTCTTGATAGAGGAGATTCGATTCCCGCAGCCGAAGTCCCCTCTAGGAAGAGGGGCTTGGCGGCCATAGGCTCGGCGACGGCTGCTGCCCGATAGGGCGGGGTGTGTAGGATAAGTAACGTAGTAGTGCTAGGGAGTGTATTCAAACCCGGTTTGTCATTCTGAACGCAGTGAAGAATCCATCAGGGCTTAGACGCTCCCCTCGGAAGCGAGTATCCAACTGGATTCGCTAAGCTCAGAATGACAGGTTTCGAATATTTAAGGGGTTTGAAGACACACCCTAAAAAGTGCCACGGTAGGCAGCCCGCTCGCGGGCGCCCAAAAAGCGCGAGCAAGCTCGCTGGCCCACCGCAACTGCCTAGGGCGTGTTTTCAAACCCTGGTTGGTCATTCTGAAAGCAGTGAAGAATCCATCAGTGTGACCGCCAACGCCTATGTGACCGCCAACGCCTATCCTACTGGATCCTTAGCACGGCTCAGGATGACGGTTTCGATTATTTTTGCGCGGGATCACGTTAGATGGCCAAGCGCCTGATAAAGGCGGGTTGGGTAGTTTG
>JBKJRX010000067.1:0-14077 GCA_046593155.1 Lacunisphaera sp.
CGGCGGGTCGCCGTGGCTCCAGTGATCCCATCAAGGGAGCGCGGGCGACCTCGCCCGCGAAAACGCCCGTCCGCGTTGCGGCGCGGAACAGAACGGCGCGGAACGGAGTCCGCGCCCTACCCTTGGGCGCCTCAGGCGCGCGTGCCCTCGACGAGAATGCGCTTCCGGAAACCGGCCAGCACGCGGCCGGTGACCGGGCCGGGCTTGCCGGTGCCGATGACGCGACCGTCGAGCTTCACCACGGGGATGACCTCGGCGCCGGTCCCGGTCAGGAAGCACTCGTCGGCGCACCAGACATCATAACGGGTCAGGTCAGCCTCCTTCATCGGGATGCCGAGCTCCTGGGCGATATCGAAGATGGTGGCCCGGGTGATGCCCTTGAGCGCGCCGGCCGAGGCGGCCGGGGTGATGATCGTGCCCTTGTGGATCACGAAGATGTTGTCGGCGGTGCACTCGGCCACATAACCCTGCTGGTTAAGCATGATGGCCTCAAGCGCGCCGGCCTGCCTGGCTTCAATCTTGGCCAGAATGTTGTTCAGGTAATTGAGCGACTTGACGGTCGGCGGAAGAGCGTCGGGCGCGATGCGCCGGGTGGCCACCGTGACGATGCTCAGGCCGTTGTCATAGTGTTCCTGCGGGTAGAGCGAAATCTTGCTGGCGATGATGAAAAGCGAAGGCTTTTCGCAGAGCCACGGCGCCAAACCGAGGTCGCCCACCCCGCGGGTGATGACGAGCCGGATGTAACCGTCGGTCAGCTTGTTCCGGCGGCAGGTCTCGCAGACCGCCTCGGACATCGCGACACGGTCGAGCGGAACAGTCAGCATCAGGGCCTTGGCCGACATCTCGAGGCGCTCCAGGTGGTCGTCGAGCCGGTAGACATTGCCGCCGTAAATGCGGATGCCCTCAAACACACCGTCGCCATAAAGGAGACCGTGGTCAAAGACCGACACTTTCGCCTCGGCGGAATCGACATACTTGCCATCAAGATAAATGACCATGATGGCCGTATTGCAGCAAAGCCGCTGCGGTTGTCCAGTCCGGTAATGGGAGAATGCGCTTGTATTTGCCGTTTCAGCGGCAAACTGTTCCGGCCAGCGGGCCGCAGTTTTGCATGACTATGAAAACGCGCCCTCCCGCCGGCCCAGCCGGCTTCACCCTCATCGAGCTGCTGACGGTCATTGCCATCATTGGCATCCTCGCCGCCCTGATTTTCCCGACGGTCGGCAAGGTCCGCGAGACCGCCCAGCGGACGGTTGATGCCAACAACCTCCGCGAGATCGTCAAGGCCGCCACGATCTATGCCGCCGACAATAACGACCGCCTCCCCGACCCCGCCGCCCTTCTCGCGCAAAACCCCGCGCCCGTCACCGGCGGTCAGGGTCCGTTCCTGTGGGCCGGCATTCTCGCCCAACGGGGCATCCTGACCGACCCCACCTTCTATTTCGCCAAAAACGACCCCGCCTTCAACGGCACCTATCCCGCGGCCATCGTCAACCCGGTCAATCGCGCCGTCCTCGACGCGAGCTTTGTTACGAATCGCATCCTCAGCTTCGAATTCGTCGGCGGCTTGCGCATGAGCGACCCGGCTTCTACTCCCGTCGCCTTCACGCGCGGTCTGCTCGCCGCCGGCACCTGGAGTGCCGACCACGGCACCTACAAGGACACCGGCGGCCACGTCGCCTTCCTCGGCGGCAACATCCAGTTCTACCCCAACCTGACCGAAGCCGCCACCCAGCTCACACTCAATAACGGCCGCAAGGGCAGCTCGATCCTCCAAGCCCTCCCGTTCAACGCCAATCCGGCGGCCAATCCCCGCATTTATGCCACGCCGCCCGCCGGTGTCGGCAGCCTCGCCGGCACTCCGGCCGAGAAAGGGCCCTGAGCCGGGCGGCTCCGCCGGTCGGGCCGTCGCTCCTCGCCGGGCCGGGTTTCGGGGAAGCATGGCCTGCCCGGCCAGCGACAGCCCTCCCTTCACTCCAACCCGGCTTTTGTCTTCACCTTGGCGCCCGTCACGACCTAATCTCCCGCGCTTCTACCATGGCTACCGCCACTCCCACTTTCGTCATCGGCCACAAGAATCCCGACGCAGACTCCATCTGCTCGGCCATCGCCTACGCCGCCTTCAAGGAAGCGCGCGGTGAAACCGGCTACGTCGCCGCCCGCTGCGGCAATTCCAACGCCCGCATCGATGCCATCCTCGGACGCTTTCACACCCCGCTTCCGCTGTATCTGAGCGATGTCTCCCCGCGCGTGCACGATATGATGACCGCCGCACCGCGGGCCGTGACCGAGGACGCCACCTGCGCCGAAGCCCTCAAACTCCTCGATCAGCACGCCATTTCGTTTCTGCCGGTCGTTTCCGCCCGCAAACGGGCCCTCGGCTCCGTAACCTTGGCGTCCCTCGGCCATTTTTTCATCCCCCGTCTCGACGAGCCGCGCGCCATGCGCCAGGTCCGCACCAGTCTGGCCCGCATTGTGCAGTCCCTGAAGGCCTCGGTGCTTCACGTCGTCGATGAAAACCGGCTGGAGGAGCTTTTTGTCCGCATCGGCGCCATGGACCTGGGCACTTTTTGGAAAATCTCCGAGAAGGACAATATCCCCGCAGGCAACTCCCTCATCATCGTCGGCGACCGGACCGACGTCCAACATCGCGCCATCGAGCTGGGGATCCGCGCCCTTATCATCAGTGGCAACCTGCCGGTCGAGCCCGCCATCGTCGGCCTCGCGAAAAAGAAGGGCGTCAGCATCATCGTCAGCCCGCACGACACCGCCACCACCGCGTGGTTTGTCCGCACCGCCTCGACCATCGAGAGCCTGGTGGACCGCAAGTTCACCGCGCTCGACACCGACACGCGCATCGCCGAGGTCCGCAAAAAATTCGCCCAAGGCGGCCCGAGCGCCATGATGGTCACGGGGGATGACGGCAGCCTGCAGGGCGTTCTCACCAAGACCGACCTCCTCAAGCCCGTGCCGACGCGCCTCGTGCTGGTGGACCACAACGAGCTGACCCAGGCCGTGCCCGGAGCCGACGAGGTCACCATCACCGAGATCATCGACCACCACCGCCTCGGGCCGATGGCCACGCCCCAACCGATCCTCTTCATCAACGAGCCCGTCGGCTCCACCTGCACCATCATTGCCGATCTCTTCCGGCGCCACGGCCTCAAGCCCGGCGCCGACCTCGCCGGCATCATGATGTCCGGCCTGATCTCCGACACCCTCATGCTCCAGAGTCCCACCTCCACGCCGAAGGACGCCGAGGTGCTCGCCTGGCTCGAGACCCACGCCGACATCAAGGCCAAGGCGCTCGCCAAACTCATCTTCAGCTCCGGCTCCGTCATTCTCGCCAGCCCGCCCGACAAGGTTGTCCGTTCCGATTTCAAGATCTATGACGAGGAGGGCGTGCGCTTCGCCGTCTCCCAGGTCGAGGAACTCGGCTTCGACAATTTCTGGCAGCATGCCAAGGCCCTGACCAAGGCCCTCGGCGAGCTTCGCACCGACGAAAAACTGGCGTTCGCGACGTTGCTGGTCACCGACATCAACACCCAGAATTCGCTCATGCTCGTCAAGGGTGACGACGAACTCATCCGCCGCATCTCCTACGCCCACATCGAGCAGAACGAGATTTTTGATCTGCCGGGCGTCGTCAGCCGCAAGAAGCAGCTCATCCCCTACCTCACCAGCCTCCTCAAGGAAATGAGCGCCGACGGCGTCTCCCCCACCGCCAAGGGCCGGACCTCCCCGCCCTTCGGCAAGGCCGGGTGAGCGCGTCATAAGCGCAACTTTCCCGGTCAGGCGGCGTTATTTCCTCAACCCCTGCCCGCGCCATGAACCATCCGCTCCGCCTGCGTGGCCTCGCCGCCACTGTGCTGCTTTCCCTGACCGCCGGCCTCGCCCCGCTCTCCGCCCAGGACCAGCCGCCCGCCACCGGCGAGACCTACAAGCTTCCGGACTACAAGGTCACCGACAGCCCCGATCTGCCGCCACCCGAGTCCTGGCGCTATGCGCGCGTCGGGAATTTCGAGGTGCTCTCCAACGCCTCCGATCGCGCCACCCGCAGCCTGCTGGCGGATTTCGCCACGTTCACCCAAGCGATGTCGCTGGTCTGGCCCGCGCCGGCCAAACCCCTCGCCGCCTCCACCCTCATCCTCTGCGGCAAGGGCGGCCAGTTCGACGCCTTCCCGCCGGCCGGGTCGCGCCGGGATGAGGCGATCGTGCCCAGCGTCTTCCTGCGCAACCGCGAGCAGATCGCCATCGTGGTCGACGTCGAGGCCGACCGGCTGAGCATCGACCCCAACAACCTCAGCGTCGAGGGCGCCACCGGGGCCGATTACGAGGTCGACCACTACAAGCAGCTCTACCGCCAATACGTCCGCTACCTCATCAGTCAGAGCCAGGTCCGCGCCCCCATCTGGCTCGAGGAGGGCCTCGCCCAGATCGTCATGGACATAGAACTGCTCGATACCGCGCTCATCTACGGCAAGATCAACTCGCTCAAGGGCGCCGTGTCGGGCGGACTGTCCGCCGATTCGGACGGCAGCGACCCGATGGCCAGCACCGACGCTGTCGTCGGCGAGCAGCCGTTCAACGTCGTCCTGCAGCACCGCAAGCTCATCCCGCTGGACCAGTTCTTCGCCCTCACCGCCGATGATCCCGCCACGCAGAATCCGCTCGGCAACAATTTCTGGGCGAAGCAGGCCTACCTGTTCGTGCACTTCTGCATGTTTGGCGAGGACCTCCGCTACCAGCAGGCGCTGGGCACCTTCGCCTCCCGCCTCGCCCGCGAGCCGGTCAGCGAGGCGCTCTTCAAGGAGTGCTTCAAGACCGACTACAAGGGGATGAACAAGGAACTCCGCGGCTACATCCTCCACACGAAGCATAAATACCAGCGTTACCCCCTGCAGAAGACCGACCACTTCATCCCGAAATCCGTCGAGCTCCGCGCGGCCACCCCGGCCGAGGTCGCGCTCCTTAAAGGCGACGCCCTCCGCCTCGGCGGCCACCCCGACACCGCGCTCGCGGCCTACCGCACCGGTTATCTCCGCGGCGCCCGCGAGCCAGCCCTGCTGGCCGGTATGGGCGTCACCGAGGCCGCGCTGAACCATGCCGACCGCGCCCGCGGTTTGCTCGAGCCGGCGGTCAAGGCCGGCGTGAAGCGTCCTTCCGCCTACGTGGAACTCGCCCGGCTCCGCCTCGCCGAGGCCGCCGCCAAGCCCTCGGCCAACGGCAAGCTCGGCACCGCGCAAGTCGGCGCCGTGCTGACCCCGCTCTTCGAGGCCCGCAAACTTTCCCCCGCCCTGCCCGGGACCTACGAGTTGATCGCCGCCACCTGGGCGCAAAGCGCCGTTGCCCCTACGCCCGAAAATCTCGCCGTTCTTGACGAGGGCATTCGCGCCTTCCCGCGCAACAGCGCGCTGCTTTACAGCGCCGCCCAACTCTACAATCAGGCCGGCGCGCCGCCGATCGCCGCCTCCATTGCCAGGCTTGGCCTGCGCTATCCGGCCGACGACGCAGCCAAGGCCCGCTTCGAGCAATTACTCGCCTCGCTTCCGTCCGCCGCCAGGTAGGGCGGTGACTCCGTCGTGCCGGGCCGTAGGCTTGGCGAAGGCTGGTCACCGCCGTGGCGCGGAACGGTCTGTCCGCCCTAGGCTCGGCGACGGCGGAAGTCCGCGCCCTACCCCTTTGTCGGTGGCGGCAAATCCGCCGCCGTGTTCCAGCTGTGCAACACCCCGGTCCACTCGGCCGGGCTTGCCCACAGGAGCAACTTGCCCTGCGCCGCCTCGCGCCGCACCCAGGCGTGCACCGCGAGCTGCCCACTCGCCAGCGCCGCCTCGGCCGAGCCCGCGAGCGCCGACGGGTAAACTCCCGCCAACGGTTCGCACTGGCCAGCCAGCAGCGGAACCACGCCGCGGTCCGCCGTCGCCAGCTCCAACAATTGCCGCAAATGCGCGCTCTGCACCTCCGGCATGTCCACGGCCAGCACGAGCACCAACCCCGCCGGCGCCGCCCGCAGGCCGGCTGCGATGCCCGCGAGCGCCCCGCCGTCCGGCGTGGAGTCGGGCACCAGCGTGGCCCCCGGCAGGGTGGTTTCGTTGTCGGCCCGGACGGAGACGAACAGCGTCGTCGCCCCGGCCGCGCGCAGAATGTCCGCCTGCCGCTGCAACAGCGTGCGTCCGTCGGGCAGCGTCAGCGCGGCTTTGTCGCGGCCCATCCGCGACGAACGTCCCCCGGCCAAAATCAGTCCGCTCAGCATGGCAATGCATCCACCTTGAGCCAGCCCGAGGACAGGATGCGCGCCCGCAGGCCACCCCGTCCTTTCAGCCACGCCTCGGCACCGGGCGCGAACGCCTGGTCCATCCAATGGCACGGTGAACACTCACGCACGCCGGCGAAGCGCACGCCCTGCACCTCAAATTCCTGGCCGATGAGCGCATTGAGGTCGGTGCCACGCGTGAGCACGTTGCGCCGGAACACGGCGGCAGGCCGGTCGGGTTGGTTCAAGGCCAGCCGGATCTCATCAAAAACCTCACCCGCAAAAAACGTGATCTGCCCGGCGTAGGCGTCCTTGTAATCGAGAAACCGGTCGCCGACCAAGCCGCGCCCGACCACGCACTCCACGGCCGGCACTGCCAACACCGGATGCTCGCCCGGTGCCTGTCCGTGGCGGCCGAAATAATTGTGGCCGGGCGAAATGTAGAGTGCCGCGATGTTCATCGGGACGGGGCCAACCGGCCCGCATAGACATTCAAGCGGTCCCCGCGCAGAAAACCGACCAGCGTCTGGTTGTTCGCCCGGGCAAACTCGGCGGCGAGGCTGGTCGGCGCCGAGATGCCCGCGACGATCGACACGCGGGCGGCCAGCGCCTTCTGCATGATCTCGAAGGAAACCCGGCCGCTCACCAGCAGGATGTGCCGGTCCAAGGGCAGCCAGCCGGCACGCAACGCATGACCCAGCACCTTGTCCATCGCGTTGTGCCGGCCCACATCCTCCCGCGCCACGAGCATCGTTCCTTGGGCGTCAAAGAGCGCCGTGGCGTGCAGGCCGCCGGTCGTCCGGAAGGCGGGCTGGGCCTCGGCCAGTCGCGCCGGCAGTCGCTGCAGGATTTTGGCCGTCACCCGCAACGGCCGATTCACTTTCGGGAAATGCTGCTGCACGGCCTCGATGGTCGCCTTGCCGCACAGGCCGCAACTCGTGGCGCTGAAGACATGCCGCGTGAGCGAGTCAAAATCCACGCGGACGTTTTTGGGCAGCACGATCTCCACCACGTTGCCCTTCTCTGCGCGCTTGGTCGTGCGACACTGCATGATGTCGTAGATGTCGTCGGGCGAACGCACCACGCCCTCCGTCAGCAAAAACCCGGCCGCGAGGTCGGCATCGTGCCCGGGCGTGCGCATGACCACCGCCACGGACCGGCCGCGCACGCGCAGTTCGAGCGGCTCCTCGACGGCGAGCACGTCGCTCTCCGTTCGCTCCGCCGTGCGCGCGCGGATGCGACGGACGGGCCAGTTTCGAGTGAGCGGAATGGGTTTCATCGCGGGTATGTGTCCAGTTAGACGGCGTGTCCTACACACCCCGCCCTGCCGGGCACCCCTCTTCATAGAGGGGACGATCGCTTACGTGGATTGAATCCCCTCTATGAAGAGGGGTGGCGCGCAGCGACGGGGTGTGTAGGGCGGCCGTCATCACTTCCACAGTTCAACCCGCACGCGGGTGTTGTAGTCCGGCACGCCACTAAGCGCGTCCACGCGGCCACGGTGCACGATCACATTTCCTTCAGGCCAGTGGATCTGGAGGTTGCCGGGCGCGAGCGGGGCGAGGAACACAATGCCTTCATAGCGACCGAGGTCGTTGACCAGCGCGATGCGGTCGCCTTGCTTGAGATGCAACCGCGCCGCATCCTCGTCGCTCATCAACACCGCCTCGCGGGGCGCACCATTGAGGGGATCGACGTCTGCGTAGATCAAGGTATTGAACTGCTTGCCGCGCCGCGTGCTGACATGGAACGTGCCGTCGTTCGGAGGTGACGCGGGCAGTTCCACGGCGCGGAGTCGCGCCCGGCCGTCAGCCGTGGCGCAAAAACCATCCCGGCACAGATGCCGGCCGCCATACTGGAAGGCATCGCCCGTCTTCTTCAAATGCTGCACCCCCTCGTAGAATGGCACGACCCGAGCGATTTCCTCCCGCAGGGCCTGGCCGGTCACGCCCCGCAGCGGTGCCGCGCGCTCGGGGAACGCCGCCGCCGCGACATCAAACAGGATTTTCCACTCGGCCCGGGCCTCGCCCACCTGCCGCGGGATCTCGGGGGTGAACATCACGCGCCGCTCGGTGCTGGTCTCCGTGCCGCCATCGTCCTGCTCGTAGCGGGTCTTGCCCGGCAGCAGCAGCACGGCCTCGCCGGGGTCGATGAACATCTGGTCGGTGACGATGATATCCTGGTGGATGCGCAACGGCACCCGCGCCAGCGCGGCGCGCACATACTCCGGCTCCGGCAGGGTGCGCAGGAAATTGCCGCCGAGCAGGTAAAACACCTCGAGTTCGCCGCGGGCCGCGGCCTCGACCATCTCGGTTGTCGTCAACCCGGGTTTGTCCGGCACGGGAAAACCATACTGCGCGCTGAGCGCCGCGGCATTGGCTGGTGTGACCGGCAGCCCACCCGGGAAAGCCGTGGCATAGGCGCCCATCTCGGCGCCCCCCTGCACCGAGGAATGCCCGCGGATCGGCATCACGCCGCAGAAATCCCGCCCGAGAAAACCGCGCGCCAGGGCGACGTTGAGAATCATCTGCACGGCATCGCCACCGAAGGAGTGCTGGGTGATGCCCATGCTCCAGACAAACACCGCCGAGCGGGCGTTCCCAATCAGGTCGCCCAGTTCCTCGATGCTGCTGCGCGGCAGCCCGCTGCCCGCCTCAAGCACTTCCCACGATAGTTCCCGCACGCGGGTTTCCAATTCGTCGAATCCGTTCGTATGTCGGCTCACGAAGTCGCGGTTGATCTTGTCCGTCTCGATCAGCCGCTTGAGCACGCCATAGAGCAGCGCGATATCTCCGCCCTGCGCGACCGGAAACCAGTGGTCCGCGAGATTGGTGCCGAACAGCGCGCTGCCCACCTCGGAAGGCACCCAATAGCGCTTCATGCCCGGTTCGAGATAGGGATTCACGAGCGCGATCTTCGTGCCGCGTTTTTTTGCGATGTGCAGGTATTTCGTGCTGACCGGCTGATCGTTCGCCGGGTTGGAGCCGAAGAACACGACCAGATCCGTGCCCATCCAGTCGCTGTAACTGCAGGTCGAGGCGCTGAGGCCGAGCGTCTGCTTCATGGCGACGGTCGAGGGCGAGTGGCAGATGCGCGCGGCGTTGTCGATGTGGCTGGTCCCGAGGAAACGCGCGGCCTTCTGGCCGGCGTAATAGACCTCGTTGGTGATGCCGCGCGCCGTGAGGAAAAACGCCACCCGCTGCGGATCGGCGGCCCGCAGTTTCGCGCCCGCCAGCGCCAAGGCCTCATCCCAAGTGATGCGCGCGAAACCCTTTTCGCCTTTTCGCCGCAGCATCGGGTAGGCCAGCCGGCCGAGTGTCCGCAATTCGCGGTTGTCGAGCTTCGCCATGGCCGCGGCATCGCCCAGGAGAGCATGATCCATCTCCGGCATGGTGTTAAGGCGCAGCAGATTCAGCCGCGTCATGCACAGGTGCACGCCGTCGATGGTCCAGTCGTGCAGTCCCGCCACGCCGAGTGCGCAGCCGTCGCACACGCCCCGACTGATAACTTTCCAAGCGTAGCCCAGGTTGTCGCGATTGGCCCACACCACCCCGGCCATGTCGCGGAAATGTTTCGGCTTGGTGTGCCCGATGCCGAAGGGTGCCAGCCGCTTTAGGCGATCGCCCGGAGTGGAGGTGACCTGGTGGGCGCTCATGCGTGGAAGTCGCTCATGCGGATGGAATAGTCAGGCGGTCGCGCGCCAAGGCAAAGGGATATTTTCCGACCCCATCCGGCCTCGCCGGGTTCAGACTGATCAGGCCCGTAGCCCGAGCCAAAGCATGACGGCGGACTCAAGCCGCGCCAGATCGTCGGGTTCGAGGCGGCCGATGACGGCTCCAATCCGCTCGCGCCGCAACGTGGTGATTTTGTCCGCCATGGCGTAAGACTCGGCTTTGAGTCCGTTGGTGGGTGACGGCTTGAACGCGATTCGAAAAAGTGCCGCCTCGGTGGCATGGCTGGTCACCGGGCACAAGGTCACACTGCCATGGGTCGAATTGAATAAATCCGATTGCAGCACAACTGCCGGCCGGGGCTTGCCATATTCGCCCGGCGGCGCGCAGGTCACCACATCGCCCCGCCGGTAGTTCAAGCTTTCCATCCGTCGATGTCCCCGCCCATTTCACCCCAAGCCGCGTCGGCCGGAGTGCGCTTGCTGGCGAGGATCGACTGCCTGCGCGCCTCGGCCCGGAGGGCTTCATGCGAGCTGCCCAACAGATAAAGCTGCAGCGCTTCCTTGATGACCCAGTTCTTGCCGCGCTTGGTGCTGCGCGCCTTTCTGGCCAATTCCCGACTCAATTCACGGGGCAGGCGGACGCTCGTGCTGACGGTGGAGGACGCTGGCATGGCAGGACCATTGGTTGTAATACACTGTGTTGCAACTGGGATTTTGCTCTGATTCCGATGCTTTCAACTGCATCATTGCCTTGCGGGAGCCGATTCCCCTTCTTTGGGCGCAATGTCCGTCGTCCCCCCCACGCCCGCGCCCGCACCCAGTGACTTCATCCGCGATATCGTCGCCGCCGACGTCGCGGCGCAGCGCCACGCCAAGATTGTCACCCGCTTCCCGCCCGAGCCCAACGGCTACCTCCACATCGGCCACGCGAAGTCCATTTGCCTCAACTTTGGCATCGCCCGCGAGCATGCCGGCCAATGCAACCTGCGCTTCGACGACACCAACCCGGTCAAGGAAGACATCGCCTACGTCGAGTCCATCACCGCCGACGTCCAGTGGCTGATCGCCGGCTGGGCCGACCACTGCCTCGGCTTCAAGCCCAAGGGTGCGCATGCCACCAAAATCACCAGCAACGGCCAGCCCGACTACTACCTCGCCCCGGTTGATCCTTCAGGTCTTTTGCCTGGCGACGGCCAGGACAAACACCGGGCTGGCAGCAGCCAGCAACGGGGCGACTCTCAGGTTTCAGGTTTCTCTGCAGAGCCTTTTTTTGCCTCCGACTATTTCGACCAGCTCTACGACTACGCCGTCGAACTCATCAAGCGCGGCAAGGCCTACGTCTGCGATCTGAGCCCGGAAGACACCGAGAAATACCGCGGCGCGCCGGACACGCCCGGACGCGACAGCCCGTTCCGCAACCGGAGCGTCGCGGAAAATCTCGATCTGTTCGCGCGGATGAAGGCCGGCGAATTTCCCGACGGCGCGCGCTCCCTGCGCAGCAAGATCGACATGGCATCGCCCAACATGTGGCTGCGCGATCCCCTGCTCTACCGCATCCGTCACGTCGCGCACCATCACGCCGTCGACAAATGGTGTCTCTACCCACTCTACGATTACGCCCACTGCCTGAGCGATTATCTGGAAGGCATCACGCACTCCATTTGCACCCTGGAGTTCGTCGACCACCGCCCGCTCTACGACTGGATCCTGGAATCCCTCGGCCTGCCGCGCGCGCTGCCGCGCCAATACGAATTCGCCAAGCTCAACCTCGGTTACACGCTCGTTTCCAAGCGCAAGCTGCTCACGCTCGTGACGGGGAAGGTTGTCAGTGGCTGGGATGATCCCCGCATGCCCACTTTGTCCGGCCTGCGGCGCCGGGGCATCCCCGCGAGCGCCATCCGCACCTTCGTCACCGGGGTCGGCGTCACCAAGTTTGATTCCCTGACCGAAGTCGCGGTCTTCGAGAATGCGGTGCGCGGCGAACTCAACCCCACCGCCGCCCGCCGGCTCGCCGTGCTCAAGCCGCTCAAACTGGTTCTCACCAATATTCCCGCCGGCGAGACCGTCGAGTGTGCGGCGACCAACAACCCGCAGGAAGAGAATCCCACGACCCGGCCCATTGCGCTGACCCGCGAGGTGTTCATCGAGACCGACGACTTCGCCGAGGTGCCGCCGCCGAAATACTTCCGCCTGAAGCCGGGCGGCGAGGTGCGCTTGAAATACGCCTGCATCATCAAGTGCGACGAACTCGTGAAGGATGCTACCGGCACCCTCACCGAGATCCGCTGCACGGCCCAACTCGACACGCGCCACGGCCAGCCCAACGCCGACAAAAAGGTCAAGGGCACCATCCACTGGGTCAGCGCGACCACATGCATCGACGCCGAGGTGCGGCTCTATGACCGACTCTTCACCGTGCCCGAGCCCGCCGCTGAGGAGGACTTCCTGAAGGTTCTTAACCCGAAATCGCTCGAGGTCGTCACCGCCAAGCTCGAAGCCTCCCTCGCCACGGCGAAGCTTGAGGACCGCTACCAGTTCGAACGCCTCGGTTACTTCAGCCTCGACGCGAAAGATTCTTCGCCCGCCAAACTCGTCTTCAACCGGACGATCTCGCTCAAGGATACCTGGGCGAAGTGAATTAAGGTGGAACCCGGCCTCCGGACGGGTTGATCGGACATGCGTCAAAAAACCGGCCCGGAGGCCCGGTGCCACCTTCAAACCGTCGCCAGAAACTTCTGCAGCCGCTGCGTCACCCGCTCCTTCCCCAGCACGCGGAACATGCTCGTGATGCTCGGGCCGGCGTTGGTGCCGGACACGGCGAGGCGGGCCACGGCCTGATAGTCGCCAAAGCCCAGGCCCTTCCCTTCGGCGAGTGACTTGATGCCGGCCTCGATGGCGGCATCGCTCGAGAAATCCATCGCGGGCAAAGCCGCCAGTAATTCGGTGAGCCGGACCTTGGGGTCGCCCTTGGCCATGACCTTCTCCTTCACCTTGGGGTCGATGGTGAAATCCTCGGTGAAAAAATAGCCCGTGTAGGCGCCGAGTTCGTCCACCGATTTGATCTTGGGCTGCGCAAGCAGCATGATCTCACGGAAATAAGCCTCATTCGCCATCACCGTCGCGCCCGTGGGCTGCTTGGCGAAATATTCCTTCGCCAGCGCGACGAACCGATCCGCCGGCTGCTCCAGCAGATAGGTCATGTTCATATGCGCGAGCTTCTTGCCGTCGAACTTCGCGTTGGATTGGTTCACGCCGGGCAGGTCGAAGAGCTTCACGATGTCGGCCATGGTCATCTTCTCGCGATCGTCGCCGGCATTCCAGCCGAGCAGCGACAGGTAGTTCACCAGCGCCTCGGGCAGGAAATAGCGCTGCTGGTATTCCTCGATGAGGGCGCCTTTGTCGCGCTTCGACATCTTGCCCTGACCCATCTCGGGTGATTTCAGAATCAGCGGAATGTGCGCGAACACCGGCGCCGTGACACCGAAGCCCTCATAGAGCCGCACATGCTTGCTGGTGTTGGAGAGGTGATCCTCGCCGCGGATGATGTGCGACACCTTCATCTCGATGTCGTCCACCACATTCACGAAATGGAACACCGGGTTGCCGTCGGAACGGAAGATCACGAAATCCTCGTCCTCCTGGCGCTCGACCTTGCCGCGAATCTGGTCGTCGATGACGACCGGCGCGGACTTCACCTTCTCCACTTCCTTCTTCCGGTGGTCATCAAAGATCTTGTAGCGCTCGCCGAGCAGCTTGAACCAGATGGCGCCGTCCTTCTCGTAGGCCCGGCCGCTGTCGAGGAGCTGCTGCTTGTATTTTTGATAGATCGGCCCGCGCTGGCTCTGGCGGTATGGGCCATAATCACCGCGCTCGCCCACGCCGTTCGGATTCGGACCCTCGTCCCAATCCAGGCCCAGCCACGTCAGGCTGTCGTAGATGAGCTTGAGGAACTGTTCGCTGTTGCGCGCCTGGTCGGTGTCCTCGATCCGCAGGATGAACGTGCCTCCCGTGTGCCGGGCATAAAGCCAGTTGAACAGCGCGGTGCGGGCGCTGCCGATGTGAAAAAAGCCCGTGGGACTGGGCGCGAAACGGACACGAACGTTGGACATGAGAGACCGGTCAGCTAGGAGAAAGCCCCGAAGCGTGTCAAA
>JBKJRX010000114.1:0-2814 GCA_046593155.1 Lacunisphaera sp.
CGGTGGCGGTAGGGGAAGGCGTGCACCTCGTTGCCCATGGTGAGCATGCAATACTGCATGAGCGGCGGATACTGGCTCCGCCACTTGTAGATGTGGAGGTATTGCGGCGACTGGAACGGGTCCATGTCGTGCCCCCGCATCCATTCGTAGCCCATGAGGCAGTGGCGGACCTCGTCGTAGAGGTGGCGGGCCGTGTCGTATTGGAACTCCCAGGGCATGCCGCGCACGGCGAAGAGCACCAAGGCGACCGTCTCGGCCGCGAGCATCTCGGTGGAGTAGCGCTCAAATTCCTCGACGGTGTGCGCCGCATACTGGGTCTCGTCGGGCATAGCGCCCTGGTCGGCGAAAAGGTTCTTGAAGCGCTCGTCGCGGGCCGCCTCGCGCGGGGCGACGAAGTCCACGCGGCAGGCGGGCGCGCACGCCGGGACCGGGCGGCGCTTGGCCAGCCCGCTGATGCCGCCGCAGGCGGCGAGCAGCTGCCGGAGGTAGCGCTCCCACGCGCGGGTGGCGGCGCTGAACTTGCCGGATTTTTCCGCCGCGACCAGGAGGGGATCGACCCGCTCCAACTGGGCGCGAAGGTCGAGGAGCGCGTGGGTGATTACATGGACGCTCGGCTGGTCGCTGTTCGGGAAGGTCGCAGTCTCGTGTTTCTCAAGGGATGCGATCAGGCTCGGCAGGACGACGCGGTAAAGGCCGCAGGCAAAGGCGAACTCGTCCGGCGCATGGAGCATTTCCGCCACCAGCTTGACCAGGGCCGCATCCGCGGGCTTCTGGAAGGCGGGCGACTGGATCTCGCGCAGCCGCAGGTAGAGCGAATTGACATGCTGCGAGAATTCCCAGAGGGAGCGGCCCATCTCGCACTTGAGTTCAAAGGTCGCGGTGCGCGGCAGCCAGCCGGCCAGCTGGAGCATCGCCTCATGCTCGACGTAGCGGTAATTGTTCAGCAGGCGGCGATTCGCGTCGATATCGATGGCTCGTTTCGCCGGGCGGGCGGCGGCGCTGGCGGGGCGGCGCGTTGTCCGGCCGCGGGTTGGGGAGGGGCGGGAACGAGGGACGGTCTTCATGGTAAGGATGGAATCAAGGAGTTATCTTGGAGCAAAACACGCGTGCGCCAGATTCGGCCGAGGCAAGGGCCGCTAGGTTGAAGCGGAGGGTATGGGCCGCCGCCTCGAGCGAGCACATCCGCGAGGGCTTGCCCTCGATCAGGTCGATGAAGCGGTTGGCTTGTTCGGTGAAGGGACCGTCGCGGTCGGCGGGTGGCACCTCGTGCCAGGTCCAGTCCTTGTCCCCCAGGCGGAGGAAGCCCCAGCGGCGGTTGTGCAGTTCAATTTTCACACTGCCCTTAGCCGTGTTAAACTGGTGCGTGGCTTCGTTCGGTGCCTGAAACTGGTTGAGCGTGTAGTTGACGAGCGTGGCGCCGTTGCGGGCGCTGACGTTGACCGTGTCCTCGACCGTGACTTCCGGGAGCGTCTGGTGGGAGCAATCGCACATCACGCTTTCAGTCGGGCCCAGGACGCTTTCGAACCAGTTGGCGGTGTGGGTCAGAGCATCCTGGATCGCCCCGCCGCCCATCTTGCGGTCGCGGTAGTAGGTTTTCGAGTAGTGCACAGCGTGGGCCGGGCGACCGCCCGGGAAAAACTGGCCGCTGGTGCTCGTCGCGTGCAGCACCGGTCCCAAGGTGCCTCCCAGGATGAAGTCCCGGGCCGCGTTCAGGAGCGGGTAGACGTGCAACACATAGGCGACGGCGGCCTTGCGGCCCGAGCGCTGGTGGGCGACGAGGAGGCCGTCGATCCCGACCAGCGACTGGGAGAGGGGCTTTTCAATCAGGACATGCAGCCCGCGATTGAGCAGCTCGGTGGCGATCGCCACATGCAGGTGTGCCGGTGTGCAAATGACGGCGGCGTCAAATCGGTTCAGCTCCACGGCCTGCTTCCAGTCGGTGGCCGTGGACACTGCGTAGGTCTGGGCGATGGCGGCGAGAAGTTGCACATTGGCGTCGCACCCGGTGACGGCGGCGCGGCCGGTTTTCTGGAAACATCTCAGATGGCGCTCGCCAATGCTACCGCAGCCAATTATCAAAATTGAATACATAATGGTAAACAGGGGCAGATTGTCCGGCTGCTTAGGCAGTTCCCGATCCCGATCCCGTGCCACGGACATGGCTGATTGTGGACGGATTAATGTCAGGGTTGTTTTTCACTGTATACAGCAGTATCTTTATCGAATATGAAAAGTGTCAATACCGATGTCGCTTACGAATACATCCGCAAGAGAATATTAAGCGGAGAGTATGCCCCGGGGAAGTCTCTAATGACCGAGGTGCTGGCCAAGGATATCAAGGTGAGCCGGACTCCGGTGCGCGATGCGTTGCGGAAGCTGGAGACGGACGGGTTGGTCACGATCCGTGCCCACCTGGGCGCGAGTGTAAAGCGGATGCAACTGAAGGAATTTCGGGAGATGTGCGACCTGCGGCTGGCGTTGGAGGGCCACGCAGCGGGTCTAGCGGCCTTGAACCATTCCGAGACGAATCTGCGAGAGATCCACTATGCTCTTGAGGCGATGCGCCGACTGACGGAAGCGGTCATCCAAGCCCCCCAAGATCAGCCTTTGCTTGGTGAACTTGTGAGGGAAGACGTGCGCTTCCACATCGCGATCATCACAGCGGCCAAGAACGATCTTATAAAGAAGGAGATTCTGCGCCTGCACCTGATCAATCGTGTGCAGGTGGTTTTGATGCGCCCGGGCAAGGTGCCCAAGAGCAAGATTGAATCCGAAGCCCGGCGTCGTGTTTGGCTAAAACCGCCCGCCGCCGGG
>JBKJRX010000249.1:0-5057 GCA_046593155.1 Lacunisphaera sp.
ATGTAGGGTCGCCGCTCGTCGGCGGACCGTTCCACGTGCGAACCACGGCCCGGCGACAAGCACCGGCCCTACATTTAAAGACCACACCATTCAGTGATGATCAAAAACCACAGCAGCTGTCGTTAGCCGACCAGCAGTGTTACCACCGCTGCTACTTTCTATTCATTCGTGTGCCTTCGCGTTTATTCGTGGTTCCTCTGCATGGTTCAGGTTGAAGAGGGGTGCCGGCAGGATGGGGTGCCAGTAGCCCCAGCGAGCAGGGCGTTGGTTACCGGCCGGTTGGAGTCGCGCGAACGTGCAGACGGCGAGCGCGAGGACGAGGCCCATCAGGTATTCCCTGGGGAGTCGCGGTAACCGGGTTCAGATCCAGCGCCGCACCCTGGATTGATAGTCGATAAACTCGGAGCCGAATTTTCCAGTGAGGATCCGCTCCTCGGGGGCAATCTGAAGACGGTTCATGATCGGAACGAAAGCGACCGCCGAGGCGAAAGCCAGCGGATGGGTGAGCAACACCGCCCACGCCAACAGCAGGAGCAGCATCCCGAGATACATCGGATTGCGGGTCCAGCGATAGATGCCCCCAATGACCAGGCGCGAGGCCTTGGCGGGCTCAAACGGATTAACCGTTGTCTGCGCCGCGCGAAATGCCGCGACACCCAGCAGGCCCACCACCAGCCCGGTTGCCGCAAGGCCCGTGGCCAGCAGCGGCGCGACTGGCAAGTCGAAGTCGAGGCGGGGTGTAGACCATGCCGCGGCCGCCGCGGCCGCCGCGAAGACCAGACCCACGATGGCCGGCGGGATTTTCAACTCGAGGGTGTGCATGGTCGAGCGGCCCGAGTTTGCGGGCGCTGCAGCGGCGGGCAAGCCTTCGGATGGCAGTCGGTGATGGTTAGCCAGGCCATTTCTAGAGCCGCGCCCGCCGAAGACGGAGCGCGTTGGCGATGACGGAGACGCTGCTGAAGGCCATGGCCAGGCCGGCAAACATGGGGTTCAGTAAGGGGCCGCCGAACAGGTAAAGCGCCCCTGCCGCGACGGGGACGCCCAGCGCATTGTAGACGAAGGCGAAGAACAGATTCTGCCGGATGTTGCCCATCGTGGCACGGGAAAGGTGGATGGCCTTGGCAATGCCGCGGAGGTCGCCTTTCACAAGCGTGACGCCCGCGCTTTCCATGGCCACATCGGTGCCGGTGCCCATGGCGATGCCGACGTCGGCCGCGGCCAGCGCCGGGGCGTCGTTGACGCCGTCGCCGGCCATGGCGACCCGCGCGCCGCCAGCCTGGAGTTTCTGGACCAGGTGAATCTTGCCGGCGGGTTCCATCTCGGCTTCGAACTCATCGAGCCCGAGATTCCGGGCGACACTGGCAGCCGTCGCGCGGTTGTCCCCGGTCGCCATGACCAGCTTCACGCCGAGCGCGTGCAATTGAGCGATGGCCTCAGGGGTGGACGCCTTGATCGGGTCGGCCACGGCCAGCAAGCCGGCGGCCTGGCCGTCCACGGCGACGTAGAGCGCGGTCTTGCCCTCCGACTGCAAGGTGGTGGCGCGTTCGCGGAGCGCGGCCGGCACCTCCACGCCCTCGGCGGCGAGGAATTTCACCTTGCCCACGAGCACCGCGCGGCCGTTCACGCGGCCAGCGACGCCGCCCGCGGTGACGGAACGGAAATCGGTGATGGCTGGCAGGGCAAGCTTGCGCGCCTCGGCGCCGCGCACGATGGCGGCGGCGAGCGGATGTTCGGAGGCACGCTCGACGGTGGCGGCGAGAGTGAGGAGTTCCGCGGCCTTGAGGTGGAGCGGCTTGTCCTCAAGACGTTCGGGCGCGGCCGAAAGCGCGTTGAAGTCAACGCGCTCCACCAAATTCACATCAGTCAGCGCCGGGCGGCCCTCGGTGAGGGTGCCGGTCTTGTCCACGACGAGCCACGCGACCTTGCCTAGAAGCTCCAGCGACTCGGCGTTCCTCACGAGGACGCCGGCCTGGGCGCCGCGGCCCACGCCGACCATGATGGACATCGGCGTGGCGAGTCCGAGGGCACACGGGCAGGCAATGATCAGCACGGCGACCGCGTTGACGATGGCGTAGGCCAGCCGGGGTTCGGGACCGAAGAAGAACCAGATCAGAAACGTGATGACGGCAATCGCCAACACCGCGGGCACAAAGATCGCGGAGACTCGGTCGACCAGACCTTGGATCGGGGCGCGGCTGCGTTGGGCCTCCGCGACCATTTTCACGATGCGCGCGAGGAGGGAATCCGCACCGACCTTGTCCGCGCGGAAGACGAAGCCGCCGGTGCCGTTGACGGTGCCGCCGGTTACGCGGTCACCAGCTTGCTTTTCCACCGGCAGGGACTCACCGGTGATCATGGATTCATCCACCGAGGAGGAGCCTTCCTCGATGACGCCGTCCACCGGCACGCGCGCGCCGGGGCGCACGCGCAGCCGGTCGCCAGCGTGCACGTCGGCGAGGGGAATCTCCGTCTCGGCGGAGCCGTCGACGCGGATGGCAGTGGGCGGGGCGAGATTGAGGAGCGCCTTGATCGCGCTGGAGGTCTGCGCGCGGGCGCGAAGCTCCAGCACCTGGCCGACCAGCACGAGCACGATGATAACGGCGGCGGCCTCGAAATAGAGATCCACCCCGCCATGGCGTTGCATGCCGGCGGGGAACAGTCCCGGCAGGAAGAACGCGACGAGGCTGTAAACCCACGCCGCTCCGACGCCAATCGCGATCAAGGTGAACATATTCCAGTGGCCGGAGCGCAGCGACTTGGCGCCGCGCACAAAGAAAGGCCAGCCGGCCCAGAGCACCACCGGGGTGGAGAGGATGAATTGCGCCCAACGGCTGAGGGGGGCGTCCCCGAGATGGGCCATCGCCGGCACGAAATGAGCCATGCCCAGCAGGAAGACGGGCAGGGCGAGGCCCGCTCCGATCCAGAGACGGCGCGTCATGTCGCGCAGTTCGGCGTTGTCCTCCCCGGTCTCGCTGGCGCTGACGGTTTTCGGCTCGAGCGCCATGCCGCAGATCGGGCAGTCGCCGGGGTGATCCTGCTCGATTTGCGGGTGCATCGGGCAGGTGTAGATCGGTTTGCCTGCAGCGGGTGCGATCCAGGCGGGATTGCGTTCGAGGGCCATGCCGCATTTGGGGCAGTCGCCCGGCTGATCGGACACCACGCCCTCGCACATCGGACAAAAATATTTCGCGCCCGGCGCAGGCTTTATGTCCGCATCGTGGTGATGATGGGCGTGAGGGGGATGACCGCCGTGCGGGGAGAAGTGATCGGGTTTCATGGCGATCGTCAGTTGAGGTTCTTGCGGCGACGGATCATCCGACCGAAGTCCCAGAGGGCGAGGGCCAGCAGGGCATTGTAATCATGGCAGCGGCAGCGCGGGCCGCGGCGGCAGGAGCAGTTTCGGCAGCCGCAGGGCGGAGGGTTTTCATGGGTGGAGATTTTGTTCATGGAATGGTTGAAGTTTCATCCCGGAGACGGAGACAGGCGGAGAATCTTACAGGTAGCGTATCTTCGACGGCTTGGGCAGTTTCTGACGACGGTGAAGCGTGGCGCAGGAGCCACGGCGCCCCTGTTCAACCGGCCGCTTCGGTCATAATCTTGCTAATCGAAGTCTCCACTTCTCTCGCCACGGCTTCCAATTGCGGGACGTTGAAAGTCGCCAACATCTCAGTGGGCCTAAGCGTCGCCAGGATGGTCTTGCCACCTTCCTCATAGATCGAAATCCGGCAGGGCAACGCGGTGGAAACGCTCATGTTTTCTTCGAGCACCTTCTTCGCCTGTTGCGGCTGGCAAACCTCGAAGATCAGGCATTCATGGGCGAACTCCACGCCCTTTTTCGCCATAGTCTCCTTGAGGTTGTGAACGTGCATGACGTCAAAGCGATTTGCTTCAACGGCGGAGTGCAGCGCAGTCGCGGCTTCGCTCACTGTTTTGGTTGAGGATAATTTGAAGAGCATGGTTGTTTTGGGAGAGGCATTCATTTTGTGGCAGCGCCAGGCGTTAATTATTTTTTGAGCAGCTTGCCGATAACGACGACGAGCAGGACTACCACCAGGGTGCCGATCACCGTCCAGACCCACATCCCTCCGCCGCCCCATCCACTCATCCATCCATCGGTGTGATTCGTGTTATTCATGTGATATTGCTTTGATTTTGATTTGTTTGTTTCTGTTTCAGCGAACGAGTGTTCGCAAGTTTACCGACCCACTGCGTGTGACACGGGTTTTACTCGTTGGGTTGCGCCTCAATGGTGTTTGTAGAAACCGACGCCTTTGATGTCGTTCCACGAGGTCGTTTGATGACACAGGAAGCATTGACTAACCTCAGCCTTTTCCATGCGCGCAATGCTCATCGAAACCATCTTGAAGTGCATCATGTAGTGGCTGGGCGGGGCTTGGTGGCATTGAGCACAGGACTGCGAGGTGGCCGGAGGGTGCTTGAACTCCGCAATGGTCCAAGCCGCCGTGCCATGGCATGAGGCACAGTCGTTGCCGAGCAGGCCGCGGTGCCGGTCCTTGGTCGAGTGGCAGGCAGAGCAACTAAGCGCGGCTTCGGACGGAGTGACATGCGGGTAATTCGGATTTCCTCCGGGCTTCTTCGCTTGGCTGAGAATCCACGCCAACACGTCTGCGCCATCCGTCGTTCCCGTGGTGCTCGCGGGTTCGCGCGCAAGTTTTTGCTCTGCGATGCGGGCAAGTGCGTCGTGATCCATCAAAGTCGCGCGGGGCACGCGCCCCTGATGTTCGAGATGGCAGCTCGCACACTCTCCAATGGTTGCGTGAAAGGCGGTTGGCTGGCGTTGGAGAAGTGACTTATTGTCGGAGTGACAGACGATGCAATTCTGCGCCTCCACTCCTTTCACCGGCGTGTGGCAGGCGGCGCAGTTGTTTTTGAGAAATGCATGCGGTTGCGACAACTCGCCGGGACGGACCGCACTCTGGGCCACGGCCTGCGCGCGTGGAAAATGCAGGACGGAGATTGTCGCCGCCGTGACACCGGCAATAACAAGCGCGATGGAGAGGAGGAGCTTGATCATGGCAGCCACCTCAGTCCGAAAT
>JBKJRX010000303.1:0-5469 GCA_046593155.1 Lacunisphaera sp.
GCTTCGGCTTGGTTGGTTGGCCGGGTTTGAGTGTGGATTGCATGACGCTCGAATTAGTTGGCGGTGGTCTTGTCAAATGCCCCGGGGCTTGCCCCGGGGATCTTTACTTGTGGGCGGATTGGGCATTAAATCATCGTGCTATTACCATAACCTGGTGCAAGCCGAAGAGGTGTAAATTGAAGAGTCAGCGCGATGCCCGTAGCGCTCTGGGCATACCTGCAAAACAAGTAGCCATCACGCCCAGGCCCGACATATTGAATGGGAATGTCTTCAGGCGCATTCCATCTCCCGGCGATTTTTGACCTGTGCGCCACGTTTGCATTTGCGCTAACCGGAGCGTTGGCCGCCATTAAACGAGGTTACGACATTGTGGGCGTCTTCTTCCTAGCCCTGGCCTCGGGCATAGGCGGGGGACTGATTCGCGACGGAGTTTTCATCCAAGGCACGGGCCCCACCCCTCTTCTGGCTGATCCGCGTTACATTCTTGTTGTCGTCGGCGCGACCATCTTTGGCGCTCTCTTTGGCGGCCGGGTAAAGCATTTCCACCGTTTAATCGCTGTTCTCGATGCCGTCGGGCTGGGTGCCTATGCGGCCTTTGGCACTCAAAAAGCCCTGGCTTATGATCTCGCCGTGCCGGCTGCCATCTTGGTCGGCGTTATCAACGCTGCCGGCGGCGGACTGCTGCGCGACATCATCACGCGGGAGGAGCCCTTGGTATTCAAGCCGGGCCAGTTTTACGTGTTAACCGCCTTCGGCGGCTCGGTGACGTTCGTATTTCTCGCGGTCTACCAGGAGGTGCCGGCCACCAAGGCCGCCTTCGCGGCAGTCGCCATCACCTTCATATTCCGGGCGCTCTCGATTGCCTTCAACTGGCGCACAACGTCGCTCAGTTCGCAGGTAAAAGACTCCAAAATAAATCCCAACGAGGCTAGTTAGCCTCACCCTGCTGTTGGAATACTGTTTCAGGTGACTCGTGATCGTAACCTAGCAAAGTAATCACGCGCTCCCGTCGCCAATCCGTGGGAAGGTAGCAATTCGCCTCCCAAAAACTTACGACGGCAAGGCTAACGCCCAACATCTCAGCTACTTGCTTCATCGTGAGCTTCCGCTCCAGACGCTTGCTTTTGAGGTGATCTCCGAGTGTCGTGAGCACCGATGGAAGCGGTGTTCTATGCCAATGCCGCACGAGCGTTTTCGCGGGCCTCGGGAAACGACGCTCACGGCGGCTCTTTGGCAGCAAACCCAGTGGGCGCGGTCACCTTCATCTGCGCCGGTGTTTACCTCGCCATCACCGCTTCCCAGGCGGCCCTGCTCGCCATGGCGGTGACGTTCCTCTTCCGCTCGATCACCATCGCCTTCAATTGGCGGACGGCCCCCGTGTCGTCGGGTGCGATTTTCACGCACGGTGACGATCCCCCCGCCGGCGGGAAGAACTGAGCCCAGCGGTCAGCCTTTGCGGATTCGGAATTCCTCGCGCAGCCAGTCGTTCAACATCTCTTTTTCGTAGCGCAGCGGGTCGTCGCGAAACCCGGAGGTCATGCTCATCTCGTAGCCCAGCTCGACCAGCTTGCGCTCGCCTTCTTTGATCAGCAGGCCGGCGGCATCCGTCACCTTGAAAGTAAACGCCAGCCGGGGAACATAGAGGCTTTTGAGGATGCGGATGTCATCGAAGTGTAGGCCGCGCCACGGCTCGAAGTCGCCCGCGAGATCGATGTCCGAGAAGGTCACGGTGAGCTGCTGACCCGCGGGCAGACGGCGCCGGGCCTCGCTTTCCAGGTGTTGCTGGATGGATGGCAGGTAGCGCTCGCGTCCACGATCGTTGTCACTGTCGGAATAACCATCCTTCAGGTCGGCATATTTTTCCGGATGCGAAAAAACCACCGTGACACGACCGGAGGCCGGTTTGGTATCAGTGGCAAAAAGTGCCCCGGCGGCGATCAGGCCGAGCAGGCACGCGAGACGGGAGTGGCGAGCGACAGTTTTCATGACGAGGGGGGTTGCGACGAGCGACGGAGATTCCTGCCCGTAAGCTAGGTCGAAGCCGGGCGGTTTGCAATCTGCGGCTTTCCATCCCGTGCCCGCGGCGCATTTGCGGATTGGCGCCGGGGGGCGCAGGCGCTACCGCTGAACTGCCCCATGCCCTACGTCCTCGCGCTCGACCAAGGCACCACATCGTCCCGCGCCATTGTCTTCGACCGGCGCGGGCGCGCCGTGGCCACGGCCCAGCAGGAGTTTAAGCAACATTACCCTAGCCCCGGCTGGGTCGAGCACGACCCGCTCGATCTGTGGGCGAGCACGCGTCGCACCGCGCTCGGGGCCGTCGCCGAGGCCAACCTCACCGGTCGCAACATCGCCGCCCTCGGTCTCACCAACCAGCGCGAAACGACGCTGCTCTGGGACCGCCGCACCGGCCGGCCGTTGCACCGCGCCATCGTCTGGCAGGACCGGCGCACCGCCGACTCGTGCGCGCAACTCAAGCGCCGCGGGCACGAGCCGCTGTTTCGGAAAAAGACCGGCCTCCTCCTCGATCCTTATTTCAGCGGCACGAAACTCGCCTGGCTGCTCGACCATGTGCCCGGCGCCCGCCGGCGCGCGGAAAAGGGCGACCTGGCCTTCGGCACCGTGGACACGTGGCTGCTCTGGCAACTCACCGGCGGCCGCGTCCACGCCACCGACGTCTCCAACGCCTCGCGCACGCTCCTGCTCAATCTCCGCACCGGCGAATGGGACGACGCCCTCTTGAAAATCCTGCGCATCCCGCGCGAAGTCCTGCCCGCTGTGCGCCCCAGCAGCGGCGTGTTCGGCGAGGTTTCCGCGCTGCCCGCCCTTAACGGCGTCCCCATCAGCGGCGTCGCCGGCGACCAGCAGGCCGCGCTGTTCGGCCAGGCGTGCTGGCAACCCGGCATGGCCAAGAACACCTACGGCACCGGCTGCTTTCTCCTGCTGCACACCGGACAAAAACCAGTCGCTTCCAAAAACAATCTGCTCACCACCATCGCCTGGCAGATCGATGGCCGGATCGAATACGCCCTCGAGGGCTCGGTCTTCATTGGCGGCGCCGTCGTCCAATGGCTGCGCGACGGCCTCGGCTTGATCGCCAGGTCCGTCGACGTCGAAAAACTTGCCGCCAAGGTCACGGACAACGGCGGCGTTTATCTCGTGCCGGCCTTCGCCGGTCTCGGCGCACCGCATTGGGACGCCGGCGCGCGTGGCGTCATCACCGGCCTCACCCGCGGGAGCAACGCCGGCCACCTCGCCCGCGCCGCGCTCGAGAGCATCGCCTACCAGAGCGCTGACCTGCTCCGCGCCATGGAGGCCGACGCCGGCCGGAAGCTGCGTGAACTGCGCGTGGACGGCGGCGCGGTCTGCAACAACGCGCTCATGCAGTTCCAGGCCGATGTCCTGCGCGTGCCCGTCGTCCGACCGCGCACCACCGAAACCACGGCACTCGGCGCGGCTTACCTGGCCGGATTGGCCGTCGGTTTCTGGAAAAACCGCGGCGAAATCGCCGCGTTGTGGTCGGCTGACCGCACTTTCCACGCGCTGGCCCCCGCGGCCACCACCCGGCGGTTGCTGGGTGAGTGGCACCGCGCCGTCGCCCGGGCCAAAGGCTGACGGACCGGCGGGAATAATCCCCCGGCGCCATCCTCCCACTCTCCATGCATCATCGTTTAATTCTGGCTGCTCTCGCCCTTGCCCTGCCGACCGTCGGACTTCGCGCCGAGCTCGCTCCTTCTTCAGCGAAAGCCCGGCCCCTCACCATCGGGCGCAGGGTTCCCGCCGCCCTCGTGCAGACCGTGGACGGCGCCGAACTCGATCTCGCCGCCGCCTGCACCGACAAGCCCACCCTCGTTGTCTTCTACCGCGGCAGTTGGTGCCCGTATTGCAACCGCCACCTCGCCGCGCTCCAGGAGATCGAGCCCCGGTTGCTCGAAATGGGTTATCAGATCTTAGCCATCAGCCCCGACCAGGCCGAGGGCCTGCGCGACGCAACGACCAAGAATCATCTCAACTACCGCCTGCTCTCCGACCGCGGGATGAAGGCGGCCGACGCTTTCGGCCTCGCCTTCCGGGTGGACGCGAAGACCGTGGAAAAATACCGCGAGTATAAGATCGATCTCGCCCCCGTGCCCGGCGAACCCGACGCACGCTGGCTGCCTGTCCCCGCCGTCTACCTCATCGGTCGCGATGGCACAGTGAAGTTCGTCCATACCGACCCCGACTACAAGGCGCGTCTCTCGGGCGCAGCCGTCATCGCCGCCGCCCAAGCCGCGCTGTAAACCGGCCCGATCCCGGGCCCGGTGATTGACACCCTGTAAGGCCGGTAATACCTGTCTTACCTATCATGCGCACGCTTTCTGTCAGCAAGCTCACCAGCAAAAGCCAGGCGACCATCCCGGGGCGCATTCGACAGAAACTTGGCCTGAAAGCCGGCGACTCGATCGCGTTCAAGCTGCGCGACGGCCTCGTCTACCTCCAGAAGGCGAAGCCGGTGGACCACACCATGGCCCATGCCGTGGGCGAAACGCTGCAGGACGAGTGGGATTCCGCGCATGACGAGCGCGCCTACCGTGACCTTTAAGCCGTTCGACGTGTTGGTGGTGCCGTTTCCCTTCACGGACAGCTCCGCCACAAAACGCCGGCCGGCCTTGGTCCTTTCGGCCGAACCCTTCCAGGACCGCATCGGCCACCTGGTGCTGGCCATGATCACCAGCCGCGAGAACCGCGGGTGGCCGCTGGACGTGGAAATCACCGATCTCAAGGCCGCCGGTCTGCCCCACCCTTCGGTGGTGCGCATGAAGATTTTCACCCTCGATGAACGCTTCGTGGTGCGGAAAGCCGGCCGGCTCGGCCCCACCGATCGCACCGCCGTGCAGCGCAGCCTCACGTTGCTACTGCCCTCCGACACCTAGGTGTTTGGTCAACCAACCGTTAAGCCGCAGTTTTTTACCCGCATCGCACGGGCGGGCTTGCAGCCGGGGTTCCCTCCCGGCAAGTGTATCGGTCCACACACCAGCCTGCCGCATGAAAATTTTCCGTCCGCTTGCCGCCGTATTGTTCATGTTCGCGCTCGGCCCCGCCGCCGTCGCCCAGGAAAGCAGCGAGGTCGCCGGCCTCCGCGCCAAGGCCGTCAAGGGCAACGGCATCGCCCAATACAATCTCGGCCTGGCCTACGCCCAGGGCCGGGGTATCGCCGCCGACCAGGTCGAGGCCTTCGTCTGGCTGTCGCTGGCCCGTGAAAACGGCGCCCGCGGTCGCGCCCTCGACACGGTTATCGGCGCTCTCGACAGGACGGGGCTTGATCTCGCCCAGCAGCGCCTCAATGAGCGCAAGGCGGTTCTCGGCGTCCGCCCCGCGACGGCGGCCCCGGTCCGTGCCGAAACTCCGGCCGAAACCCCCGTCCGCTCTGTGCCCGCCGGGCCAGCCGGCCCCGGCGGTCCGGCGCCCGCTCCCTCGACCGAGGATTCC
>JBKJRX010000021.1:0-6074 GCA_046593155.1 Lacunisphaera sp.
AGGCGCCGTAGAGGTCCCAGGCGGTGGCGACCTCCTTGTAGGTCATCCAGAAGATGCCATAGGTGCGGCTGTCGGGCAGGGCGGCGCCCGGGCGCGACTCGAAGATGTATTCCGGCGAGAGGACGATGCCCGCGACGCGGAAGGTCTGGCGCCGGCCGTTGAGCAGCATGGCAAGGGTGTCGCCCGGCTTGAGAGCGTTGGCGTCAGCGAAGGCCTCGCCGACGAGCACCTCGCCGCGCGAGCCGGGAGAGAGCCAGCCGCCGCGGCGGAGGAAGAGGCGATTGAGTTCGGGCGCGCCGAAATCCGGCAACGAGCGCACGAGGCCGCTGGCGGGCTCGGCCAGGCCCGGCAGATCGAGCGTGACGGGCACGGCGAGGCCGGTCTGCACGGTGGCCACGCCCGGCAGGGCGATGATGCGGGCGCTGAGATCGTTGGGAGCGCGCTTGAGCGAGGCGAAGATTTCCGCGAAGTGGTTCGTCTGGTAGTAGGCCGCACGGGTCGTATCGAGCGAGTGGATGAGGCTGCGTGCCATGATGAGCATGGCGAGCCCGCAGGCCATGACCAGCGACACCGCGGCAGCCTGGCCCTTGAGGCGCTGCAGATCGCGGAGGAGCTTGCGGTCGAGGTGGCTGATCATGGAAGGAAGGCGCGAGGACCGCGGGCACGCCCGGAGCCATGATCGGAAGCTCCAAGCTCCAACCTCCAAGCTCCAGAGAAACTCCAGACAGAAGAAATAACCCAAGATACGAAATTGGGGCTTGGGGTTTGGAAGTTCACTGGTGCTTGGAGATTGGAGCGCTTGGAGCTTCGCGCTGCGCTACCAGCGCAGCGTCGCCGGCGCCGCCGGCGCGGAGTTGCGCTGTTCCGATTGCACCCGGCCGTCGGAGAAACGGATGACGCGGTCGGCCATGTCGGCCATGACGGCGTTGTGAGTGATGATGACGGTGAGGGTGCCGAGTTCGCGGTTGGCGCGCTGGATGGCTTCCAGCACGACGATCCCGGTCTTCACGTCCAGGGCACCGGTGGGTTCGTCGCACAACAGCACCTCGGGGCGCTTGGCGATGGCGCGGGCGATGGCGACGCGCTGCTGTTCGCCGCCGGAGAGTTGCGCGGGGAAATGGTCCATGCGCGGGGTGAGCCCGACCATGCCGAGGGCGGTCTCGGGCGAGAGGGGGTCGCGCGCGATTTCGGTGATCAGACCGACGTTCTCGCGGGCGGTCAGGCTCGGGATGAGGTTGTAGAACTGGAAGATGAAGCCGACCGACTCGCGCCGGTAGCTCGTGAGCTGTTCCTCGGTGGCGTGCGTGAGGTCAATGTCGCGGTAGCGCAGCGTGCCCGCGGTCGGAATGTCGAGGCCACCGAGCTGGTTGAGCAGCGTGGTCTTGCCGGAGCCGGAGGGTCCGAGCAGCACGACAAGCTCGCCGGCGGCGAGGTCGAGATCGACGCCCGCCAGCGCCCGCACCTCGGCGCTGCCGGTGCCATAGACCTTGGTCAGGCCGCGCACATGAAAGACCGGCGCACCGTGGGCGGAAGAGACGGGGGAGCGGGCAGCGGAGTTCACGTTGAGGCGGCAGCCTAGCGGGGGGCTGACGCGGCGCAACTTAAAGCCCGGCCGATTCCGCGGCTTTGAGCCCGCGTGATGGGGCGGTGAAGCCGGCGTGTTAGTGTCTGGGTCGTTCGGCCAAGGCGGGCTGGTAGGGCGTGCTCTCCGAGCGCGCCGGCTCGGCGGTGAAGGGACTCACCGCCCTACCCATTGAGGCCTCGGCCGACCCTCAACCGGCCTTGCGCATTTGCAGACGCGCGATGGCCTCTTCGCCCAGCGGTGCGGTGAGCTTGACGCGGAGACTTTCCCCAAACTCCCGGGCGAAGTCCCGTTTGTAGCGCCACGTGATCAGCGCGATGACGGTCATGGCGATGAGGGCCCCGAGCGAGGCCATCGCGATGTCCTTCTGCGCATCCCACGGGTCGCCTTGGGAGCCGAGGAAATCGTTGCTGGCGTTGCTGCCGACGACGGCGGCAGTGGCCCATTCGAGCAGTTCGTAGAGCGCGGAGGTGCTCATGGTGAAATCGAGCGGCAGGAAGTAGCCCCAGAAGCCCTTCACGCTCGCGACACGCAAAAAGACTTCGCGGATCGGGTAGGCGAGCAGGAGGCCGTAGGAAAAATGCACGAGCCGGTCGAAATGGTTGCGATCAAAGCCCAGTTGCGAGTTAAGGGTCACGCCGAACAGGTTTTGCCACCACTCGTCATAGGGCACCTTGGAGTAGGTCCAGTGGGCCCCGGTCTCGTGCAGGCAGAGAAACAGGAAAATCAGCGTATAACTCACGCGGGAGAGCGGCATGCCGCGGTAGCTGGACCAGAGAAAGAGCAGGCCGAGCGCGACCGGGGTGTTTTCCAGCAGCCAGGTGTCGCGTTCATGCGCACCCACCCCGGAAATCAGAATGACGACACCCAGCAATCCGGCCAGAATGGCGGCATAGCGGTCCCCGGGGATGGCCCGGAGGGCGGCCACGAGGGTGTTCACGCGCAGGCGTGCCTGCTGGACGCGCTGGCGCGCCCGCTGGAGGCGTTGCTTGGAGGAGGACTTCACTGGCCATTCAGACAGATGAGCGGCAATCGAGTTACCGTTTTTTTGGCAGGAAAATCTCGCCGCCCCGGGATCGCTGCGTTGTGCTAAGGGCTTATGAATCGGACCGATCGGCTTGTCGCGATGGTGCTGCACCTCCAGGGGCGGCGCGTCGTGCGCGCCTCCGAATTGGCGGCGCATTTCAGCATCACGGAACGGACGGTCTACCGCGACATTGCGGCACTGGGCGAGGCGGGCGTGCCCATCTCGGGCGAGGCCGGGGTCGGCTACAGTCTGCTCAAGGGCTACCAGCTGCCGCCGGTGATGTTCACGGCGGACGAGGCCGTGTCGCTTTTCGTCGGCGGCGAACTGGTGAAACAATTCACCGATGCCTCGCTGCAGGCGCCGATGATGTCAGCCCTCGACAAGCTCCGGGCGGTGCTGCCGCGCGACCGGCAGGATCATGTCGAGCGGCTGGTGGCGCGCACGGTGATCTACGGCCAGTCCTCCCGGCGGACCGCGCCGGAAGCCGTGGCCCAGCGCTGGTTGCTGCCGGTGCAACAGGGCGTGGTGCTGCGGCGCGTGTTACGGATGTGTTACCAGGGGCGTGAGCGCACCGAGGAGACGACGCGCGACGTCGAGCCGCTGGGCGTGGTCTTCTACGGCGGCGCCTGGTATCTGGTGGCGTGGTGCCGCTTGCGGACGGATTACCGGCATTTTCGCGTCGACCGCATCCGCCGGCTTGAGCTGTCGGCCGAGAAATTCGAGCTGCGGGAAGGATTCTCCTTCAAGGAGCACATGGAGGAATCCTCCGCCCGCGAGAAAACCCTGCCGGTGCGCGTGTGGTTCCACCGCTCGGCGCAGGAACGGGCGCAGCGCGAAAGTTTCGCCACGCTGATTGAGGAAAAGGCGCGCGACGGCGGCGCGGAATTCGCGCTTTACGCGTGGTCGCTCGAGTGGATGGCGCACTGGCTCCTGTCGTTCGGCGACCGCGCCGAGGCGCTGGCGCCAGCCAAACTGCGCGCCTTGATGCGCGCGGAGGCCGTAAAAATTGCGCGGTTGCACGCGGATTAACCGCATCTTGACTCTCCTGACATAGGGTTGTCAGGAGTCCGTGGTAGAGTGTGGGCATGCTTTACCCCACGTTTCACCCGACCTCCTTGCTCGGCCTGCTGACGGCCGGCTTTGCCCTGCCCCTGGTTTCCGTCGACGCCGCGCCCGCCGATGATGCCAAGACCGTGGCCGCGCTCGACACCAAGTTCCAGCTGGCGGTGAAAAATAACGATGCTGCCACGATTGAGCGCATCCAGGCTGACGACATGATCCTCGTCCTCGGCAACGGCAGGACCGCGAACAAAGCCGATCACGTCAACAATGCGCGGAACGCCGTGCGCACTTACGAGATCCAGGACGAGGTTCCCGGCACTCAGGTCGTGCGGGTGTGGGGTGATACCGCCGTCGTGACCGCCTTGCTGCACATCAAGGGCGCGGCGAAGGACGGCAAGGCCTTCGACTACAAGCTCTGGTTCAGCGACGCGTATGGGCGCACGCCGGCCGGCTGGAAATACGTCTTCGGCCAGGCGTCGCTGCCCCTGCCGCCGGAACCCGCCCGCTGATTATACCCGTGCGAACCGGACGACAATCAGGTGGCGGTCCACCCTGAGAAAGGTTGAACGCCAGCTCCCGATTTTTCCCCACACACGATACATCATCCCAACGTCATGAACATCCATCCGCTGACCATCACCGTTTCCGCCCCGCGCGACGCTGTTTTTAATTTCCTGGCCGACATCGAGAACCTGCCCAAGTGGGCCGGAGCCTGGTGCGAGCGCCTCATGCTCCAGCGCGGTCGCTGGTGGGCATTGACCGCCGAAGGGGAACAGGTGGTGGACATGGAGACGAGCACTGGCACCGGCGTGATCGACCTCCGGGCCGGCCCGGCGCCCGAGCGTTTCCGTCACACACCGATCCGCGTGGTCGCGCTTTCGATGCGCCGCACGCTCGTCAGCTTCATCCTGATCGAAGGGCCCGACGAAACGGACGAGGCCTTCGCGCGCCGACGCGACCTGCTGCAGACCGCGGCGGACGGACTGCTCAAGCGTTTTGGCGGCGGCGAGGTGCATAGCACGCCGCCGCTCGCCGAGCTGGGATTGAATTGAGGTGGAACGCGCTGACCTCAGCGTGTTTTCCGCGTCCTGGGGTTCCGACTTCGCCAAGCCACGACGGACGCTCAGGCCGCCCCACCTCAATCCTCGGCGGTCTTTTCCGGCAGCCACATCGAACCAACCCGCCCGGAGGCCGGGTTCCACCTCAAATTGCTTTCAAGAGATCATTCAAATCCAGCCGGGCGGTGGTCATGGCGAGGCCGCCTTGCGTGTCGCGCGGCCATTGGGCCTGGGGCCGGTCCCAGTAGAGTTCCACGCCGTTGCCGTCGGGGTCGCGGAGGTAGAGCGCTTCGCTCACACCATGGTCGGACGCCCCGTCGAGTGGGACTTTCGCAGCGATGAGCCGGCGCATGGCATCGGCGAGGGCGGCGCGCGTCGGGTAGAGAATGGCGGTATGATGCAGCCCGGTGTGGCCCGGGGGTGGCGGCGAGCCGCCGAGGCTTTCCCAGGTGTTGAGTCCGAGGTGATGATGATAGCCGCCCGCGGAGATGAACGCCGCCTGCGCGCCATATTTCTGCATGAGCTGGAAGCCGAGGACGCCGACATAGAAGTCGAGGGCGCGTTGCAGGTCGGCGACCTTCAGGTGGACATGGCCGATGCGGGTCCCGGCGGCGATGGGCGGATTGGTGGCGGGCATGATGGGAGGCTAGCCGCGCCGAACGGAAAGACAAACCCTAGGAACTGGTCACCACTAATGGACACTAATAACTCACTAATGCAGAAAAGCACACCGGGGTATCGGATCATTAGTGAAAAATCAGTGTGGATTAGTGGTGCCCACCCAGCTCTCCGTATTGCTGTTGACGAAAAATCCTGCACACTGGCCACACTCTCATGCAAAAGTTCCTCCGCCTTGAATTCATTGCGAGCAGCCCGGATGTCGGTCTGCTCCTGCTCCGGCTTTGGCTTGGTCTCTCGATGTTGTGGCTGCACGGCTGGAGCAAGCTGATGGTCCTTTTTTCCGGCAAGATCTCTTTCCTGGATCCGCTGGGCATCGGCGAGATACCGAGCTTTCTCCTGACCGTCCTGGCCGAGGTGGGATGCTCGGTCCTGCTCGTGCTCGGTTTGTTCACACGCTGGGCGGCGTTCATCCTGGCCTTCACGATGGCGGTGGCGTTTTTCATCGTGAATTCCGCCAACCTCAAGGGGAACGGCGAACTCGCCTGGCTCTACCTGGGCGGTTACTTGGTGCTGTTCGCGGCCGGTGCAGGCAAGTTCAGCGTGGATAAACGGTAGGGCGGGCCTCTCTACACCCCGACGCTGCGCGCCACCCCTCTTCATCCGGAACGATGCAGTGAAATGTAGGGTCGCCGCTCGTCGGCGGACCGTTCCGCGTGCGAACCAC
>JBKJRX010000071.1:0-3097 GCA_046593155.1 Lacunisphaera sp.
GGGTGAAAAGCTGGTCGGTGTCCACATCGACCACCAGAGTCGCCGCGCGCACCCGGCTGATCGCGGGCTGGGCATCACCCGGCAGCGGCTGGAGCAAATCGTGGTGGTCCATCGCCGCGAGCTGCAGCTCATAGGCCTGCGCGGCGAAACGGTTGCGCAACTTCTTGCCCTGGTGTTCAAGGTAACTCTGCACGGGATAGCCGGCATCGGTGCCGGGTGCCGGGCGCGGCTGGCGGGCGTCGAGGCCCGGCTCGGCGCGGTAGGTGAGGATGGCGAGCTGGCGCGCGATCTCGAGGCCGCGGCCAACGTTGTCCGGATAACCCGGGTCGAGCCGCAGGATTTGGCGCGCGACGTGGTTCCAGCCGACCACCCACGCGCTGGCCGACAAGCTGGTCGCGAACGGCAGGATGCGCTCGAAGCGCTCCGGCGCGAGCGCGGCGAGGGTCAGCGTCACCATACCACCAAGCGAACCGCCGGTGGTCAGGTGCACGCGGCCGACGCCGAGCCGGTCGAGGCCGAGCAGAATCGCACGGGAAATATCGAGGCTGGTGAGGTCCACGGTCTTTTGCGGGGGGAAACCCTCCACGCCGGGCCCGCTGCTGCCGTAGCAGGAACCGAGGTTGTTGAAGCACACGAGCCGGTAATGCGTCGGATCGAGCGCCTTGCCCGGGCCGATGAGCGGATCCCACCACCCGTCCTTCCCGCCCGCCACGGCGCTGCCCGTCAGGGCGTGCACCAGCAACACGGTCGGAATGTCTTTCTCCGGATTTTCCGGGGTGTCGCCTTCGCGACTCCACCACCAGCCGCGGGCGCGGTGGGACCGGACTACGCCGCCCCGCGCGAGCGCGAGGTCCGGCAAGGCCAGTTCAAAGATACGCGGGGACGCGGCAGCAGTCGGCATGACGATGGGGGGCATGATGCTTCCATCTCACAGAACCGGCGTCAACGCGCCGGAAGCCAATTGTTGCTGAACCGCCATGCCTTCCGTCACATAGTCACCACCGTTGGCGCAGCGTTTGGGATCGGAAGGGTTGGAGGCGGGATTCGTGTTCATCGGGGGATGTGTTGATTTTTGTGTTGGTTCAAAGGGACGCCTGCACCCCGGTTGAGACAAGGTGGTGGAGTGTCATAGCTGAAGCCGTGCCATCTTAAACGTGTCATAGCCGGGCAGTAGCAACGGCCAAACCAAGCCATTATTGGCCACAAAAGAGCCCAAAGCCCGGGGGCGAATAAGACTCCCAAGGCGCCTATAGGCGCGCGGAAAATCTTCATCTGCGAGAGAAACGATTTTTGTGCTCTTTCGTGGCTAATAAATCTGGTTTTCGGTCGGTAAGGCAATTCAAGGCATAGTTTGGATTCCGGCTTGTTGCGCGAGGTCGGCTGATTACGCTGCAAATTTCATGGCTAAACGTTCCCAGCGCATCGTGCTCAAGTTCGGTTCCGGTATCCTATCGACCGAAAAGGGCATCGGCTTGAGCCGGCGGCAGATTTCGCGCCTGGCCCGCGAGGTCGGTGCGCTGGTCCGGGCCGGCCACCAGTGTGTCATCGTGTCCAGCGGCGCCATCGCCGCCGGCCTGGCCACACTGGGTCTCAACGCCAAGCCCCGGGAACTGGCCGGCAAGCAGGCCTGCGCCGCCGTCGGCCAGTCCCAGCTGATGCACGCCTACGCCAGCGCCTTTGCCAAGCAGGGCCTCAACGTCGCGCAGTTGCTGCTCACCCACAACGACCTCGACAGCCGCACGCGGCACCACAACGCCCGCAACACCCTCACCCACCTCCTTTCCCGCGGTAATGTCGTGCCGATCATCAACGAGAACGACTCGGTGGCCGTCGAGGAGATCAATTTCGGCGACAATGACCGCCTCTCCGCCGAGGTCGCCATCCTCATCGATGCCGACCTGCTCATCATTCTCACGAGCGTCGACGGCCTGCAGGATGCGAAGGGCAAGGTCGTGCCGGTCGTGCAGGATTTCAGCGAGGTCGCCGGCCTGGTCCGCGCGGATAAGGGCCACGTCTCCACCGGCGGCATGGTCACGAAGCTGCAGGCCGCACAGCTCGCCGTGAAAGCCGGCATCCGGGTCAACATCGCCAGCGGCCGCAAGTCCGGTCTCGTCTACCAGATCGTCGCCGGCCAGCGCGTGGGGACTTTCTTCCCCGCGAAGTGAACACTGTGGCTCAACCGGTATTCGTGGGCCAGCGAGCTTGCTCGCGCTCCTTCCCGGCGCGAGCGAGCTCGCTGGCCCACAACTGAGACATGGCCGACCTCGCACAGCTCATCACCCAGTTGGGCACGCAGGCCCGTGTCGCCGCGCGTGCGCTCGCGCGCACGCCCGCCGCGCAAATCGACGCCGCGCTCAACGCGATGGCTGCCGAACTCATCGCGGCCCAAATGGACCTGCTCAACGCCAACGCCGCCGATGTGACCGCGGCCCGCGCCAACAACCAGACGGCCGCCCTGCTCGACCGACTCACGCTCACCCCGGAACGCATCGCCAAATGCGCCGACGGCCTGCGGGCAGTCGCCCAGCTCTCCCACCCGGTCGGCGAGGTTCTGCGCGAGTGGACGCAACCCAACGGCCTGAAATTCGCCAAGGTGCGCGTGCCGCTCGGCGTCATCGGCTTCATCTACGAGTCACGGCCGAACGTCACCGTCGATGCCGCCGGCCTCTGCCTCAAGAGCGGCAACGCTGTCATCCTCCGCGGCGGCTCCGAGGCACTGCGCTCGAATACCGTCATCGCCTCCGCCCTCGCGCGCGGCCTGGCCAAGGCCGGCCTGCCGGCCCACGCCGTGCAACTCGTGCCGGTCACCGACCGCGACACCGTGCGCCTGCTCGGCGAATCCGTCGGCCTGATCGACCTCCTCATCCCCCGCGGCGGCAAGGGCCTGATCGAGACGGTCGTGAGATCCGCGCGCATCCCGGTCATCAAGCACTATGACGGCATCTGCGCCGTCTATGTCGACAAGGCTGCCGACCTCGCGATGGCCGAGAAACTCATCGTTAACGCCAAGGTTTCCCGCCCCGGCGTGTGCAACGCCGCGGAGACCCTGCTCGTCCACCGCGACGTGGCCGCGACGTTCCTCTCAAAAGCCGGCGCG
>JBKJRX010000289.1:0-2945 GCA_046593155.1 Lacunisphaera sp.
GGAATCCGCGCCCTACCACCGTCCCCCATGGCCGCGGCCGCCGTGCTCACGGCGAGTGGCACGATGTCGATGCATTGCGCGCTGGCCGGCATCCCCGGGGCGCTGACCTACAAGACCGATACGCTGACCTATTTTCTCGGCCGGTGGCTGGTGAAGGTGGAATTCATTGGCATCGCGAACCTCCTGCTGAGGGAGGCAATGTATCCCGAGTATATTCAGGGCGCGGCCAAACCGGAAGCGCTGGCGGCGCAATTGCGCGAGTGCTTGGAGGATCCCGCGCGTCGCGAGCGCACCGCGGCGCAAGCGGGGCGGTTGCGGGCCCTGCTGGCCCAGCCGGCCAACGGCACCGCGGCCGACTGGCTGGCACGGCAGCTCCGATGATCTTGAGTTCAAGCGCTTAAAATCATCGCTTCCGGCGCGCACTTTAATTGCAATAGCCAGCATGCCTGAAACGGAGAGTCTCACCCCCAACCGTCAGCGCAGCCGGCTGCTGCCCTTGGTGGCGTTTGCGGTCGGGTGCGTGATGTCGGTCATCGCCTGGTGGCTGGTTGCGAAGGCGGTGCACCGCGTGGATCAGGGCCGCTTCGAGCTGCAATCGGCCCGACTGGAGACTCTGGTCCGCACGCGGTTCCAGGCCACGGCCCAGATCCTTTATGGGGCCCGGGCGCATTCCGACGCCAGCGAACACGTGACCGTGCAGGAGTGGTCGAGCTATTTCCGCACCATCACGGAGCACTTTGACTACGGATTGGTGGGGCTGGGCTACGTGGAGCGGGTGCGCCGGCCGGACCTCGAGGCGTTCGAGGCGCGGGTGCGTGGGGAGGGGTGGCCGGAGTTCAAGGCCGAACGCACCGGGCAGAGCGAATGGCTTTACGTGGTCACCAGCATTGAGCCGCGCGACCAGAACACCGGCGTGCTGGGGCTCGACCTCGGCTCGGGCACGACCCGGCGGACCGCGGCCGAAACGGCCGCGCGGGAGAATCAGCTGACGCTATCCCGCCGCATCAAGTTGACTTACGAGCGCCGGGAGGTGCCGGGGTTCCTGCTGTTCCTGCCGGTCTACACCCCCGGCGCCCATCTGGACAGCGAGGAGCAGCGATCAGCGGCGCTGCGCGGCTGGGTGTATGCGCCCATCCGCATCGACGAATTGCTGGAAGGGGCCACCGAGGAGGCGGCGGTGCAGGTGGATTTTGAGATCTTCGAAGGCGGCACCACCGGCCTCGAACATTTGCTTTACGATGATGATGGCCACCTGTTCGCGCAAAAGTCCGGCCTGGCTGTGACGCGGCGTTTCCACAGGAGCCAGCCGCTGGAAATCTACGGCCAGCATTGGACGCTGCTGACGAGCGATAAGCCGGATTTCCTGGAGGCCAGCAATAGGCTGCTGCCGTGGGGAGTGCTCTGCGCCGGTCTCCTGACGAGCCTGGTCGCGACCGTGGTGACCTCCCTGCTGGTGAATTCCCGCGTGCGGGCCCTGAGCTTGGCCGACCTGATGACTGCAAATCTGCGGCAGGCCGAAGCCGAGTCGCGCCGCCTTGCCCTGGTGGCCAGCCGGACGGTGAATGCCGTGGGCCTGTCCGATGCGGACGGCAAGGTGACGTGGATCAACGAGGGTTTCACCCGGCTCTTTGGCTATTCACTGGAGGAATGTCGCGGTAAGTTCGGGCCCAGCATCCTCCGCGGACCCAAGACCAGCGCCCGGCTCCTTGTGGATATGGCGGGGGCCGCCCGAGCCGGCCAGCCCTTCCATGGCGAGATGCTCAGCTACACCAAGGACCGGCGGGAGATCTGGACGGATTTCGAGATGCAGCCCCTGCGGGACGAGGCCGGGGTGCTGACCGGCTTCATGTCCATCCAGCTCGACGTCACCGAGCGCAAGCGGGCCGGGGAGGAGCTGGCCCGCCGCGAAGCCCAGTTCCGGTTCATCCTTAACGCCCTGCCCGTGGGGGTGAGCTGGACGTCCTACGGCGAGCAGCGTGAATCCTGGGTCAACGATGCCGTGTTGCGTTTGACCGGTCTGAGCCGGGAAGACGCCTTGTTGAACCAATCCTTCCGTGCCATCACCCACCCGGAGGACTGGGCCAAGCAGGTCGCCGAATATACCCGCATCACGGCGGGCGAGATCGACCGGTTCAGCCTGGAGAAAAGCTACCAGCGCCAGGATGGCACCGAGGTCAAGGGTCTGCTGACCGTGCAGGTCTTCCGCGCGCCGGACGGTCGGATCGTCCAGGAGGTCTCCACCATCGCCGATTTGACGGAGCTCAAGCAGGTCCAGCAGGAGGTTGCCCGCAAGGAAGCGCAGTTCCGTTTCATCTTCGAGGCGGTGCCGACCGGCATTTCGTGGCGCTTTATGCGGCCCGATGGGACGGCTGAGCGGCACATCAATGCGGCCCACCTGCGCATCGGCGGCCTGAGCCGGGATGTGGTGGAGGTGCCCGGGTTCTTCACCAACCTGACCCATCCCGACGATCGGCCGCTGCAGGCGAAGCTGCATGCCCACATGATGTCCGGCGAGGTCAACGAGTATTCCCTCGACAAGCGTTACGTGCGCACGGACGGCTCCACCGTGTGGGTGACCTTCACCAACCAGCGCCGCATCCATCCCGACGGGAGCGAGGAGCACCTGTCCACCGTGGTCGACATCACCGCCCTCAAGCGTGTCCAGGAGGAGTTGAACGCGGCCAAGGACACGGCCGAAAAGGCCAACCTGGCGAAAAGCCAGTTCCTCGCGATGATGAGCCACGAGATTCGCACGCCGATGAACGGCGTCATCGGCATGACCAGCCTGCTGCTGGATTCAACGTTGGACGCCGAGCAACGGGAATACGCCGAGACCATCCGGGTGAGCGGCGAGGCGCTGCTGACCATCATCAACGACATCCTCGACTTCTCCAAGATCGAGTCGGGCAAGCTGGAGATGGAGCGGATGGAATTTTCCCTCCGGG
>JBKJRX010000340.1:0-10809 GCA_046593155.1 Lacunisphaera sp.
TACCGGAACCGCGCTCGACCTTGCCGTCCGGCCACATGTTGCGGACGGTGAGCGAGAGCACGAGGGGCGTGGCGCCCTTGGCCTTCACGTCGGTGATCATTTTGCGGACATACCAGCCGAAGGTGTGGACGGTCTCGGGTTTCTTGGTGAGGACGTTGTCGATTTCCTCGGACTCCTCGCCGAGGCCGGGCAGCGAGCCGCGGGCGCGCATGCGCTCGCGGGGCACCGAGGCGTCCTCGTTGACGGGGCTCCCGTCATTGTGACCGAACTGGATGAGGACGGTGTCACCGGCCTTGACCTGCGCGAGCAACTGGTCCCACAGGCCATCGGTGAGGAAGGTGCGGCTGCTGCGGCCGCCGCGCGCGAGGTTGACGACGTTGACCTTTGTGGCGTCGAAGTAATCCGCGAACGGCACGCCCCAACCCTGGACGGGGTTGCCGTTGTTTTTCGCGGCGGTGGAGTCGCCCGCAATGAAGATCGTCGGCAGGGCCGGGTTGGTGCCTGCGACCGCGGCGGCGGGATTGGAAGCGAGGTCCGGCGCCGGAGTCTGGGCGAGGGCGGCGACCGGAAGGAAGAGGGCGAGCAGGCGGGGCAGGAAGCGCATGGAGAGAGGGGCTATTTCGCCTTGGTGAGCTCGACAGCGTAGACGTGGGTGACGTGCTTGCCGTCGACCTGCGGGCTGTCGAAGTTGCCACTGAATATAATCCATTTGCCATCAGGCGTAAAGGTGAGGTTGGGCTCGACGCCGGTGGTTTTGCTGTAGTTGTGCTTCGCCATGTTGACGAGGCGCTCGGACTTGAAGAAGCCGGTGTCGATCAGGTCGCGCTTATCGCGGAACGAGTTGCCCCGGACCGTGGCGGGCCGGAAGAGGTAGATCCACTGGCCCTGGGCCGGCGGGTCGATGGTCTCGCCGTCGGGCCCGCGGGCGGCGACACTGCCGGGATAACCACCATCGCCGGCGAAGAGCTGGCCATCGGGCGAGATGTTGTAGTGCACGGACCACTCCTCACGCTTGAGATTATACCAGGTGCGGCGGCCGGTCTCGAGGTTGACGCCGGCGAGCCAGAACACGGTGCTGCGGGGCGTCTGCAGGTCATACCAGACGGTCCGGCCATCGTGACTGAAGAATTCGTGGCCCTCGATTTCCATGTTCATGGTGCGTTCGTGAAGGAGGCGGGCGGGTTTGCCGTCGTCGGCACGGACGGTCCAGGTGCGGTCATTGAAGTGCCACGGTCCCTCGTGGCAAAAGAGGATCTGCTGCGGGTCGGTCGGCGAACACTGCAGGTGGTTGGTCCAGTCGTTCTCGCGGTGGATGACTTTGAACTCACCGGTTTTGACGCTGATGGTGAAGATCATCTTCGGCGTGCCGCGGGCCCAGTTGGCCTCAAGGGTGCCGCCCATGCCATCCGGCGGCGGCGTGCGCGGGATGACCTTGCCGTCCGGATCAGGGCCAATGCCGACGAGGAGCGACTCGTCACAATTAAGTGCGAACTGTCCGCCCGTGGCCTGGGCAGGAAGCTTGACGACCTCGCGCACGGCCTTGGTGTCGAGATGCACAGCCATCAGGGCGCCGCGGGCGCGGTCCACATAATAGGCCTCGCGGGTGCGCCAGGCGGTGGCGATGGGGCTGGCGCCGGGCAGCACGAGTTCAACCTTGGGCTGCGAAGCGCCCAGCGTGCTCAAATCGACGGTGGTGATCCCACCCCCGGACCGGATCACGAGCTTGTCGCCTTCGGGCGTGTAACCGCGCTGGTGGAAATAGAGGCTGGTGCCGCCGGTGTCGGGTGAGAGCCGGATGATGCGATGGCCGGTCTCGGGGTCGATCCAGTCGGCGGGCAGCGCGGCGCACAGCATCGGGGCAATGATGAGCAGCAGACAGGCAAGTCGCGGCAGGGAGGTCATAAGCGGGCGGGGTGGGGATATGAGGGACCAGCGGGGGCTGGAGGGACGACGCGGGGCAGGAGAACAGGATACGGGCCTGCCGGCCTTAGGGAGGGGCAAAAAATACTGACAGTATGAATCTGTAGGGCGGGATCACCGTATCCCGCCTTCTTGCGAAACCGATATGCTGGTCGAGGCGGGATCAGGTGATCCCGCCCTACAGTTTCGTTTTTGCCAGATGGCCGGCAGCCACGGCCTCATCAATCATCCGCACCGCGTATTCCCAGATGGCTTGCGAGCCAGCGGCGATATGAGCATTGCGGGCCAGCACGCGATCATGAGTGACTCCGTGTTTCTGCCAGGCATGGCCGTCGGTCAGGCAGTTGAGCAGCATCGGGTGAAACCGGTCGCAGGCGGCGGCGAATCTGGCCTCGGGGGTCTGCTGCGCCTCGAATTCGTCCCAGAGTGCGCGGAATTCTTCGGTCTGGTCCGCGGGCAGCAGTCCGAAGATGCGCGTGGCGGCTTTGGCCTCGCGCTCATGCTGGTCGGCCATGTTTTTCACGTCGTAGGCAAAAGTGTCACCGGCGTCGATTTCCACGAGGTCGTGAATGAGCACCATTTTGAGGATGCGGAGCACATCGAGCGGCTGGTGGTCGGAATGTTCCGCCAGCACGATGATCATGAGCGCGAAATGCCAGGAGTGCTCGGCGCTGTTCTCGGCGCGGCGGCTCTGGGTCACGATGGTCTGGCGGTAGACCTCCTTGAGTTTGTCGACTTCGGTGATGAAGGCGATCTGCTGGCGCAGGCGTTCGGCGGAAGGGAGGTTCATGGCTTGGTAAGATAGGGCGCGAGAACTTTGGTCCAGATGGCATAGCCGGCGGGCAGCAGGTGCAGCTGGTCGCCGCGGAACAACTCGGGGCGGTAGCCACCCCCGGCAGCAAGCAGCGGCGTGGCGACATCGACAAAGGTGCAGCGGGTATCGATTGCGCAGTCGGCCGCGATGAGCTTGTTGGCCGCAATCACCTGCGCGCGGATTTTGGCGCGCACCGGGCTCTCCTTGATGGCGAGGAAGATGATTCTCGTCTTGGGCAGGGCCGCGTGAACCTTGGTGCGAAACGCCTGGAAGTCCGCGAGAACGGCCTCCGGATTTTTCCCGGCGTTGAGATCATTCTCCCCGGCATACAGGACCACGAGCCGAGGCCGGTAGGGAATCACGATGCGGTCGGCGTAAAACACGCTGTCCGCCAGTTCGGAGCCGCCGAAGCCGCGGTTGATCGTGGTCACGCCGGGGAAATCTTCGGCGAGCGTCGCCCACAGGCGGATGGAGGAACTGCCGACGAACACGACGGCGTTCGGTGGTGGAGATTGCGTGGTGTCCGCTGCGATGAACCGCTCGATCTCGGCGATCCATTTGTCGGGAGTGGCGCGAACCGGGGCGGCCAGCAGCGACAGGGCAAACAACGCAAGGAGGGGACGGAGCAGCGGAGAAGACACGCCGGCAGCGTAGTTGGCCGCGCGTGGGGTGCAACTCATCGCTGTGGCGGTGCGCAGGCTTGCACGCGCCGGATTTCGGTCTTTTTTTGGGCTGATGCTAAAAATTGCGCGCCTTTCCCTCGTGGCCTTCGCGCCGGTCCTGGCGCTCGCGGCCCTCAGTTATCCCCCCAGCAAGACCGTCGACCACACCGACAATTACCACGGCACCAACGTGGCCGATCCCTATCGCTGGCTGGAGGAACTCGACTCCGCCGACACCAAGGCCTGGGTGGCCGCGCAGAACGCCCTGACGGACTCCGTCGTGGAGCAGTTCCCCGAGCGCGCGCGCATCAGGCAGCGGTTGACCGAGCTGTGGAACTACCCGCGCACAGGGCTGCCGTTCAAGGAGGCCAACTGGTATTTCTACACCAAGAACGACGGCCTGCAGAACCAGTCGCCGCTTTATGTGACCGATGGCCTGCGCGGACAGGAGCGGCTGCTGATCGATCCCAACACGTTGTCGACGGACGGCACGGTGGCTGTGGCGCTTACTTCGCCTTCACCGGATGGCAAATGGCTGGGCTACGGCCTGGCGACCGGCGGCTCCGACTGGCGCGAACTGCGGTTGCGCGAGGTTGCCACCGGGCAGGATGCGACCGATTCGGTGAAGTGGGCGAAGTTCACCGGTCTGAGCTGGACGCATGACGCGAAGGGCTTTTTCTACTCGCGCTACCGCGAGCCCGCCGGCGGTGACCCGAAGGTGTTCACCAAGCTTGAGAACCGGCAGCTGTATTACCACCGGGTCGGCACGCCGCAGAACGAGGACCGGCTGGTGTTTGCGCTGCCGGAGCAGCCCACCTGGTTTCCCAGCGGCGTGGTGTCGTCCGACGGGCGCTTCCTGATCATCTCGGTTTCGCAGCCCGGCAAGCTGGGCAATAGCATCTATTACCTCGATCTCGGCGAAACGCACAAACCGTCGTTCGAAGGCCAGCTCGTGAAGCTCATCGACCAGTTTGCGAGCGATTATCAGTTTCTCGGGAACGTCGGCCGCACGTTTTATTTCGCCACCGACGACAATGCTTCGCGCCGGCGGGTGGTGCGCCATGACCTTGATGCTCCTCAGAGCCCCGCGACGGTGCTGGCCCAGGCCGCCGACCCGATCAGCGGCATCCGCATCTCCGCGGGCAAGCTGGTCGTGACCTACATGCATGATGTCGTGGGTCGGATTGCGTTGTTCGACCTGGAGGGGCGGCCGGCCGGCACGATTCCGCTGCCGGGTCTCGGGGTGGTCAGCAGCGTGTCGGGCAAGTTCAAGGACACGGAACTGTTTGTCGGCTACTCCTCGTTTCTCACGCCGGGCATGATCCTGCGGCATGATCTCGCGACCGCCGTAACCACGACGCACCACGAGACAGTGATCAAATTCGACACGGCGCAGTATGAAACGAGGCAGTTTTTTTATTCTTCGAAGGATGGCACGAAGATTCCGTTGTTCCTCATTCACAAGAAGGGCCTGAAGCTCGACGGATCGGCACCGACCTGGCTCTACGGTTACGGTGGGTTCAATGTCGTGATGGAACCGCAGTTTGCGGTGCCGCCGCTCGTCTGGATCGAGGGCGGGGGCGTTTACGCGATGGCCAACCTGCGCGGCGGTGGTGAATACGGCAAGGACTGGCATCAGGCCGGCACCAAGGAGCGCAAGCAGAACGTCTATGACGACTACATTGCGGCCGCCGACTGGCTCGTGGCCCAGAACTACACCACGCACAAAAAGATCGTGCTGGATGGTCGCTCCAATGGTGGCCTGCTGCTGGGCGCCGTGCTTAACCAGCGACCTGACCTCGCCGCCGCGGCTGTGCCCGCGGTCGGGGTGATGGATATGTTGCGCTACCATAAATTCACGGTCGGCGCCGGTTGGGCATCGGATTACGGCAACTCGGATACGCCCGAGGGCTTCAAGTATCTCGCGGCCTATTCGCCGCTGCACACCGTGAAGAAGGGTGCGAAATATCCCGCGATACTCGTGACGACAGGCGACCACGACGACCGGGTGTTCCCGGCGCACTCCTATAAATACACCGCGGCTATGCAGCAGGCGGTTGCGCCGGGCGCCGGCCCGGTGCTCATCCACATCGAATCCAACGCCGGCCATGGCGGCTCCAGTGGCACGTCGCCGGTTTCCAAGACCATCGCGGACTGGGCGTATCGCATGGGCTTTGGCGCGCATTACACGGGCTGGGGGAAATAAAGACGGGCCCCCAAGCGCCTTTGCAGGGCCGTTGAGGGCAACGGTTCCTACCATGCCATCATGTAGCCGCAATAGTCGCCGCTTGCCGGCGAACATTCCCGGCCCGGCGGCAAGCACCGGCCCTACATTTACAGAATGGGAATCCGGCCGTTTGCGTAAGAAAGGGACCTGACTATATGGCAAGGCCATGTCCCTCTTGCACACTCCACTTCAGGTTGGCGCGCTCACGCTGCCGAACCGCATCATCATGGCGCCGCTCACGCGGTGCCGCGCCGGCGCCGGGCGCGTGCCAACCGATCTCATGGTGGAGTATTATGTGCAGCGCGCCTCGGCGGGCCTGATCCTGACCGAGGCCACCTCGGTTGACCCGATGGGCGTCGGCTATCCCGACACGCCTGGCATCTGGTCGGAGGAGCACGTGGTGGGTTGGACCAAGGTCACGCAGGCGGTTCACGCCGCCGGCGGGCGGATCGTTCTGCAATTGTGGCACGTGGGTCGCGTGTCGGATCCGGTTTATCTGAACGGTGCCTTGCCGGTGGCGCCCAGTGCGATCGCCGCGACGGGTCATGTCAGCATGATCCGCCCGCACAAGCTCCACGTCCCTCCGCGCGCGCTCGAAGGGACTGAGATCCCGCGGGTCGTGGCGGCCTACCGGCTCGGTGCGGTGAACGCTTTGCGCGCCGGCTTCGACGGCGTCGAGATCCACGGTGCCAACGGCTACCTGCTTGACCAGTTTTTGCAGGACGGCTCCAACCAACGGACCGACGAATACGGCGGCTCGGTCGAAAACCGCGCACGCCTGGCCTTGGAGGTGACCGACGCCGTGATTTCGGTGTGGGGCGCTGACCGGGTTGGTTACCATATCGCGCCGCGCGGCGGTTCGCACGGCATCAAGGACCGCGATCCCGGGGCGACGTTCGGTTATCTCGCAGCCGAACTGGGTCGGCGGAAACTCGCGTTCCTCTGTGCGCGTGAGTCGCTCGATGGCCACCGGTTTGGTCCCGAACTCAAACGCGCCTTCGGTGGCGTCTATATTGTGAATGACGGTTTTGCTGTCACCACCGCGCAGGCTGTGATTGCGGCGGGGGAGGCCGAGGCGGTGGCGTGGGGCAAGCTCTTCATCGCCAATCCCGATCTGCCGCGCCGGCTCCAGGTAGGGGCCGCGCTGAACGTGCCGATGCCGGCCACGTTTTACGGCGGCGATGCGCGCGGCTACACCGATTACCCGGTGCTGGCGGCGTGAGGGTAGGGCGGGCACTCCGCTGCCCGCCGATCCGGCGCGGAACGGAGTCCGCGCCCTACCAACCCGAGTCATAAATCTAGGGCAATTCCGGCCCGAGGGTTGCGTTCCGGTGCCCGGCCCGGCTTCTTGGCCAAACCCATGAAGATTCTGGTCGCGGACAAAATCTCACCGTCTGGTGTCGCTTATTTCCGGGCCCAGCCCGGCTTCGAAGTAGTCGAGGCCTACAATACGCCGCCGGCGAAGTTGCTGGAGCTGGTGAAGGACGTGCACGCCATCGCCGTGCGTTCCGAGACGAAGATCACCGCGGAGGTGTTGGCTGCCGCACCGTTGCTGAAGGTCGTGGGCCGCGCCGGGGTCGGCGTGGACAACGTGGACGTCGAGGCCGCCACCGAGCGGGGCGTCATCGTGATGAACACGCCCTCGGGCAACACAGTGGCGACCGCCGAGCTGACATTCACCCACATCCTGTGCGGCGCGCGCCCCGTGCCGCAGGCCGCTGCGTCGATGAAAGCAGGGCAGTGGGATCGCAAGAGCTTCTCCGGCATTGAGCTTTTCAAGAAGACGCTCGGCATCGTCGGCCTCGGTCGCATCGGCGCCGAGGTGGCGAAGCGCGCCCAGGCTTTCGGCATGCGTGTGCTGGCCTATGATCCCTACCTGGCGCCCAGTCGCGCCAAGGCCATCCAGGTGGAAGGCGTCACGCTCGACGAGTTGCTGAAGCAATCCGACTACATCACGGTCCATATGCCGCTGACCGACCAGACGAAATACATGATCGACGAGGCGGCCTTCGCGAAGACGAAGAAAGGCGTGCGCATTTTCAATTGCGCGCGCGGTGGCATCATCAAGGAGTCCGCCCTCGTCGCTGCACTCAAATCCGGCCAGGTTGCCGCCGCCGGCCTCGACGTATTCGAGGAGGAGCCGCTGGCCAAGGACAACGAACTGCGCACGCTGCCGAATGTCATCCTCACACCGCACCTCGGGGCATCGACGGCCGAGGCGCAGGACGCGGTGGGGGTGGAAGTCGCCGAACAGATCACCGATGTGCTCAACGGCGGGGTCATTCGCAATGCCGTCAACATGCCCACGATCGATGCGGCGCAACTGAAGGTGCTGGGGCCTTATCTCGAACTCGGCGCCAAGCTCGGCACACTCGTCCAGCAGATCGTCCCCGGCCCGGTCGTCACGTTGCGCATCACCTATTGGGGCAAGATGGTGGACCTCGACGCCACCGCGGTCACACGTTCCATCCAGCGCGGTTACCTCCGCCGCATCAGTGGTGAGAGTGTCAATTACGTCAACGCCCCGCTGAACCTCGAGCGCCTCGGCGTGAAGGCCGAGGTCATCAAGTCCACGGCCGACACCGACTACACCGAGTTGATGGAAGTGAAGGCGATCGCGGCCGACGGCACCAGCGTCAGCGCCGCCGGCACGCTCATCGGCAAGGCCAACGCTCCGCGCCTGATTGCGCTCAACGACCGCGAGGTCGAGGCCGCACCGGCCGGCGCCCTGCTGATCTACGAGAACCACGACGAGCCGGGCATCATCGGCATGGTCGGCACGCTGATGGGCCGCGATCAGGTGAACATCGCCGCCATGTCACTGAGCCGCAACAACGCCGGCGGCACGGCCCTGTGCGTTTTGAATCTGGACAGTGTTCCCTCGGAGGCGGCCCTTAAGGAGTTGACCAGCCATCGCGCCATCAAGCAGGCTGTGGTGGTCAAACTCTGATGTTTTACGTCTGGTTATTCGCCTCAGCCCTCATCGGATATCTGCTCGGGTCGCTGCCGTTCGGCGCCATCGTAGCCCGGGCGCACGGCGTTGATATTTTCAAGGAGGGTAGCGGCAACCCGGGTGCGACGAACGTCAAGCGGGTGCTCGGCGAAAAGTTCGGCGCCAAGGGCCGGAAGGCTGGCAATATGGTCTTCGGCCTCGATGTGCTCAAGGGGGCCATTGCGTCCTCGTGGAGCTTGCTGGCCTGGACCAGCCTGAGTGTGGCGGTCGACCTTCAGAATGGCAACGGCGCCGCCGTGATCCACGGGGACGACTGGCGCCTGCTCGGCCTGGCCGGCGTCATCGGAGCCGTGCTGGGGCATTCCTTTTCGATCTTCACCAAATTTAAGGGCGGCAAGGGCGTCGCCACGGCGGCCGGCGGGGTGCTCGTGCTTATGCCGGTCTCCTGCCTGATCGGCGCGCTGGTGTGGCTCATCACTTTCTACGCGACTCGCTATGTATCGCTCGGTTCGATCCTCGCGGCGGTGGCCGTGCCGGCCGCCAGCTGGATTCGCGGGAACCCGCTGCCGCTGAACATCGCGGTCACGGTCATCGGTTTGTTCGTCATCGTGCGGCACCGCGAAAACATCAAACGGCTGCTCAACGGCACAGAGAGCAAGTTCGCTAAGAAGCCGCCAGCGTGACCAAACCTAGCGGCATACGGGATGACAATAGGCCACTCACCCCTGCTGAGTTTGAGGAACTGTGTCGGGGATTGGATTTAAAGAACTATGCGTTCCTTACGGAAGATCCCAGTGCGTGGAAGATTTCTGCACGCGAGATGCTTTTTGCGGCAGATCTCTTGGCTGAAGGAATAATCGCCGCCCAAAAGCGAGAAATAAGGGGAATCGTAAGAGAAGTCCGAACAGAACGCCTGCTTAAAAAATTCTTGCGCATAAAGCCGCGGTCACATTCTCGTGTGCTTAAAGGAAAGGAGTTGTGGGATCATCAAGTCCGGCAGTCTTCTCGTGTGGCGATCATGCTGTATGGGCTAGCAGTCGAGAATTTACTAAAGGGGCTGATTATTAAGCGGGAAGCGATCAAGCTTCGGCCAAATCACGAGTTTGTTTTGAAGTTTCACGATCTTGCAAAAAATGCGCACCGCGCAGGGTTCAAGCCCACAGAAGAGCAGCATAAGCTTTTGAATACGCTTACAGCCTATATTTTATGGCGTGGAAAATATTGGGCCCCTCTGAGCGGGGCTGACTACTTATAAAGCAAGCAATCCGCTTCGAGCGGTAAGGAAGCTAGTATTTGGCCCTTGGAGAGGTTTAAGAAGAACGTCCACGCATTCTTCGGTGAGCTTTTGGGTCTATACCCGGCGCGTTAGCCATTGGCAATTTAGCGGGTAGCAATGGCGGGATCAGCGATCCCGCTCTACAGCCGCAAGTGGCTAGCGGCACGGGGTTATGACGCGCGGGCCGCACTCGTGTCTTGCCAAAGACCGTCCGGCTGAGCCATTTAACGCGACTCTTTCCATGGCTCTCATTGTTCAGAAATACGGCGGCACTTCGGTGGGCGATGTCGACCGCATCAAGAATGTGGCCCAGCGCATCCGCAGGACGCAGGCGCAGGGACATGGGCTGATTGTCGTGGTGTCCGCCCGGTCGGGTGTGACCAATGAGCTCATTGCCCGCGCCAAGGCCATCAATGACCGGCCGGACACCCGAGAGATGGACATGCTGCTGGCCATCGGTGAACAGGAGACCATCGCTCTGACCGCCATGGCGCTCCACGCAATCGGCGTGCCGGCCGTCTCCTACACCGGTGCGCAGGCGGGCATTCTCACCGACCAGGTGTTCACCAAGGCGAAGATCAAGCAGATCGTGCCCAAGGGCATCCTCAGCGACCTCAAGGCCGGCAAGGTCGTCATCGTCGCCGGCTTTCAAGGAATTAATGAGGCCGGCCAGATTACCACGCTCGGTCGCGGCGGCTCCGATCTGACCGCCATCGCGCTCGCGGCGGCGTGCAAGGCCGACAAGTGCGAGATCTACACCGACGTCGACGGCGTCTACACTGCCGATCCGCGCATCGTTAAGACCGCGCAAAAGATCGACGAGATCAGCTACGACGAGATGCTCGAGCTCGCCAGCCTCGGCTCGAAGGTCATGCAGTCCCGCTCGGTCGAGTTCGCCAAGAAATACGGCGTCGTGTTCGAGGTCCGCAGCAGCTTTAACCACAACCCAGGAACCAT
>JBKJRX010000027.1:0-4605 GCA_046593155.1 Lacunisphaera sp.
GTCGGCCGTGCCAAGCGTGGACTCGATCGTGTTGACCTCGAAGCCCTCCATCGCGGCCTGCAGGGCGTTGATGGGGTCGATCTCGGTGACGATGACGCGGGCGCCGAAGCCCTTGAGCGAAAACGCCGAGCCCTTGCCGACGTCGCCGTAACCACAGACGCAGGCGACCTTGCCGGCGATCATGACGTCGGTGGCGCGCTTCAGGCCGTCAGCGAGCGACTCGCGGCAGCCGTAGAGATTGTCGAATTTCGACTTGGTGACCGAGTCGTTGACGTTGATGGCCGGCACGCGGAGCTTGCCCTTCTCCAGCATCTGGTAAAGGCGGTGAACGCCGGTGGTCGTCTCCTCGGAGACACCGCGCCATTCCCGGGCGATCGTCGTCCACTTGAGCGGATCCTCCTTATGGACGCGCTTCAGGACGTTCTTGATGACCTGCTCCTCGTGGGAAGTGGACGGGGTGTTGACCCAGTCGCTGCCCTCTTCGAGTTCGCAGCCCTTGTGGATGAGCAGAGTGACATCGCCGCCGTCGTCGACGACGAGTTGCGGACCCTTGCCACCCGGGAAGGTGACGGCCTCAAGCGTGAGGTCCCAGTATTCCTCGAGCGTCTCGCCCTTCCAGGCGAAGACGGGCGTGCCCGTCTTGGCGATGGCCGCGGCGGCGTGGTCCTGCGTCGAGAAGATGTTGCAGGAGGCCCAGCGCACATCGGCACCGAGCTCCTTCAGCGTCTCGATGAGAACGGCGGTCTGGATCGTCATGTGCAACGAACCGGTGATGCGCACGTCCTTGAGCGGCTTGCTCGGACCGAACTTCTTGCGAACGGAGACGAGGCCGGGCATTTCATGCTCGGCGACGGAGATTTCCTTGCGGCCCCAGTCGGCCAGGGTGATGTCCTTGACCTTGAAATCGGCGGCTTGGGTGGTGGTGGTGGTAGCCATAATGCTGGTGATGTTTGCGGATGACGGTTACTTAACGGCGGCGCGGAGGGCGGCTACCTTGTTAGTCAGCTCCCACGGAAGGCCGGCCTTGCCAAAGTGGCCGTAGTTGGTGGTCTGGCGGTAAATCGGGCGCAGCAGGTTGAGCTGGCGGGTGATGTCGGCCGGCTTGAAGCCGAAGACCTTGGTGACCGCCTTGGCGATCTTCTCATCGCGCACCTTGCCGGTGCCCATGGTGTCAACGTAGACGCTGACCGGCTCGGGATGGCCGATGGCGTAGGCGACCTGCAACTCGGCGAGGTCGGCGAGGCCGGAGGCCACGATGTTCTTGGCGACCCAGCGGCACATGTAGGCCGCGGAACGATCGACCTTGGACGGATCCTTGCCCGAGAAGGCGCCGCCACCGTGACGCCCCCAGCCGCCGTAGGTGTCGACGATGATCTTGCGGCCAGTGAGACCGGAATCGCCCTGCGGGCCACCGATGACAAAGCGGCCGGTGGGGTTGATCAGGAACTGGGTTTTCTTCGTCAGCATACGGGCCGGGATGACCTTCCGGATGACGTTCTCGATAAGGTAGCTTTCGATCTGCTTGTGCGAAACATCCTCGGTGTGCTGCGTGGAGATGACGACGTTCTCCACGGAGACCGGTTTGTCGTTCTCGTAGCGGATGGAAACCTGGGACTTCGCGTCTGGGCGCAGCCAGTCGACTTTGCCGCTCTTGCGGAGCTGGGTGAGCTTGCGGCCAAGGCGGTGGGCGAACATGACCGGTGTCGGCATGAGTTCGGGTGTCTCGGTGCAGGCATAACCGAACATCAGGCCCTGATCGCCGGCGCCCTGCTCGGCGGTCTTCTTGCCCTTGACCTTCCTGGCGTCGACGCCCTGGGCGATATCGGGCGATTGGGCGGTCAGATAATTGTTGATGAAAACGGAGTCGGCGTGAAACACGTCGTCCTTGTTCACGTAGCCGATCTCGCGGATGGCCGCGCGGACGATGGCTTCGTAGTTGAGTTTGGCCCTCGTGGTAATTTCACCCGCGAGGATGACCATGTTGGATTTCACCATGGTCTCGCAAGCCACGCGGCTGGTGCGGTCCTGCGCCAAGCAGGCGTCCAGCACGCTGTCGGAGATGAGATCCGCGACTTTGTCGGGATGCCCTTCGCCCACGGACTCGGAGGAGAAAACAAAGGATTTTGCCATATGCTGGTAAGAAAGAGCGCACCAAGCTCTCGTGCAAGTAGATTATCAACGTATACGGATTACATGATGCATCATAAAATGAGCTACTTGCCCTATGCGCCCGCTATTGCCATAAATGGCTTATGCGTTGTTAATTCCAGCACTCCTCAATGTCGAACGGCCCCATACTAAATCCCGACGCCATCCAAGCGTTACGAGACCTAAGTCCCGAGGGTGACTCGGAATTCCTGCGCGAACTTATCGCGATATACCTGACGGATACGCCGAAACAGCTGGTCCAATTGGAAGAGGCGCTCGCCCGTCAGGACATCACCTTGGTCGTGCGTGCCGCCCATAGCATCAAAGGCAGCTCGGGAAATTTCGGTGCCGAAGACTTTGCCCGGCTCGCCCAGGAAATCGAGGCGCACGGCAAGGCCAGTAATCTGGCCGCGGCGGAGGCCGCTCTTCCTGCCTTTAAAAATGGCTTCGCCCAAGTGGCCGAAGCCTTGAAGCAACTCGCCAGCGGCGCCTGAACCGCCGCGGGCTGTCCAGTTTGCGATGTCGCTGCGCCGTCTCCTGCTCTGCGGTCTCCTCGCCGGCGCCCCGCTGTCCGCGGCCGCCCTGGAATGGAAGGTCCAGACCCTTACCTTCACCACCGCGCCTTTCCAATCCACGCAGGACGCCACCTTCGAGTTCACCAACACGAGCCGCCAACCGGTCACGATTCTCGAGGTGGAGAGCAATTGCGATTGCCTGGATGCCTCCGCGGACCGGCAGGTTTATGCGCCCGGTGCGACCGGCGTCATCAAGACCAGCTTTACCGTCGGGGACCGTCTCGGGCTCTATGAGCGTCGGATCAAGGTCGTGACCGATGAAAGCCCCGAACCCGTGCGTCTGCTCGTGCGGATCGAAGTCCCGGAACTGGTCACCCTCACCCCGCGCAGCGTGGCTTGGCAATTAAACGAGCCCGCCACCGAGAAGGCCATCGACCTTGAGGTCAGCGCTGACGTGAAAATCAACTTCACCCGCGTGCAACCGACCAGTGGTGACTTCGCCGCGCGCCTGGAGACCATCGCCGCCGGCCGGCGCTATCGCGTATATCTTAAGCCACCCACCACCGGCCAACCCGCCAATGCCGCCTTTCGCCTCTTCGGCCAGGCCATCTCCGGGCAGGACGTCATCGTCAGCGCCTACGGCAACGTGCGCTAGTTATTGGACGGTGATGCGTCTTCGCGGAAACTTTGGCGCCACCAGCGCTTTCAGCCGCCACCACGCCCACAACCTGTCATTCTGAACGAAGTCAAGAATCCATCAGCCTGACCACCGGCGTGATTCATGCTGGATTCTTCGCTACGCTCAGAATGACAGGCAGATTCTAAAACACGTCTTAGCGATACAACGCGGTCACCGGAGTGGCCGTCAGCACGTTGTATTGGCGCATCGCCAGCCGCCACCACTCGGAGAGCTGTTCCGCTGGTTGCTTCCACAACTGCTCATGCAGCCAGATCATCGACTCGGCATCGAGCAGCAGCGCCATTTTCTCGCGGTGGGTGAGGTTGGCCGGCCCCGCCGCGAGGAGTTTCTTGCGCAACTCCACAAAATAGGACCGCACCGCGTGGCTGCCCTGCCGTTGCCGCAGAAGCGACACATGCGCGGCGTTCACGTAGGGATCGAGCACCGCCTGGAGCAGGCCGTAGTCGGCGCGTAACTGCGGGATCGGCTGCATGTGCCGGTAGCATTCCTCGAGGTGCCGCTGCAGGCGGATGAGTTCCTGGGGCGGCTGCGTTTCCTCCGGAGTGAGGAAGAGGCCCAATTCCCGGGCGCGCCGGCCGAAGCTGGCCTTGCCCAGAAAAATGGACAACGGCGCCGACAGGACCAATCCCGCCAGCACCGGGCTCAGCCACCAGAAAAATGAGGGGACCAAAATGAAGGCGGACACACCCCACACCAGGCCGAACGCCATCTGGCCGGCATGGGTGATGATCGCCTCGCTCCAGTCCATGTCCTCGCTCGCCTCGCGCCGCTGCGTCACCCAGGCGACGCCCTGCCCCAGCAAAATGAAGAGCACAAACTTCGTGTTGAACACCATGTTGATGGGCGCGAGCAACGTGGACACCGCCACCTCGAGAATCGCGCTGGCCATGAGGCGGAAAGACCCGCCGTAGCCCTCGCTCTGTCGATCTTTTATCGTGATGATTACGCTGATGATCTTCGGCAGAAACAGCAGCAGCAGGGTGAACAAAAACAAAGCGAACGCCTCCGGGACCTCCAGGGTGTAGCCGAAGAACGACGTGTAGGCCTCCGCGTGGTAGTTGTGATAACTGCCCGCCACCACTTCGCGGAACGTGTGGATGCTGCTGATCAGCAGAAACAGCATCCACAACGGCGAAGCCACATAACCCATGATACCCATCAGCAAATGCACCCGGTTGACCGCATGAAAGCCACGGGTGAACAGCAACCAGCTGTGCTGCAGGTTGCCCTGGCACCAGCGGC
>JBKJRX010000119.1:0-4187 GCA_046593155.1 Lacunisphaera sp.
CACTACCCGCGGCATGGCCGAAGACGCGGCACTCGCCGGCCGACGGCTTGAGCAGCCCCGCCAGCGCCTTGAGGGTGGTGCTCTTGCCGGAACCATTGGGGCCAAACAGTCCCAGCACCTGCCCCGGGGCAAGCCGCAGTGAAAGAGCCTGCACAGCAACCGATCGCGCCCGCTGCCATGGCGGGCGAAAACTTTTGGTGAAATCAACCAGCTCAACGGCCCAAGGGGCCTCGTAAGACGGACTCAACGGATGGAAAAACCCTGAAACTGCGCGGCCCGTTGTGTTTCAGTCTGTTCGACCTTGCGCACATAACCCTCCATCCGTTCGTGGACGGCAATAATGAAATCGCGCACCTCTTGCGCCGCACCCTCCACCTCAAGTTGCACGCGCCCGTCCGGCAGGTTCATGGCGAAGCCTGAAACCTCAAACCCCTTGGCCACCTGCAGGGCTTGGTAGCGAAATCCCACGCCCTGCACGTGCCCTGTGAAAAAGACCGTGGCATAATGCACTTCCGACATGCCCGGCAGGAAAACGCGGGATGTGGCCCGCTTCAACACTTTGTAGGGTTGGTGCTTGCCGGCGGACCTTTGCGGCCCGGCGACTGGTGAGCCTTAGCAAATTGGGGTTTTTCGTGGGCCAGCGAGCTGGCTCGCGCCAAATCCGCGCCTGCAAGCAGGCTGGCCCACCGAGGCTAAATTGACCTAAAGTTGGTCTGCAAACACTCCCTGGCGCCGGCCCTACACCCCAAACGCGCACCCGGAATTATATTTGCCAGCGGGCATGGTCTAAGCACTATCTGGGCTGACGCCGCAAGGCGTCTTCATTACATGACCAATTCTGATTCCGACGGGTTGTTCGATAACGATTGGGAAGACCGCGGCGAGCTCGCCTGGACCGAGCTGGATTGGCAAAAATATTTGGACACCCAGGAGGCGGCCGTTCGCGATTACATCAAGCATTACGACCAGCTGCCCGAAGCGGTTGATCGGGTCGACGAGGCGGCCCGGCGCATGGGCTGGGAACTGGCCGAGACCCCCGAGAGTCTCGCGGACGACGAAGCCAAGGATGAAGAGGCCGATGAGGCCTTCGATGGCGATTGGGATCCCTACACCCTGCATCGCAACCCGGTCTATATTTCCACCCGCGCCCTCTACGTGAGCCTGCTGGCCCACTGGGAGCGCGTGGCCGCCCAGCCCGACCGCGTGCCGGTCGCCCTCGGCATCACCCTCCAGGCCCTGCTTTATCGCGGCAATGAACTGGCGTTGCAGGCCGTCCAGGCTCTCGAGATGGGCGACTACACACTTGCCGTGTGCCTCTTCAAGCGGGCGCTGCGCGAGCTCAATCTGACCCTCGCTCGACTCAGCCAACCCGACGTGGCCACGACTCCGCTCGCCATGCGTTATCGCGAATACGCGATGCCCCGGCTGTTCGACCTGCGCGAGATCTGGCTGCGCGTCATGAACGAATGCCGCCAGAGCAGCGGGAGTGACGATTCGCTGCCGGAGTGATCGGGCAGGCGACCTTGGAGGCGGGACCATCAGTCACGCATCGCTCCTGTAGGCCAGCGAGCTAAGGTGTGTTTGCAAAATCAGTTTTTCGTGGGCCAGCGAGCTGGCTCGCGCCGTATCCGCGCCTGCAAGCAGGCAGCCTACCGTAGCTTGGTTGTCCAGAACCACATTAGACAAACACACCAGCTCGCGCCAATTGCGCCTGCAAGCAGGCCGCCCACTTTCACCCGATAATACGAGCAGACCCGGGGGTCGTCGACGTCTCCTCGCGGGACTGATAGTCCCGCCCCCATGGGCTATTTCTTTTTCCGCGCGGGCTTGCGACCGTAGGCAGCCTCCTTCCGGCCGCTGATCTTGTAATCGCCTGACTTGAGCGAGTTGATCTGGTCGCGCAGCAGGGCCGCGCGCTCGAACTCGAGCTTGTTGGCCGCCTCCTGCATCTCTTCCTCCAGCTCTGCGATTACGGCCGCCACCTCGTCGGCCGATTCGGCCACGGCGACCGTCGTATCCTTTCCGCTGCCGTCGTAGGTGTGCAGGCTGGCCTGGACGCCGCGCTTCACGCTGCGCGGCGTGATGCCGTGCTCTTCATTATAGACGAGCTGCTTCGCGCGGCGCCGCGTCACCTCGTCGACGGTGCGGCGGATGGATTCGGTCACGACGTCGGCGTAGAAAATCACCCGGCCCTTCTCGTGGCGGGCCGCCCGTCCGGCCGTTTGCATGAGGCTGGTGGCACTGCGAAGAAAACCCTCCTTGTCGGCGTCGAGCACCGCCACGAGGGCCACCTCGGGCAGATCGAGACCCTCGCGCAGGAGGTTGATGCCGATGAGCACGTCGAAATTGCCCTGCCGGAGATTGCGGAGAATTTCAACGCGCTCGAGCGCATCGATGTCGGAATGCAGGTATTCGACGCGAATCTTCGACTCCCGCATGAAGGTGGTCAGATCCTCGGAGAGCCGCTTGGTGAGCGTGGTCACCAGCACGCGTTCGCCCTGCGCCACCGCCTTGCGGCATTCGCCGATCAGGTCCTCCACCTGGCCCTTGGTCGAGCGCAGGGTGATCAGCGGGTCGAGCAGACCCGTCGGGCGGATGACCTGCTCGGCGATCACGGTGGATTTCTGTAATTCGAAAGGTGCGGGGGTGGCCGATACGTAAAGGGTCTGGCCGGTGATCTGCTGGAACTCGGTGAAACTCTGCGGACGGTTGTCGAGGGCCGAAGGCAGCCGGAAACCGAAGTTGACCAGGGTCTTCTTGCGGGCGATGTCGCCGTTATACATGCCGCCGACCTGCGGGATGGTCACATGGCTCTCATCCACGAAGAGCAGGAAATCCTTCGCAAAGAAATCAATCAGGCAGAACGGCCGGTCCCCGGGTTTCCGCGCCGTCAGGTGGGCCGAATAATTTTCGATGCCGCTGCAAAAGCCCATTTCCTGCAGCATCTCGAGGTCATAGTTCGTCCGCATGCGAATGCGCTGGGCCTCGAGGTATTGCTGGCTTTTTTCGAAGTAGGCCACGCGCTGGTCGAGTTCGGATTTGATGCCGGCAATGGCGCCATCGAGCCGGCCCTTGGTCGTCACATACTGGTTCGCGGGATAGAGGTCGAATTGCCCGATCTTGCGCAACACCGCCCCCGTCAATGGCTCAAACTCCGTCAACGCCTCGATCTCGTCGCCAAAGAATTCCACACGCAGACCATGTTCAAGATAGGCCGGCATGATGTCCACCGTGCCGCCGCGAACCCGGAACGCGCCGCGCTTCAGTTCGTAGTCGTTTCGCTCATAAAGATTCTCGACCAGACGCTCGAGGAGCTTGTTGCGATTGAAGCTGCCGCCCGACTGCAGGGAAATGCGCATGGCCGAAAAATCCTCGGGCGAACCGAGGCCGTAGATGCACGATACGCTCGCCACCACGATCACGTCGCGCCGGCTGACCAGCGAACTGGTTGTGGAAATGCGCAGGCGTTCGATCTCCTCGTTGATGGACGAGTCTTTCTCGATGAAGGTGTCGCTCGACGGCACATAGGCCTCCGGCTGGTAATAATCGTAGTAGCTGACGAAGTATTCGACGGCGTTCTCCGGGAAGAAACCCTTGAACTCGGAGTAAAGCTGCGCCGCGAGCGTTTTGTTGTGCGAGATGATCAGCACCGGCCGGTCGAGCTGGGCGATGACATTCGCCATGGTGAACGTCTTGCCCGAGCCGGTGACGCCCAGCAGCGTCTGGTCCTTGTTCCCGGCCCGGAACGACTGCACCAGCTTCGCAATGGCCGCCGGCTGGTCGCCGGTGGGCTCGTATTCCGCGTGCAGCTTGAAAAGGGACATGCTCACTTATTCAGAAGCCAGAAAGCCGGAAAACACAAAGAAATGCCAAACGGTAGGGGCCGTTGCCCCCAACGGCCCGGGCGCTTGAGGGCAAGCGCCCCTACCAAAATATCCTACAGCCCGAAGATCCTCCGCACCCCACTCCCCAGCCCGGCCCAGAATTTCCGCGCCTGCTCCTGCGGTCCCTTGGCGGAGGTTTCCTGACAAAGAAACACTCCCTGTCCTTCAAAGAGATCATCGAACAGCGGATTCATGCCGCGGAAATAGGCCCAGAAGGTTTCCGCCCGCACCGGGCGGTAGGCCAGCCCCGGAGTGAAGCCGATTGTCGCATCCTGATTCGTCCGCCGGGCCGGCGCCGGGTTG
>JBKJRX010000146.1:0-30208 GCA_046593155.1 Lacunisphaera sp.
AGTTCATGTCGATCGCGGAGGCGGACGACAAACTGAAGATGCTCGACTGGAGCTTCGACCTGACCAAGGCGACCGTGTGGTGCTTTATCTTTCTCACGCTGCTCGAGACGGTGCTGACGTTTCCCAAGGACCAGATCCTGATGCAACGCGTGTTCACGACCAAGTCGGAGAAGGAAGCCAGCCGGTCGGTCTGGGTTTACGCCGTGATTGTCATTCCCGCCAGCGCGCTGTTCTACCTCATCGGGACCGGGCTGTATGTCTTCTATCACACCCATCCTGAGCGCATGAATCCGCTGCTGCCGGTGGATGCAACCTTCCCGCTCTTTATTGCGGCGGAACTGCCGGTCGGCATCACCGGCCTGATGATCGCGGGGCTGTTCTCCGCCGCGATGGGGACGAGTTCCAGCATCCTGAACAGCGTGTCGACCATGGTGTCGGTGGACTTCTACGAGAAGATTGCCAAAAAGCCGGACCCCGCGTTCAGCATCCGGCTCGCGGAATGGGTCACGGTGGCGGCCGGCCTGATCGGCATCGGCCTGGCGATCATGTTGTCCCGCTTCAGCATCAATTCATTCCTGGATACCTCAATCGAGCTCGTCGGGCTTTTCGGCGGCTGCTTCGGCGGGGCCTACACGCTGGGCATGTTCACCCGCCGGGCGAACTGGCAGGGCGTGCTCATAGGCATGATCGTCAGCTTCGTCCTCACCTTCGCGGTCTGGTGGGCCCAGCTGGTGCATCCCTTCCTCTATCTCGCGGTATCGATCCTCGTGTCAATCGTGGTCGGCTACGCGGCGAGTCTGTTTTTTCCGCCGCCTCCCGAGGAATCACTCGCAGGCCTCACGATTCTCACCCCCAGGAAGAAAGCGCGCCACGGGGAGTGAACCAGCGCGGGGCCGCCACTTATGAACCCCCAGTCTTACCGCGCCTACCGTGACCTGCCGGAACTGGCCGGGGTCGCCACATTTGCCGAGGCCATGGTGCCCGGGCTGTCCGTCGAGGAGGCCGTCGCCCGTCTGAAACGACACCACTGGGCCTTCAACCGCCTGCGGGGAATCTTCACGGACCGCATCACGTCCGAACCCATCTACGAGTTGAAAATGGGCTTTAGCTTGCACGCTCACTATTGCGCTGAGCACGCCACGACATGGCGGAGCCGGGTGGGCGAGATGCGCGAGCCGCCGCTGGGGCTCGACACCTGCCCGGACGCGGGGCTCGACGTTTTCTTCGACGAGATCCTGTCCGCACCCGATACGGAGAGCCTGCTGCTCGGCGTTTACGGGCAGGCGATCCCGCGGCTGCGCGAGGCGCTGCGGCGCCATCTGTCCGCCACGAACAAGCTCGTGGACCACCCGAGCCACCGGATTTGCCGCTTTGCCCTGCTCGAGCTGGAGGAAATGGCCGGGTTCGGCGCGCAGTGCCTTGAGCGGCTCGTTTCCTCCGGGCGTCGACAGGAACTGGAACCATGGATCGCGACGCTGACCACGCTGCTGGCCCAGGCGGGCGATCTCGACGGCTCGGCGCTGGCTGCGGCGGGCGCGCCGCCGCGGATATTTTCGCAGCAACCGCATCGTTACGACCCGCGGCCGCGGCGCGACGAAAGATTTTTCGACCCCTACAACATGGGCGTCGCCGCCGACACCTTTGTTCACGACGAAAAATATGCCGCGGGACCCAAAATGCTGATGCTGTATTACAAGCGGCTGCGCGAGATCGACGTGCCGGAAATGATGGCCAGCATCCTGGTCGAAACGAAGGGCCGGCCTTGGGGCTATTATCGGGACATGACCCGTCAGCTCTGGGATGAGGCCAGGCATGCGATGATGGGCGAGATTGGATTTGTCCAGGCGGGAATTGATTGGCGGAAGCTCGTTCCGCTCAGCATCATGTTCTCCGAGCGGCTGAACACGCTGCGCCAGCCTCTCGAGCGGCACGGGGCGCTGTATTTCATCGAGCAGATGCTGATGCCCAAGACGGGCAAGCGCTACGAATGGGAGGTGGCGGTCGCTGCCGGTGATTCCTATGGGGCCATGATCCAGGACTACGACTGGGCGGACGAGGTCCTGCATGCGCGTATTGGCCGGGAGTGGTATGTGAAGCAGTTTCCGGACACGAAGAGCGCGGTCGAATTTGGCGAGAAGGCGCTGGTTTTCGGACCCGACCCGCAGGCGGCCCGGCGCGAGCTGGTCGCCAAGGGGCTGACGCAGCACCGCAACTGGTGGCCGGACGTCTATGCCGAATGGTGCCGGGTTCGCGGTGTGCAACCGGACCCTGCCGTCATGGCTTATAATGCCCGGTCCCCGGTCGCCACCCAGCCCGTGGAGGAGTCCTCCGGATAGCGGCGGCTTATTTTCCGCCCGGTGGCGGGTTCAGTTGCCTGAAGACATACTGCACGCCTTCGACAAAGGTCGGGCGCCAGGTGGCCCAGTCGTGCGGGCCATCCACGACGCGTAGTTGGGCCGTGATCCGGGGCACGCGGCGGATTTTGTTATAGAGCGTGTGGGCCTCGTAATCGAGGTCGTGGGCCGCTTCCGCCGGACTTGCCAGGGCATGCTCGTCATCGCCCACCGCAATGAACATCACCAGTGGCAGATTTGTGGCTACGAACACCGGGATCATCGCCGGGTAGTTCAGCGTCGTGTAGGTGGCCTCATCGAAAGTTTTCGATCCCTGGCCGAAGGCGCCGAACTCGCGCGTGCTGGAATCCGGGGGTGGCAGCGGAAAGTAGACGGCCGGGCTGAGCACAATGGCCGCGCCAAACAATTCCGGATGAGCCAGCGAAAAGCGAAGCGCGCCGTAACCGCCCATCGAATAGCCGGCGACAAGGCGGTTGTTACGCTCCGCTTTGGTGGGATAAGTGGCGTCGACGTGTGCGACCAAGTCGCGGGTGAACGCGCTTTCCACCGCTTCGCCGGCTGGCAGCTTGGGCTCAGTCGAGCCGGCGAATTGCGAATCGATGTAGTAGCTGGCGCGACGGCTCGATGGCGCGTCCGGCATGATGGCGATCGCGGCGGGAATGCGGCCTTCGGCGATCAGCCGGTCCAGGTCGGGCTTGATGGTCGTCCAAGCCGCCTGCTTGTCGCCGCGCCCGTGCAGCAGGTAAATCACGGGGTAGCGCGCAGATCCATCCGGCACATAGGCCGGCGGCAGGTAAAGCTGGTAGCTGATCTCGCGCCCTAGCGTGGGGGATGGGGCGTTGCGCGACGCGATGGTGCCGGCGGTCGGCTGTGCGCGCGCCGGCAGCCCGGCGGCGAGCAGGCAGAGCAATCCGAGGACCGGGCGGAGAAAGGATTTCACATTCCGATCCTCGCGCGCCGCCTTATTTCACGCAATCCGCGAAGCGCGGCTGGGCCGCGGCGTGGCGGCGGTGCACGTCGGCGTAGACCTCGTCGACCATGCGGTCGAGTTCCGGGCCGCCCATGAACTTCTTGCTGAAGCCGGGGATCTGGTCGTCGATCGCGCGGGCGGCGGCGAGGAAATCGCCGATGAGTTCGCGAGGAGATTCGTCGCCGATGGAGATGCGGATGGTGGTGGCCGTGATGCCAGCCTCCTTGAGCGCCTCGGGGCTGAGTTCGGAGTGCGAGGTGAGCGCGGGGCAGAGCACAAGGGTGTTGCTCTGGCCCAGCGACACCATGTGGCCGAACATAGGAGCGAGGGAATCGAAGAAGCGCTCCAGGGTGACGCGCGTGACTTTGGCCGCCTCGAAGTTGATGGTGAAGAGTGGCGCGGGCAGTCCGAGGTAGGAGAGGCGGGCGGCGGTGGCGTGGTTCGGGTCCTTCGGATTGGCCGGGCCGATCACGGTGACGAACGGATTCGACGCGAGCCAGCGGGTGAAGACCATCGTGTTGATGCACTTCTTGAGCATGCGCAGCTCGAGCGTCTTCATGCCGGTCAGCACCTCGAAGGCCTTGTCGGAGTCGAGGAACGCCCCCTTGATGTAATAGACGTTCCAGAAAAGCGTGTCGTGCCAGCTCTTGCCGGACGGCGAGGTGTCTCCCTTGGGCAGGAACATGTCCTCGTTGCGGCCGATGACGACGCCAGCGGTGGTCGTGCCATGGCCGGTGAGGTCCTTGGTGTAGCTGTGGATGATGTAGTCCGGACGCTCGGCGGGATCTTTCTGCTGGAGCGGGCGGACAAGGAAAGGCGTGCCGACGGTGGCGTCGCAAATGACCGTGAGGCCGGCGGCGTGCGCCGCGGCGCAGATACCGGGCACGTCGAGGAACACGCCGTGCGGGTTGCACGGGCTCTCGAGGTAGACGTAGACCTTGCGGCCGGCCTTGAGGCGGTCGGCATATTGCTTCTTCACGCCGGCGAGGGCCTTGGTGAAATCACCGGCCGTGAAGCCGTCGAAGAACACGACGCCGACGTCAAGGTTCGAGCGCTTGCCGAACCAGTCGTGCAGCAGCTGGTAGGCGCCGCCGTAGATGTTGCGCGAGGAGAGGACAACGTCCTGGTAGCCGACGAGGTGCGAGAGCGCCGCGTCAATGGCGCCCATGCCGGAGTTGAAATTCCAGGCCATGTATTCGCCCGACATCGGGCCGGCCTCGATGTCCACGATGTGGTTGGCCAGCGAGATGGAGGTCGGGTTCATCAGCCGCGAGTAGATCTCGTGCAGGAATTCCTTCCCCTGGAACGCGTCGTCGATCCACTCGGAACAGGCGTAAAGGTAGGTCGCGGTGCGGGTGATGACGGGAGTGGCCGAGAAGATGGCCGTGACGTTGTCGAAGATCGGGTAGGGCCCCTTCGCGAGCATGGTCGCGTTGCTGTAGCGGAGCGACTGGTGGGTCTTGCGCGAGGGGTTCTGCAGCGTGTCGAGGAGCTTCGCCAATTGGAACGAGAGGAACTTCTTGGCGTTGAACAGCGCGAGACGGTCCTGACGCGGCAGCCGGCCGAGTTCGCGGGTCGTCGCCTCCCACAGGTCCATCACGTCGCCGTGGGCGGCGTAGAGTTTTTCAGCCAGCGCCAGCAGCGGCTCGCCGGTGGGCGACTTGGGGTCGATGTGGAAATGCTCAAGCTGTTCGAGGGCCAGCTCGTGGAGCGTGGTGGCCTGCGTGGTCTTGCGGCGCGGGGAAAGCAGGCGGGCCGGCGGGGCTTCGGGTTTGGCGGGTTTCTTGGCGGGGGCAGGGGACTTTTGCATGGGACCAAGGTGCTGTGTCATAAACGCGGTTGCAAGCAGCGGCTGGTGGCGGTCAGCTCATTCACCCATTTGGATTTAATGATGCATCCCGATCTTGCCCAAGCCCGCCGGCTGCTCTGTCAGCTGCAAGATGCCATTCGCGGCCGGGTGCGGACCGCCCAGCGCTTGGGTAGCCGGCGAATGTCGCGGGTATCGGCGGTAACCACCGCCGATACCATTTACGCGATCGACAAGGTCAGCGAGCATGCGGTGCTGGCATGGTTTGGGAAAAACTGGCCGAAGCGCTGGCCGGTTGAGCTGGTGATGGAGGGGCTGGAGGGCGCGGCGGTGACCTTTCCGCGTGGCACGCCGGTGGCGCAGACTCTTTTCAAGTGCATCCTTGACCCCATCGATGGCACGCGCGGGCTAATGTATGACAAGCGCTCCGCGTGGAGCCTGGCCGCACTCGCTCCGCAGTGCGGCGCCCAGACTAACTTGAGCGATATCATCGTTGCCGCGATGACCGAGCTGCCAACGAGCAAGGCTGGGTTGGCTGATCAGCTCAGTGCGGTGCGCGGGCAAGGGGTGCGCGCGGAGCGGGTCGATCTGCGGACCGGTCGGCGAACGAAGCTTGTGCCGCGTCCTTCCCAAGCCCGCGAACTGGCGCACGGTTTCGCCTCGTTCGCGAAATTCTTCCCGCCGGGCAAGGTCTGGCTGGCCGAGCGGGAAAGCAAACTCTGGCGGGCACTCGGCAACAGCCCGCACATCTTCGACGATCAATATCTCAGCAGTGGTGGGCAGCTCTATGAACTGCTGATGGGGCATGACCGCTTTATCGCCGACCTGCGGCCGCTGGCGTTTGCGAAGCGGCGTTTGCGCTCGGCACTCACGTGTCATCCCTACGACATCTGCACGGCGCTGATCGCGCAAGAACTGGGCTGCATCGTTTCCGCGCCGGACGGCCAGCCGTTGCGCGTGCCGCTCGACACGACGTCGCCGGTGGCCTGGGTCGGTTATGCCAACGCAGCGCTGTCGCGAAAGATCGCGCCAAAGCTGCGGAAGATCCTGAACTTGTAGGACGGGATCACCGGGGTGGGCGGCCCGCTTGCGGGCGCAGGCAGGGCGCGAGCGAACTCGCGGGCCCACGCGAACAATCAGTCCTTCGACTGTTCGATGGCGGTGGCTTTGCCGTCCCTGAAGCTGACGCGGATGCGCTCTTCTTTTTCCTGGGCGTAAGTGTCGGCATAAACCGGGCGATAGTAAACGCGGTAGGCCCGGAGGTAGGGATCATAATAAACGTTGCGGTGATAGCCCGCGAAGCGCGTGCCGTCATAACGTTCGTAGTAGGTGTTGTATACCCAGGTGGTAGCCTTGCCCGCGGCAGTGATGGATTCGCGTTTCTGGTCGGCCTTGCCGAGGGCGAGGTAAACCATGTCCTCGGTGTAGCCGAGTTCGATGATGCCCTGCTTGATCTTGTCCTGGGTGGCGGCGTCAACGCTGGCAAAAACCTCGGGTTTCTCCTTGATACGGTCGTCCACCGTCTGGCAGCCGGTGAGGAAGCCCAGGGTGGCGGCGAGCATGAATGTAGTAAGCAGGCGGCGGTTCATAGTGGAGGTGTGACCGCGACAACCTAAACGGGTTTCCAAAAAATTGCCAATTGGTTGGCAATTTCCGGCCCGATCACTCGCAAACGGCGGTTACAAAGGCCTCGACCAGGGGATGGCTCACGCCGCGCAGGGCCGAGCGTTCGGGTTGGAAGAGTGTGCCGAGGAAAAAGCGGTGGCGGGGCAGCTCAAATGCGCGGATGTCACCCGCGGCGTCGAAACCGGTGAAGCGGAGGCCGGCGTCCTCGAGGCGGGCGCGGTAGGCCAGGTTGACGCCGTAATTGCAATGATAGCCCTCGTGTGTGGGGTTTCCGGCGGAACAAAGATCCGGTCGGTGCCGATCCATTTCCAGTCAAGGTTGGCGCCGGTGGTCTGGCGCGCCCGTTCGAGCGCCTGCGGGATGGCGATGTGCGCGGTTTTCTTCGCGTCGTAATCGCCGATGAGGGCGAGGCGGGCCATGATCAGGTGCGTTCGTGCACGGGCTCGGCCGCCGCGACTATGACGGTTGGCGGGTTGGCGGGTTTCTTGATTTTCGCGATGGTGATAGTAGCGACGCCGGCGATAATGATTCCGGCGGCTAAAAAGATGCGGGGCGACACCGGCTCATGCAGCACTAACCAGCCGAGGAACACGGCGACGACGGGGTTGACGTAGGCGTAGGTGGACACCCGGGCCGGCGTGCTGTGTTTCATCAGCCAAGTAAAGGTGCTGAATCCGATCAAAGAGCCGAAAATGACGAGATAGGACCAGGCGATGACCGACCGCGTGCTGATCGCATCGGGATCGAAGCGGGACAGTTCCCCGGTGGCGACGCTGGTCAGCAGCAGCCAGCCGCTGCCGCAGAGCATCTGGATGCCAGAAGCCGTGAAAGGTTCGGCGGGATTGGATGCATAGCGCATGTAGATCATGCCGACACCCCATAGAAGAGTGGCCGCAAGCAGGCCTGCGACGCGCCACGGGTCGAGGCTGCCCGCGCCGGTGGCGAGCACGTCGGGTCCGACCAGAATCGCGAGGCCGATGAAGCCCAGACCGAGGCCGACAAAGGTGAGCGGGCCAGGCCGGGTGCCACGCTTGCCATCCTGAAAGAAGGCGTGGACTGCCCAGTCCATCAACACGATGAACACCGGTCCGGCGGAGATGATCAGCGTGGTGATACCGGAGGGGACTTTTTCCTCGGCCCAGGATACGAGCCCGTTGCCGCCGAGACAGAGGAAGCCGCCAATGATGGCATTGTCGCGCCACTGGGTGGGCGTGGCCCGGAAGCCGCGGGTGAGGGCGATGAAGCCGGCAACGATGCCGCCGGCGACAAGGAAACGGACGCCGGCCATCAGAAACGGCGGCATGGTCTCCACGGCAATGCGGATGCCGAGGTAGGTGGAACCCCAGATGATGTAGATGGCGGCAAAGCCCGCGATGAGCGCGGCCTTGGTGGGATTTTTTTCAACGGTGGTCACAGGAAGAGAATAGGTGGAAGCAACGGTTTGGCCTATTGGCCGGTCGGCCAACGTCGGAAAGCGGGCGGCAAATTCGCCCGCTCAGAGCTGCTTTTTGATCAACTCACCGAGGGTCTTGAGCGCGGCCTCGATTTCGTCGGACCAAGGCAGGCCGCAGCTCATGCGCAGGCAGTTGTTGTAGCGGTTCTTCACCGAGAACAGCGCGCCTGGGGCGGTGTTGATGCGGTGCTTGAGCGCCTCGTGGTGGAGTTTGAGCGTGTCGACCTTGGCGGGAAACTCGACCCAGATGACGTTGCCGCCCTGCGGCCGGCTGTAGCGCGTGCCTTCCGGGAAGTAGCGCTGCATGGACTGGGCGAACTGGTGCAGCTGCTGATGGTAGGCGCGGCGCAGCGTGCGCAGGTGGTGGTCGTAACCGCCATCGCGAAGGAACTCGGCGATGGTCTTTTGCAGCACGACGGGCGTGCCCATGGTGTTGGTGAACTTGAGCCGGCGCACGCGCTCGAGGTAGCGGCCGGGGGCGGTCCACCCGATGCGGAAGCTCGGCGCGAGGGTCTTGCCGAAGGAAGAGCAGAGCATCACGCGGCCGTCCTTGTCCCAGGCCTTGAGCGGCTTGGGGCGGAAGTCGCCGCAGTGCGTGTCGGCGTAGACGTCGTCCTCGATGGCGGGCAGGTCGTATTCGCAGAGCAGGTCGTAGAGCCGCTGTTTCTTCTCGTCAGGCATGAGGCTGCCCAGCGGATTGTGGAAGTTGGGCATCACGAGCACGGCCTTGATATCGTTCTGCTCGATGGCATCGCGCAGCTCGTCGAGGCAGATGCCCTCGCGGGAGGACGTCGGGATCTCGAGGGCGCGGAGGTTGAGGCTCTCGATCATCTCGAGGAAGCCGAAATAGGCGGGCGTCTCGATGGCGATGGTGTCACCGGGCTTGGTGACGGCGCGCAGGCAGAGGTTGAGCGCCTCGGAGCAGCCGATGGTGACAACCAGTTCGTCGTGCGCGAGCGGCACGCCGCCCTGGAGGTAGCGGCGGGAGATCTCGCGCGTGAGCGGCTCATAGCCCCAGTTCATGCCGTGGCGGCTGATGAGCGTGGGGTCGCGGCGGGCGACGGAGCCGAGCAGGCGCGCGAGTTTTTTGTTAGGAAACAGGCTGTGGTGCGGGCACGCGGCACCGAAGGGGATGAAGTCGCCGTCGGCCGAGCGTTCCATGATCTCGGTGGTGAGGTCCTTGACACCGACGTAAGACGGCTTGGCCATGGGCTTGGCCATGCGCGGTTCCGGGCTGAGGAACGGAGGACGCGGGCGGACATAATAGCCGGATTGCGGCCGGGCCTCGAGGTAGCCGCGGTTTTCCAGCACGGTATAGGCCTGCAGCACGGTGGCGATGCTCACGCCCCGTTGCCGCGACATCATGCGGACGGACGGCACCCGATGCCCGGGACGCAGCGTGCTCTGCTCGATGAGGGACTGGAGGGAGGCGGCCAGCTCGGCGTAGAGCGGCTGCGACAGCGGGGTTTCAGCCGGCTTCGCGGAGAGTGGGGGCAGCGTCTGGATCATGGCGGAGAGAAATGACAGCCGCACAATAGCTGAAACTCCCGGAACGGGGCAGCAGCAGCGCGGGTTAATTGGCACCAGCACAGTTGATAATAACTGGCACTGTGACCATGACAATTTTCCCGAATGCGGGAAAGATGGGGCAAAAAAGGTGGCCCGGGCAGGCCGCTTGTGGGTTTTGTTAAAATCCCGACTCAAACCCCGATCTCACCGCGCAGGTAAAGCACGGCGTGGCCCGCCATCTTCACGCGATCGCCGGTGAGTTCGCATTGGAGGTCACCGCCGCGGGCGGAGACTTGCCGGGCATGTAGCCTGGTTTTGCCCAGGCGTTGCGCCCAGTAGGGAATGAGCGTGCAGTGCGACGAGCCGGTCACGGGATCTTCAGGTATGACACAATTCGGCATGAAGAAGCGGGAGACGAAGTCCACCCCATCGGCACCGGGGGCGGTGGCGATGATGCCGATCACATTGATGCGGTTGAGCAGCGTGAAGTCGGGCCTGAGGGCCAGCACGTCGGCGGCGGTCGGATATACGCAGAAGTAATCGCGGGCTTTGCCGATCCATTGCGGTGGGAGGCCGCCCAAGCCGGAAAGCAGGGTGGGCGGAATTTGTGCCGCGGGCACCGGGATTGGCGGGCGCGCGGGAAAATCGAGTTCGAGCCGCCCGTCGCTGCGCCGTGTGACGGTGAGCGGCCCGCTGCGAGAATCGAAGATGATCCGGTCGCCCGCCTGGCCAAGGTGGTTGAATACCACGAACGCGCTGGCGAGCGTGGCATGACCGCAAAGATCCATCTCCAGTTCAGGCGTGAACCAGCGCAGGTGAAAACGATCAGGGCCGGTGCGCACGAAGAAGGCGGTTTCCGCCAGGCCGTTCTCGAAGGCGATCTGCTGCATGAGCGTCGCTTCGGGCCAGGTGTCGAGTGGCATGACGCCCGCCGGATTGCCGTGAAAGGGCCGGTCCGTGAACGCATCGATCCAGTAGAGCGGGAGTTTCATTTTCGATTTTGAATTCTCGATTCTCGATTCTCGATTGTGCTTCGCGGGAGCAGAAGCGAGCCCCTTCACGCTGTGCCAATGGAGATTTCTTCCGACTGTGCTCCGAGCAGCCGATACCCAAACGCGGCGCGGTAATTCCAAAATCGAGAAGCTAAAATCGAAAATCCCCGTCAGGCGTATTGTGCGAGCGCTGCTCCGGTCAACCGCATGACGCGCCAGTCCTCCAGTGGCACGGCGCCGAGCTTTTTATAAAAGCCCTTGGCGGGTTCATTCCAGTCGAGCACCGCCCACTCCATGCGGCCGCAGCCGCGGGCGTTAGCGATCTTCGCAAGGTGCAGCAGCAATGCCTTGCCGGTGCCATCGCCGCGGAACTCCGGTTGCACGAAGAGATCCTCAAGGTAGAGGCCGGGCTTCGCGAGAAACGTGGAGTAATTGAAGAAATAGAGCGCGAAGCCGGCCGGCTGGCCGTTGACCTCGGCGATAAGCACATGGGCGGCCGGAGACGGGCCGAACAGCGTGCGGTGCAGCACTTCCTCCGTGGCGACGACCTCGTGGGCCAGTTTTTCGTAGGTCGCAAGGTCACGGATAAAGGCGAGAATGAGCGGCACGTCGGCCACCGTGGCGGAACGGAGAGAGCAAGGCATGACCGGACCCTATGGCCCTGCCGCAAAGGAGGCGAGTGCGTCATCCTCCGTGCATGACACAATCTCGTGTAAAAATTCCGCAGCGCGGGGTTGCGGGGAGCAACCTGATCAGATTGGTGTCTGGCATCATCATGAAATCCAACTTCTCCCTCTCCTTGGTGCTTTGGCGGCGGATCTTCATGGCTGCCTGGCTGGGGGCTTCCTTGGCGTTCCTATCGGGCTGTATCCTCGCGGCGGCGGGTGCCGGCGCCGGTGCGGTGGCCTATGTGCGCGGTGAACTCGAAGCCAATGTGGACAAGGACTATAACAGTGTTCTTAACGCCACGCGTGAGGCGATCAAGGACCTCGAATTTGCCAAGGTCAGCGAAAACAAGGATGCATTGAAGGCGGTCTTGGTGGCCCGCACCGCGCTGGATAAAAAGATCGAGATCACGGTATCCAATCCGGGCAAAAGCCTGACTAACATCAAGATTCGCGTCGGAGTGTTTGGAGACGAACAACTTTCGCTGACAATCTTGGAGAAGATCAAAGCCCGTCTTTAAGCTTCGGTGGGTAAGCGCCGGCCGGGATTGAGATGCAGGATTGCAATGCGTCCGGGGGATCCCGATACCAAGGGTTCACTATTCCATGCTGCGTAAGCTCATCTCCAAAATCCGGCAGACCTTCACCGCGGACGCCAAGCGTCCCGTGTCCAAACCGGTCCACAAATCCAGCCGGCCCGCGCCCAAAAGCGGCCCCCAACGTCACGAGAAACGGAGCAGCCCTGCCCCTCATTCCGCGGCGCCCCGTCAGGCCGCTCCCGCCCATGCTCCGGCGAAGCCGGCGACCCATGCGCCGCGCGCCGTCCACGCCTCCAAGCCCTTGCCCGAGGTGCCGAAGCTGGACACGACCTTCACGGCCCTGGGTCTCAGCGATCGCATCGCCTACGCGGTGCAACAGAAAGGCTACGAGATCCCCACCCCCATCCAGGCGCAGGCCATCCCCGTGGTGCTGGCCGGCAAGGACGTGATCGGCTCGGCCCAGACGGGCACGGGTAAAACCGCCGCGTTTTCGCTGCCCATCCTGCATCGCCTGGGCACCCATGGCCCCATCCGTTGCCTGGTGCTCGAGCCCACCCGCGAACTCGCGCTGCAGGTCGAGGAATCGTTCAAGGAATATTCCAAGTTCACCGATTTGCGCACGACCGTCATTTACGGCGGCGTCGGTTACGGCAAACAGCGCGAAGACCTCGCGCGGGGCATGGACATCCTTGTCGCCACGCCCGGCCGGTTGCTCGATTTCATGGAGCAGGGCGAGATCAGGCTCGACCAGATCCAGACGCTCGTCCTCGACGAGGTGGACCGCATGCTCGACATGGGCTTCCTCCCCGATGTGAAGCGCATCGTGTCCAAGGTGCCGAAGACCCGCCAGACACTGTTTTTCACCGCGACGCTGCCGCCCGAGATCGAACAGCTCGCCGCCTGGGCGCTGCGTGATCCGTTCAAGATTTCCGTCAGCCGCGAACGCTCGACGGCCGAGACCATCACCCACGCGTTTTATCCCGTGGTGCAGGCCCAGAAGTTTGAGCTGCTCGCGCACCTGCTCGAGCAGACGCAATATCACAGCGTCATAATCTTCTCGCGCACCAAGAGCGGCGCCGACTACGTGGCCAGCCGTTTGAAACAGGCCGGTCACACCTGCGCGGTGATGCACTCCGACCGCAGCCAGCAGGAGCGCGTGGATGCCCTCAAGGGCTTCAAGTCCGGCAAGTTCGAGGTGCTCGTGGCCACCGATGTGGCCGCGCGCGGGCTGGATATCGCCGATGTGTCGCACGTGATCAATTTCGACGTCCCGGAGAACCCCGAGGACTATGTGCACCGCATCGGCCGCACCGGCCGGGCGCAGAAGTCCGGCGATGCCTTCACCCTCGTGACCGAGGAAACGTGGCGCGATGCGCGCAGCATCGAGCGGTTCATCGGCATGAGCATCGAGTGGAAGAAGGTCGAAGGCTTCAACTACACCTATTCGGGCATTTTCGACGGCGGTGGCATGCCGCAGGTGGCGCCGGAGAAGGCGAAAAGCCGGCTGACGCGTGGCGGCCGGCGCTGACCAGCACAGATCATCACAAACCGGCGGCCCCGCCGGTTTTTCTATTTTCAGGTCCCGGATTCGTTGTGCAGTGTGCCCGGGATGAAGCCGCAGGCCAGTGATGCAGTCATTGAACCGGCGCAGGCCGCGGATGCGCCCGTTAGCCGTGCGTTGCTCCAGGCGGCTGATCTGCCGCATGAGGACTTTGCGACACACCTCACTCATTTTCTGGTCGCCCGGCAGGGGGAAACCGTGGTCGGAGCGGTGGGCTTTGAACTTCACGGGCGGGAGGCCCTGTTGCGCTCGCTGGTGGTGACTCCGGACTGGCGGGGCGGCGGATTGGGCGATCGGCTGGTCCAGCAATTGACCGAGGCCGCGGGCCAAGCGGGAGCCGGTCATTTTTACCTGCTGACGACCACGGCGGAGAAATTTTTCAAGGCCCGCGGCTTCAAGGTGGTGGAGCGGACCCAGGTGCCCGCGGCCATCGTCGCGACGGAGGAATTTCGCAGTCTCTGCCCGGCCAGCGCGGTGTGCCTCGCCCGGGCGGTTCGCGGGTGACAATCCGGTGACGGGGAAAATCGCGCTTGAATCATATTCCTCACTGAGTATATAGATTTGGCATGGAGCTGGTGCAAATTTACGAGTGTCTCTGCGATCCGACGCGACTGCGCCTGCTGAACGTGCTGGCGCAGGGCCCGCTGTGCGTCTGTCATTTCCAGGAGATTCTCGATGAGCCGCAGGTGAAGATCTCGAAGCACCTGGCCTACCTCCGGAACCGCGGTTTGGTCGAGGTCGAGCGCCAGGGGAACTGGATGGTCTACGAATTGCCGCTCAAACCATCCCGCGAACTGGCAGCCAACCTGGCGTGCCTGCAGGACTGCGCCCGCGAGAATCCGGCGTTCAAGCGTGATCTCGCCCGACTGAAGAAACTGGCGCCCAAGTTCGCCGAAACCAGCCCGTGCGGCTGCAACTGAATCCACCATGAATACCAAAACTCCCTACAAGGTCCTCATTCTCTGCACGGGCAACTCGGCGCGCAGCGTCCTCGGCGAATACCTGCTCCGTGAAAAGGGCAAGGGCCGCTTCGAGGTGCATAGCGCGGGCTCGCACCCCACGGGTCGCGTGAATCCGCTGGCCGTGCGCACCCTGAGTGAAAAATACGGGCTCGATGCCCGCGGCGCCCGTTCCAAGTCGTGGGACGAGTTCAAGGCCGTGAAGTTCGATTTCGTCATCACGGTCTGCGACAACGCGAAAGAGGCGTGTCCGGTCTGGCCCGGCCAGCCGATGATCGCGCACTGGGGTTCGCCTGATCCGGCGGCCGCCGAAGGCAGCGAGGAGGAAAAATACCGGTTCTTCGTCAATGTGGCTTCGCAGATTGCCCGCCGCGTGGAGCTTTTTTGCGCATTTCCCGATGACAAGCTGCTCGACGCCGTGGCGGTGCGTGGTGTTGGCGGACAGTTCAAGCTTGAAGGTGAGGCGGACCTGAAACGCTGAGCTCGGCTCGTTAATTCAACCAAATCTAAACCATGAATCTGAAGGAACTGAAAATCTGCCTGCAAGCCCGGCCCGAACTCACCTTGGCACTGGCGCTGCCGGATGGCCGGCGGGTGCCGGCGCACTATCACGTGACCGAAGTCGGACATGTGGCGAAGAAATTTGTCGATTGCGGTGGCACGTTTCGCGCGACCGAGGCATGTCTGCTGCAGATTTATATCGGATCGCCCCCGGACGACGGCCACCGGTTGACCGCCGGCAAGCTGGTCCATATTCTCAACCTCGCGGACTCGGTTTTGAGCTCGGACGAGCTGCCGGTTGAAGTGGAATACGAGGACCAGAGTGTTTCGCAATATCGCGTCGTAGGCACGGGTCTGATTGGCGACATCCTGACATTACAACTGGACCACAAACACACGGACTGCCTTGCCAAGCATAAATGCGGCATCGAGGAAGGCGGCGGTTGCGCCAACGAAACGGCTGAGGAGACCGCCGCGTGCTGCGTGGCCCCGGCCGGCGCCAAAGCCTGTTGCTGAAATCTCAGCAGCCGTAGACGCCACCGTTGATATCGAGCGTGGCGCCCGTGATGAAGCCGTCGTATTCGCCGGCGAGGAACACCGCGGCGCGGGCGACATCCTCCGCCGTGCCGCCGCGGCCCAGTGGAATGCCGGCGACCGTGGCTTGGGCGGATTCGGCTGTCGTATGCGTGGTGTGGAAGCTGGTGCCGAGGATCAGGCCGGGAGCGAGGGCGTTGACGCGAATGCCTTGCGGCCCGAGCTCGCTGGCGAGCGCGCGGGTGAAGGTGAGGATGGCGCCTTTGGCGGTGGAATAGGTGAGCGAGCCGGCGTGGCCCCCCTTGCGGCCGGCGAGTGAAGAGAGATTGACGATGCTGGCGCCGCCCCCGGTTTGCGCGGCGGCGATGAGGTGCGGCGCGGCGGCGCGGGTCACGCGACGGACGCTGCCGACATTGAGCGACATCACCTCGGCCCAGAAGGCATCATCGGCCTCGGCGAAGCTCTTGCGCGCCACGAGCGAGCCGGCGTTGTTGATCAGCACGTCGAGCCCGCCGAGAAATTTCACCGCAGTAGTGACCAGCTGGTCGCAGCCCGCGGTTTCCGTCAGATCGGCGCCGGCGTGGGCATAGCGGCGGCCGAGTTTGTTTGCCTCGGGCTCGATCGCGCGCGCGGCCTCGGCGCTGCGGTGGTAGTGAACAAAAACATCACATCCCGCGGCGAGGAGGTGGCGGGTGATGGCGAGGCCGATGCCTTGGGCGCCGGCGGTGACGAGGGCGCGTTTGCCCTGGAGCTTCGACATGATGAAAGATTTGTGACGCAAAAGGCCCGCGGGCGTCAACGTTTGGCGTTGCGCGGGGCAGGGCGGGCGCTTCGCTGGCCGGCACAGATGAAACTCGATATTCCAGCCGGCGATTTCGCCGGCTACATCTTCGACCTCGATGGCACGCTGGTGGACACGATGCCGTTGCATTACCGCGCCTGGAACCGGGCGATGCAACACGCCGGGTTGAAGGAGGAGCTGAGTGAGGACCTGTTTTATTCACTGGGCGGCATGCCGACCCGCGGCGTGGCCAAGGTTTTCGCCGACCACTATGGACTCGTGATCGATGTGGAGAAGGTCTTCCACCAAAAGGAGGCCCTGTTTCTCGAGCTGAAATTGGAGATGAAGCTGATCGAGGCGGTGGTGGCTTTCGCGCGGAAGGCAGTGGCGCAGGGCCTCCCGGTCAGCGTCGCGTCGGGCGGCCCGCGTGACATCGTGCGGCACACGCTGGAACTGATGCACCTGCAGGCGCTTTTCCCGGTGGTGGTGACGCCGGAGGACGTGGTGCACGGGAAGCCGGCGCCGGACATGTTCCTGCTCGCGGCGAAGAAGATGGGGGTGCCACCGGCAGCGTGCCTCGTGTTTGAGGATGCGGTGCCGGGCATTCAAGCCGCGGAGGCGGCCGGCATGAAATGGGTGCGGGTGCCGAGCCGGATTTGAACGACCGGCCGCTTTTGATTTGAACCGGTGCCCGCCACGCGGTGGGCTGGACGCATGACGTTTGCCGAACTCGCCAACAAGGGAATCCTGACGCAACCGGTGTATGAACCCGGCAAGCCGATTGATCAGGTGGCGCGAGAACTCGGATTGGATCCGGCTGGCATCATCAAGCTCGCCTCGAATGAGAATCCCTTCGGGCCGTCGCCCAAGGCGATGGCGGCCGCGGAACGGGCGGTGCGCGAGATGCACCTGTATCCCGATGGCGGCTATTACATGCTGCGCCGGAAACTGGCGGACAAGTGGGGCCTCGGCATGGACCAGTTCATCATCGGCGACGGCTCCAATGAACTGCTCGAGCTGCTCGGGCACGCTTTCCTCGCGCCGGGCCTGGAGTGCGTGATGCACCGGTCTTCGTTCATCGTCTACAAGCTGGTGACGCTGATGTTCGGTGCGACGCCGGTGGAGGTGCCGCTGGCCGGCATGCAGCAGGATCTCAAGTCGCTCGCCGCGGCCATCACGCCGCGCACACGGCTGGTCTTCCTCGCGAGCCCGAGCAACCCGGTCGGCGCGGTCAACAGCGCGGCGGAGATCATTGACTTGGTGCGCGGGCTGCCGCCGCATGTCATCCTTGTGCTCGATGAGGCGTATGCGGAGTATCTCGACGACGCGCCGGACCTGCGGCCGTTGATCGCGGAGGGGCGGAAGGTGATCTGTTTGCGGACCTTCTCGAAGGTTTACGGACTGGCCGCGCTGCGGGTGGGCTACGGGTATGCCGCTCCGGAGCTGATCACGATCGTGCAGCGCGCGCGCCAGCCGTTCAATGTGAACGGCATCGCCATCGCGGCGGCGGTCGCGGCGCTCGACGACCACGAGTTCGTGGAGAAATGCCGGCGGGAGAATGCGGCCGGTCGGACGCTCCTGGGGGAGAGGTTCAGGAAACTCGGGCTCGGGTTCGTGCCGGGCGGCGGGAATTTCCTGCTGGTGAAGGTGGGCGATGGCGCGGCGGTTTTCGCGGCATTGCAGTCGCGCGGCATCATCACACGTCCGGTGAAACCTTATGGCTTGCCGGAATGGCTGCGGATCACCGTGGGGACCCGCGCCCAGAATGACCGCCTGCTGACCGCGTTGGAGGAAGTGATCGCCCTGAGGGCTAGCGCGAGTTAGCGGCCGCGTGCAACGAAGCCAGGAGTTGCTTTTGGGCCGGCAGCAGCAGGTGACGGTCACTGCCGAGCGTGGCGTGGGCTTGGGCGAGGATTTTGCGCGAGGGCTGACGGGTGTGCAGGAAGCGTTCGAGGTGAGCCGGCAGATTGGCGAGCGCGCCGGTTTCCAATTCGAGCCGGATCAGGCTGGCGAGGGCGGCTGGGTTGAGCGCATCGGTGTCGACGGCGCGGCCGAGGGCGGAGAGCGCCAGTTCCCGGGCGCCGAGGGCGGAAAGGTGGCCGGCGACAGCGGTGAGGGTTTCGCTCCGGAGATTTTTTTGCGCGAGGAGATAATCGAGGCTGAGGCGGGCTTCGTCCTGGCGACCGAGCCCGCTGAGGGCGATCACTTGCAGGCCGGTAAGGACGGAGGCAAAGGGGCCGGCCCACTCGGGAGATTCCCGCGTGTAGCGGGCCATGAGATCGAGTGCGGGTTGATATTCGCCGGCTACGAGGTGAGCCTCGGCGATCATGAGCGCGGTGGCGCCCGCGTTTTCCGGCCGGGCAGCGAGAATTTCCTGCACGCGACGGGCCAGCACGGGCTGGCCGGTGCTGGCGGCATAATCACCAAGCAAAAGAAGCGCAGCGGGGTTGTGGCTGAACTGTTGGAGGAAGGCCGCGGTTTCGCGCTGCCGCCGCGCCTCGTCCCCGCGCCGGTGGTGCAGCTGCAGGTAGGCTACCCGTGGGGCTGGCGCGAGGGGAGCGCTGGTCACACGTTCGACGAGGGCCGATTCCCATTCACTGGTGCGGTCCAGCGAGTGGTAGTAATCAGCGAGCAGGGCGCGGGCACTGTCGTGACCGGGATGGCGGGACAGAAGTTCTTTTAACTGCAGCACGGCCAGTTCGGGGAAGCCGCGTTCCCAAGCGATGCGCGCCTGCAGCATGGCCCCTTCAGGCAAACCGCCCAGGCGGTAGCGCTCCAGAAGGTCTTCCGCCTGTTCATAACTGCCGCGATAGTAGGCGGCGGTGGCGGCAAAGGTGGCGACGAGGCGCTGGATCGCGGGGCTGGTCCTGGTGGCCAACAGTTGGCTGGTAACCTCGAGCAATTTGGTGTCCTCATGGAATTCGAGCAGGAATGCCAGGGTGGTTTGCAAGTAAGCCGGATCGTCCGGGAGATAGGGCAAGCCATCGAGCAGAACCTCCTTCGCGAGATCAGGCCGGCGGCAGGCAAGATAGGCGCGCGCCAGCAGGAGGCGGCCTTTCATATTCCCGGGAGCCTGGCGCACGCCCACGAGCAGCTTATGCGCGGCGGACGTGATTTCACCCTGCTGGATCAGGGTTTCCCCCTGTGTGATATAGTGGTTGCCTTGACTCACCCGGTATTGCGGCCACCGGCCGGGCCACACCAAGTCGGCATACTTCACATCGCTGAAATCCCGGCGGTATTTAACAAACAACCAGATACTGAAGGTGAGCAGGACCCATGCGCCTAGCCCCACGACCACCGTCAAACCGACCAGCCAGCGCCATTTGGTGCGCAAAACCGTTTCTTTTACACCCGAGATGAGCGCGAAAGGGTGTCGGTTCATGATTTGGTTTTATCCATGGAATCTCGGGCGCAAGCAAACATTCTTGGAACCGGCATCCTGTAGCTGTTTTGTCACTAAAAAAGGCAGAGTATAGGCTTGAACAAGAAAGTGATTTGCAGTTTTTTGCACCCGCAACCGTAAAAGCCTAAGCACACCTTGGCAGCCGACTGATTATGAAACAACACCTCGCACGAATCGCTCTCTTTACGACCTTTCTGGGTCTTTCTGCTAAAGCGGCCCCCTTTATGGCCGTTGGCGACAATGCCGAACTCTTTGTGACCGCCGCCGCGGCGGTCCAGTTCGACGATAATATCTATCTCGACGGGACCAATGAGACGGATGACACGATCATGAGCTTCACGCCGGGCGTGGATCTGGTGTTTGGCAAGGGCTCCATCACCAAAGGCAACGCCTACTATCGTGAGGAAATCCGCCGCTACAGCGACAACGACAATCAGGACGCGGAATTGTCCAGCTTAGGTTTCAGGAGCAGCTACGACAACGGTGTGACGAAGGCCGACTTCAACGCCTCTTATGCCCAGGTCGCCCAGAATGATAATGACATCCGTGCCACCGGCAGCATTGTCCGCCGCAAGCTGACCAACCTCGGCGCCAAGGTCGAATTCGGGATTTCCGAGAAGACCAGCCTCGCCGCCGGTATCGCCTTCGACAAGACCGACTATGGTCCAGCGAGCTACTCGGACAGCGACATCTGGAGCCTCCCACTCGACGTCTACTACAAGGTCAACCCCAAGATGGACTGGAGCTTGGGTTACCGTTACCGCAGCTCCGAGCTGAGCGGTTCCGGTTTAGACAGCACCGACCATTTCATCAATGTTGGCGCCCGTGGTGAATTCAGCCCCAAACTGGTTGGCCAGGTTCGCGTGGGTCTTACCCAGCGCTCCTTTGACGTCGGTGACGATGACACTCAGCTCGGGTTCGATGGTAACCTGACCTATGCGTTCTCCGAGAAGACGATGTATCGCTTCAACATCAGCAACGACTTCGGCAGCTCCGGCACGGGTGACTCGACCGAGAATTTTGTGATCGGTCTGACCGTCAGCAACAAGCTGTCCGAGCAGTGGGCGTTCACCGGCGGCCTGAGCCTTCGCAAGATCGACTATTCCACCCGCTCCGACGACTTCCTCGAAGGCCTCGTGGCCGTCTCCTACCACCTCAACGCCATCGTCAATTTCGGTGCCTCCTATACCTACCGCGACAACAGCTCGAGCGCGGCGGCCGGGGAGTTCAGCAACAGCGTCTTCAGCTTTGGCGCCAACATTCGCTACTGAACACATTTCCCGGCTTGCGAACGGAAGAAGATCGCTGATCTTCTTCCGTTTTTTATTACTCATTTCCATGCGACCACGTTCCATCCGGCTGCTGCCCCTCCTTGCGCTCGTCCTTTCCGCGAGCGCCCTGCGGGGTGCCGAAGGGCCGTCCGCTCAGCCACCGGCGGCCGAGGCGACCGATTACGTGATGCAGCCCTCGGATTTGATTCGAGTCTTGATTTTCCAGGAGCCCGACCTCTTGCGCGAAGTGCGTATCACGCAGGAGTTTACCATCACCCTGCCTCTCATCGGCACCATCGACCTTCGGGGTCGGACGGTCCGGCAGGCGGAGGAAATCATCCGCAGCTTGTATGACAAGGACTACCTGGTGAATCCCCAGGTCAACCTGACGGTGCTCGAATATACGCAGCGCACGGTGCAGGTCGTCGGGGCGGTGAACCAGCCCGGCGCCGTCGTCTTCCCACCTGAGCAGAAGATGGGCCTGATCGAGGCGATCGCCCGCGCTGGTGGCCAGTCCCGCATTGCCGACCTGAAGCGGGTCAGGCTGACCCGGACCAATGCCGAGGGTCGGGCCGAGAACCGCATCATCAATGTGGACGACATGATGAAGGGTGCCTCGAACGAGCAAATTTTATTACTCAAGGGTGACGTTATTTTCGTCCCCGAGCGTCTGCTTTGAATTTGAGAAACATGGACACAGCGCCCAAGGCGGATAAAGCATCGGGTTCCGGCGAAGCCTATCCCTATACCTATTATGGGACGAGCTACAGCGGCTACGGTTCGCCCGGCCATGGCGACAACCAGATGCAGCGGAGCATGCAGGATTACGTGCTCATTCTGCGCGAGCGGGCTTGGTATATCGTGCTCGTGTTCACCCTGGTTTTCTCCGCGGCAACCATCTACACCTTCACCCGCACGCCGCAGTTTCAATCGGTCGCGAGCGTGCAGGTTTTCCGTCGTGACCCGGTCGTGATGCAGGTGCAAGGGGTGGTGGACAACGAAATCCGTTCGGCCGAGGATCTGAACACCCAGGTAAAGGTGCTCGAAAGCTTCGCCATTGTGCAGCGGGTCTCCGACCGGCTCAACGGAGAGGACTTGAAGTCGTTTTTGGCTCCTTACCAGAAATCCCCTGCCGCCACCCCGGTCACTCCCGCGGAAGTCATCTTCAAGAACCGCAAGATAGTGCCGGTGCGCCTGAGTCTCGTGCTGCAGGTGCAATACACCCATCCCGACCGGCACGTTGCTGCCAAGGTCGCGAATCTTTTCATCGACGAATACATCGCCTATAACTCCCGCCTGCGGATCGAGGACTCGATGAAGGCGGTTGACGACCTGAAGGAGCGCGCCGAACAGCAGAAAAAGAAGGTCGAGGAACTTGGCAACAGCCTCCAAGCCTACCGCGAGAAAAACAAGATGGTCTCGCTCGACCAGCGCAAGGACATCGTCACGGAAAAACTCAAGGCCCTCAATGCCTACGTCACCCAGACCACCTCCCGGCTCAACGAGGCGGAAATCCGCTGGCGGCAGGTGCAGGAGCGCAAGGCCACCCCGGCCCAGTTGCTCGACCTGCCTTTCGTCTCCAACCAGCCGCTGATCACCCAGTTGGTCCAGCAGGTGTCGGCCCAGAAGATCATCATGTCGCAGTTGCGTGAGCATTATCGCGACAAGCATCCCAAGATGATCGAGGCGGTGAACTCGCTGGCCCAGATCGAAAGGGAATTGAGCCGCGCCATCGACTCCACGGCCGCGATGTTTGAGGCCGACTTCCAGACTTCCAAGCGCAACGACGACGAGGCGCGGGCGAACCTTTCCCGACAGGAAAGCGAGTCGTTGGAGATCGACCGCTATGCCGTCGAATACTCCAATCTCGAGCGCGATCTCAGCATCAATGAGACCTTGCTGAACAACATCCTCGGGCGCATGCGCGAGACCTCGATGAGCAGCACCATCGAGACCCAGAGCGCGCGCGTCGTCGACCGGGCGGCTCCGGCGCACAAGCCGGTCTCACCCAACATTCCCCTGAACCTCGCCCTCGGTTTCCTCGGCGGCCTCGCCCTTGGCACGGCCTTCGCCTTCTTCGTGGCCTACATCGACGACCGGGTGAAGAGTTCCTTCGACATCGAGTCGGTGGTCGGGCTCCCGCTCGTCGGCATCGTCCCCGAGATCAAGCGGATGGAGCAGCCGGAGAAGGCCCAGATCGTGGTGAACAACCAGGACAAGCAGGTCGTGGAATCTTTCCTCACCCTGCACTCCAGCCTGCGGCTCAAGGATGAGAGCAAGCGCGCCCAGGCAATTCTCGTCACGAGCACGATCCCTGGCGAAGGCAAGTCCTTCACCACGACGAATCTCGCCCTGACATTCGCGGCCCATGGCGAAAAAGTCGTCATCGTTGATTGCGATCTTCGCAAGCCAAACATCCACAAGTCATTTCGCCTGGAGAACCTCAAGGGCGTGATCGACGTGTGCGCCGGCACGCAGACCATCGACCAGGTGTTATTCAAGAGCGTGCACCCCAACCTCGATGTCATCGCCGCCGGCGGCCGGGCCAAGAATCCCACGCAGATTCTCAACAGCAAGAACTTCGAGCTGATGCTCTCCGACCTGCGCAAGCGTTACGACCGCATCTTCATCGATACGCCGCCGCTCGCCGCCGTGAGCGACGCGCTCATCATCCTGCCGCTGATGGATGGCTCGCTGTTCACCATTTTCTTCAACCGGGTGCGCCGCAAAGCCGCCCAGTTCAGCGCCCGCAAGCTGCTTGAGGTGAATGTGCCGTGTTTCGGCGCCGTGCTGAACGGTCTCAACCTCGCGGTCTCCGGCTACTACTACGCCCAGTATTACGATAAGTCCTACAAGGATTATTACATGACGATGGCCAAACAGGATCCGGGCACCACCGAGCGCTGAACCGATTGAAGGTGGAGCGCGTTGACCTCAACGCGCTGGCATTTTTGTAGGGCCGCCGCTTGCCGGCGTGCCGTTCAGCAAAAAAACGGTCCGTCGACAAGCGACGACCTTGTCAGCGTTTCGCGGCGGCGCGCTTCAGCCGGTCGTTGATGGCCGCGGCCAGACCGCCCACGTCACCGGGCAGGGGCTCCACCCAGATCTGCCGATAGCGGCCGGCGTCGGCCCGCCGCAGCACGTCATAAAGATTCCGCGCGATCTCCCCCAGAGCACCACGCCGGCTCAACCAGAATACATGCTTCGCCGCGCGTTTCGCGGGCTGCCGCAACAACACGGTCGCAATCCCTGCCGGCAGCTTGGCCGGCGGGCTTCTCAAGACCAGCGGCGTGTGCGGGCTGTAGTGCCGTTCCAGCATGCCGGGGGCGGGCTGACGTGCTCGTTGGCTGCGGGACGCGACGCCATGCACTTTAACGCCGAGAAACTGCTGGAGTTGGGTCGTGGTCACGGCGCCGGGCCGCAGCACCCGCGGTTTCTTCGGATTGGTCATGTCCAGCACCGTGGACTCCACGCCCACGACGCACGCCCCGCCATCCAGGATGTGAGGGATGCGCGCCCCCAGGCCATCGCGCACATGAGCCGCCGTGGTGGGACTGATGTAGCCGAAAAGATTGGCGCTGGGTGCGGCGAGCGGAATTTTTGCCAGCTGCAACAGCCGGCGAGCCAGCGGGTGAGCCGGGGCGCGGATGGCCACGGTCGGGCCGCCCGAGGTCACAATGCGCGGCACGCATGACTTCTTGGGCAGCACCAGTGTCAGCGGACCGGGCCAAAAGCGTTGCACGAGACGCCGTGCGGGCGGATTGAACACGGCCAGTTCCTCCGCGTGGGCCAGGTCCAGCACATGCACAATCAGGGGATCGTTCGCCGGCCGTCGCTTGGCCCGGAAGATTGTCTGGCAGGCCCTGGCATCGAGCGCGTGCGCGGCCAGCCCGTAAACAGTCTCGGTCGGGATTGCCACGAGTTCGCCACGCCGCAGGGCCGCGGCCAGTCGCCGCAGATTGACCGGGGTGGGAGAGTGGAGTCTGGCCTGCATTATTTCGGGCGAAAAAAAAGCCGGAGCGGATGCTCCGGCGGAAAGGCTAAGCCGGCAACGGCTTATTGCATCGTCAGCATATTGCGGGCGCGCTTGATCTTGGAGGTGACCTTGCGCTGCTGCTTGGCGGAAAACCCCGTATATTTGCGGGGCAGGATTTTGCCGGTGTCCGTGATGAAACGGCTCATCAACTGGGGGCTGGTGAAAGGAATCTCCTCGGGCTTGAGGGTCTGGGTCTTGGTTTCGGTCGTGCTCATGATGGGAAAAGGAGTCGGAAGGTTGGCGGTCCACTCCTCCCTGTCAACGGGCATTTTTGGTTTGCCAAACCACGTCGGCGCGCATGTTTGGAAATGGCTTTAGTCCCCGTAGCTCAAATGGATAGAGCACGCGTTTCCTAAACGTGTGATCCCGGTTCAATTCCGGGCGGGGGCACCAGCCTTCGCCGAGAAAGGCGAGGACGAAGGCTGCCCTCTGTAGCTTTAGCGAAGGAGGGCATGACATCCGCCGGCGCGGGCCGAGTGGCTACGGCTGGCAGGCCAACCTACTTTCCGGAGCGGAAAGAAACTTGTCCGCCGAAGCCTTGGCGAAGGCGGACATTCCACATCCGTCAGCCTGCCCAGTCCCTACATCCCGCTCGGAAACGCCCGGTGGTCCACGGCGCCGCTGGCGCGCACCATCTTCAGGGCCTTGCCGTATTCCTCAAGCAGCTTCAAAGCATAGCGCAGCCGCTTGCGCTGAATCGCGTCCTCCTTGCCCAGGTCGGCGGCGCCATCCGGTGCGTTCAGGTTCTGTTCGGCGTGGTGGATGATCACGTGTTCGGGGATCCAGCACAGGCGGTTGTTCTTGGTGCCGCTCATGCGCAGCTCCGCCACCGGATAACTGCCGCCGCGCGTCGCGGATACCGTCACGATGAGGCCCGGCTTGTGGCCGATCTCGCCGGCGGTGCAGTTGAGCAGGAAATTTTTCACACCCGGCGTGGCCATGCCGCTCCACTCCGGGGTCACGACGACGAGCGCGTCGGCCGCCTTCAACTCGATCGAGATCGGGTCCCACAGCGCGTCGGGCGCACCACCGGTGGTCTCGTCCCACAAGGGCAGGGGATTGCCGCTCAAACTGTAGAGATGGGTTTCGGCACCGGGATACTCCCGCGTTAAAACCGCTTGCGCATATTTCGCCACCTTGAGGGTCTGGGCCTCGGCCCGGTGACTGCCGCTGAGGATGAAGAACTTCATGCGCAGACCTATGCCTTACCTAGGGCTTGCTTGCAAGCGGGCCGGGCTCAAACATTCCCCAGCGTGTCCAATTCCTTTGGCCAGAATTTCCGCATCACTACCTGGGGCGAAAGCCACGGGCCGGCCGTGGGCGTGGTCATCGACGGCTGTCCCGCGCGATTGCCGCTGACGGCGGAAGAGATCCAGGCCGACCTTGATCGCCGCCGCCCGGGCCAGAGCGACATCACGACGCCCCGCAGGGAAGCCGACAAGGTCGAGATCCTGTCGGGTGTTTTCGAGGGCCGGACGACCGGTGTGCCGATTTCACTGGCCGTGCACAGCAGCGACCAGCGGCCCGGTGCCTACGACGAAATGAAGGAGAAATTCCGTCCGTCGCACGCCGACTACACCTACCAGGCCAAATACGGCCACCGCGACCACCGGGGCGGCGGTCGATCCTCAGCCCGCGAAACCGTCGGCCGGGTGGCGGCCGGCGCGATCGCCCGTAAAATCCTGTTCCTCGCGCGCGGCATCGAGGTGCGGGCCTATGTCACGCAGATCCACGATCTGATTGCCCCGTTGGTCACCCGCTTCCCGACCCTTGAGGAGGTGGAGGCCAATGCGGTGCGCTGTCCGGACAGCGATGCGGCGGCGCGCATGATTGAGCGCATCAAACAGGTGCGCAGCGTGGGTGATTCCGTCGGCGGAGTCATCGAGTGCCGGGTGCGCAATGTCCCCGCCGGGCTGGGTGAGCCGGTGTTCGACCGGCTGGAAGCCGACCTGGCCAAGGCAATGCTTTCGCTGCCGGCCACCAAGGGCTTCGAGATCGGGAGTGGTTTTGCCGGCTCGCTGCTCAAGGGTTCTCAGCACAACGACCCTTACGTTAAGCACGGCAATCGCGTCGGCACCTCCACCAACAACTCCGGCGGCGTGCAGGGCGGTATCAGCAACGGTGAGGAAATTGTTTTCCGGACGGCCTTCAAGCCCACGGCCACCATCCTCCAGCCGCAGAAGACCGTGGACATCCACGGGGCGGAAACCGAGCTGCTGGCCCGGGGCCGTCACGACCCATGCGTGTTGCCGCGCGCGGTGGTGATCGTCGAGGCGATGACCGCGCTCGTCCTCGTGGACCATTGGATGCGCCAGGCGGCGCAAAACGAAACCTTTAGGTTCTGACCGGCCCGCCGGCTTGTCTTTTGCGCGATTTGCGCCTCTGTGCGGCTACATGAGCTCCTCAAGTCCTCTCGTTTATTTCATTATCGGCACCCCGGGCTCGGGGCGACGCGCCATCGTGCGCGACCTGATCGAGAACGGACTCGCACCTGAGGAAAAAGCGCTGGTATTGCTGGCGGAACGCGAAGCCGCCGGCCCGGCGGACGTCCGGTTGGCCGCGTTGCCGAACACTGAGGTCCGGCGCTGGATCTGGACCGAGCCGGCTCTGCCCCCCGTCGAGCTGCCGGCGGGCGCGACGATCTTCCTGTTGGCGGACTCACTGGCCAGCCCGATGGACCAACTGGAGGCACTCAAGCCCTGGCTGGAGGAGCATGGTGCCACGCTGGCGCGAGTTTTCTGCGTCGTGGATTGCCAGCTCGCGGAAAAACAGCCGGTGCTTCGCCAATGGTTCGATGCCTGTATTCATTTTGCGGACGTGGTGTTCCTCACCCGGCGCGAGGGCCTCGCCAACAAGTGGCTCAGCGACTTCATCAGTCACTTCAAAGACCAGCACTTTCCCTGTCATTTCGTGCAGGTGAAGACGAAGGGTGACCTCACCACCCCCCTGGTGTGGCTGGATCCCACCGCGCGACGTGTCTCGCAATATTTCGATGAGGGTGAGACTTACGAGATCGAGGGCCTAGAGACTGACGACGAGGAGGGTGACGAGGAGGACACGGGTCTGCTGCCGCCCGAGCCGTATTTCGTGCGGTTGACCAGCGGCCGGCGCGACAAAGAGTTGCCCGACATCCGCGACTACCTGCCTGGGAAATGATACCCGGAGGGGTTACCACTAATGGGATTCATCAAGGGATGAATCCTACGAAGTGCGTGGTGACTAATCGTCACCACCAATTGGTTCGTGGGCCCGCTAATCGCGGGCTTTCTGTCTGCGATCAGCAGACCTCTCAGACCAAAAACCGCAGGCGATTAGCCGGAGGGGTGATGTAAAGTTTCGCCCTTGGCGAAACTCATCAGTGGTTCAAAAGCTTGGATCCGATTAACCGATTAATGGTTACTTCGAGGGCCGGGCGAAAAATACCCTGCCCGAAAAACGGCGGCGAACTTGCCCCGGCTCGTGATAAAGTGTCAGCATGATCCAACCAGAACTTTCCATGGCCGTCCCCGTCCAGTCCCTGCCCACACCACGCACGATGTATCGTGCGCTGGCCCGGCGCGACGCCGCCTATGAGGGCGTCTTTTTCACCGGTGTGAAGACGACGGGCATTTTCTGCCGCCCCACCTGCCGCGCGAAGAAACCCAGGCCGGAGAACGTGGAGTTTTTCCCCACGATCACCGAAGCGCTGCACGGCGGCTACCGCCCCTGCCGGCTGTGTCGGCCCATGGATACCACGAAACCCATGCCGCCGCTCGTCGAGCGCCTGCGTCGGGCTGTGGAGGAGTCGGCTGAAGGGCGGGTCAGCGACAAAGACCTGACCGCGATGGGCATCGAGCCTTCGACGGCGCGCCGGCAGTTTCAGTCCTATCACCGCATGACCTTCCATGCCTACCAGCGCGCCCGCCGGATGGGCCTGGCGCTGCGCGACGTGAAAGCCGGCAAGGCGGTCATCGACGTGCAACTCGCGCGCGGTTACGAGTCCACCAGTGGTTTCCGTGAGGCCTTCACGCGGATCTTTGGCACGCCGCCCCGTGGAGCCAAGGCCGGCCAATGCCTCCTCGCGCAGCGGATGGAGACGCCGCTCGGCACCATGCTGGCGCTGGCCGACGAGCAGGGTTTGCGTCTGTTGGAGTTCACTGATCGCCGCGGCCTTGAGCGCGAACTCGCCGGCCTGCGGCGCCGGCTCAAATGCGCCATCGTGCCGGGCGGCAATGCGGTGCTGGAGGAAACTCAACGGCAATTGCGGCGTTACTTTGCCGGTGAGTCGCTCACGTTTGATCTGCCACTGGCACCGGTGGGCTCCGACTTTCAGCGTCGCGTCTGGACCGAGTTACAACGCATCCCGGTCGGCCGCACCCGCAGTTATGCGGAGATGGCCCGGCGGGTGCGGTTGGTCAACGGCCACCGGGCGGTCGCCCGCGCCAACGGCTCCAACATGCTGGCGCTCGTGATTCCCTGTCACCGGGTTATCCGATCGGATGGCGACCTTTGTGGTTACGCCGGTGGCATCTGGCGCAAGCAGCGGCTGATCGAGCACGAGCGCAGGTTTGCCATGGGTGGAGCGCGCTGACCCCAGCGCGCTTAAGGGAAACGCGTTGACGTCAACGCGTTCCACCGCCGCAACAAAACTCTTGCGCCACCCGGGCCGGGGCGTATCCATGCACCTTCCGTTTTTTGCCCGGGTGGTGGAATTGGTAGACACGCAGGTCTCAGAAGCCTGTGCTTAACCGCATGGGGGTTCGAGTCCCCCCTCGGGCACCATTTCGACAAGGAGACACCTTTGGTCAGCGATGACCAAAGGTGTTTTCTTTTGGTCGGTTACGACGGTCTCAGCCGATAGAATGACCGACTCACTTTGGACAGGCTTTCCCTCGTTTGGACGTGTTTTCCCAGAATTCAGGGAAGCTATTGAGGAAGGTAGAATCGCAGCCAGTTTCCCCATCTCCGCAAACAACGGTATGCTCCGAGAATCAGTGTAACGGTCGGTCATTTTCCACGAGCTGTGACGGGCGAGTTTCATGCGAGTCTCCGGATCTACGCCGGCTTCTTTCAACAAACTGATGAACGTGTGGCGCAATCCATGGAAATCTAGGCGGTATCCGCGATCATCTTGGAAAGGAATGCCGCACGCAGCGAGGTCCTTGGTCAGCGTTTTAACACTAGGTATGCCACGCGGGAAGACCCGGCCCGAGCAATGCGGTTTCTTGGATTTCTCGGCGTTCGCGAATTCCACCACGAGAGGAA
>JBKJRX010000239.1:0-19941 GCA_046593155.1 Lacunisphaera sp.
TTTTGCGAATTCTGGATCGTGGATCTCGCCACCGGCGAAAAGGCCACGCCGGCTCTGCGCACCGGGCTCAACAGCGTGAAGCCAGGCGGCTGAGCTGGGTGGCCAGCGCGCCTCAACCCGGCCCGGCGCCCAGCGCCGGCCCTGCCGGTTGCTACTTCTTCTTCCAAGCGCCGGAGTCGTCCTGCACCCAGACGCCCGAGCGGCTGTTGGATGCGATCTGCTTGGCGCGGGCCCGACCGACCGAGTCGGGCGTCGCACCCGTCTCCTTGGCGATCAAGGCGTAGACCGCCTCGCGATCACGGTTTTCATCCGAGACGACACCGCCGGCCTCCGCCCCGCCACTCCCCCGGGCCTCCAGAAGGCCGCGGTTGTTCTCGCCAAGGGATTCCTGCGCCTTGAGCGAATCGATCTGGGGCAGCCGTTGCTCCATGCGGCGGCGGATGTCGGCCGCGTTTTCAGCAAAGGCTGAGATGGTCAACAGACAGAGGGTGGCCAACAGGGTGAAAAATCGGGCTTTCATGGTTATTTGGTCTCCGGATGAGTGATAGTCGCGGACTTTTTATCAAGATCGCCAAAGAAATCATCGAGCGCCCTCTCCACTTTCACGTTCACGTCCACGGTGATGTAGATGGGTTTTACTTCAATGGGGGCGGTCTTGACGTTGAGGCAGCCGCCCAGCAGGAGCGGACCGAGAACGAAGGCGACAAGGGAAAATCGGCGGTTCATGCGGGAAGAGGTAACAAGGTTAGTCAGCCAGGACGGTCAAAGGTTTCATGGTTTGGACCCGAAACTGAGCCGCGAGTCGAGCCCCAGGTTGATCAGCTTCTCAAGCGGACCGTTGACATTCAGGTCGAGGACGACCGGCGCCTTCACCTCTGGATCCACCGGCGCGCCGGCGATATGCAACTGGGCCGAGCGACCCGGCGGGGCATTGGGCGGCCGGATATCGAGGCGCAGCTCGCTGATCTTGAGCTTGAGCAGGCCCGACTCGACCTTCTTGAGAATCGAGTAACTGGGGCTATTCGGCGAAGTCCCGCTGGTCAGAAGCCCGCCCGCATTGAATTGGATCTCGGCGTAGGCGCCAGGCTTGAGCTGGAGCCAGCCGGTGCCCAGCCGCAGTCCGCTGTCATCGATGTGCACGGGAAAACGTCCGTTCACCCGGCCGGTGGCTTTGGCCGGCAGATCCGGGGTCAAGGCCATGACCTCCTCGACGCTGATGCCGTCCACCAGCACCACCGTCACCACTTCGCGCAGACTCAGGAAATAATTGAAGGGTTCCACCGTCACCGTTCCCCCCAGGGCCTTGAGCGAGGCGCGGCTCACGGCAATTTTATTGGACCCGTCCAACGCCGCTTCTGCATCGATGTCGCGCAGGATCAGCTGGCCAGTCCGCACTTCGCGGATGCGCAAGGTGCCGGGTTTGGTGACGACCCCGGCAAAATCGGTGAACTCCAGGTCGGCCTCGATCCCTTCGGCCACGATGGTCTGGTCCTTATTGGCCGTCCGGCCCTCGCGCAACCGCACCGTGCCGCTGGTGGTCAGTTTCTTGCCGGCCAGCCGACCCTCGGCACTGGCGCTGAGTTTCCCCGCCAACTCCCACGCCCCGCCGGGCAATGGCATCAGCCGCTGCACAAAATCCTGCCAGGTCTTCAGGTCGAGGGATGCCGCGGGCAGCTTGAAGGCCAGTTCGTCCCTCGCCACGTCGTAACTGGCCTCGGCCTGCAGGGATAGCCCCGGACCAGCGGCCTGCACGCGGGCCTCCCAGGTTTTCTGCGGCGTCAGGCGGGCGTCGATCTGCACCCTCAGCTCCTGCGCCGGCAGCGCCGAGGCCTGCACGACAAATTTTCCGTCAACTGAAAGCTCCTCCAGCGGCGCCTGCCAGGGTTGGACCGAGGCTTGGCCGTTTTTATAGGTCGACCACGACCACGGATTGGTGTCCGACCCGTCGATGGTGAGCGGCACGCGCGCCTGCTCAACCCGCACGGCCCCGAGCGATGGTGTCCACCAGTGGCGGCGGGCAAACGTCACCCGCTTGGCACTGAAGGGTTGGGTCCGCATCTGGAAATCGATGTCCTCCACCACCACCCGCCAGGGCGAGGCTTGGGCGACATTGAATTTGATCTCCGAGGCCCCGGCCATTTCCAGCAGCGCATTGACGATCACACCGGTGAGCATCAGCCGGGCCAACAACAGTCCGCCTAGGGTCACCAGCGCGAAGGCGCCCGCGCCCAGCAAAAGGCGGTGTTTGTTGAGGGTGACAGTCATGCCTTTAAAAGACTCGGCATCCGGGCCTGGGTTGCTAGCGTAGTGATGGGCCAATTCCTACAACCAGAATCCTGTTTCGCCATGAAAAAGTTGTTGTTCCTGTTGTCTCTGCTTGCAGTCACGCTCGCGTCCGCCGCCCCCAGCAGCCCGCCCTCGTCCGGCGGAGGTGGCGGGAGCGGTTCGCCCGCCCGCCGCGACGCCATCGAGATCACCTTCTATAACGATGGCACGCTGATGCTGTTCAAGAAGCAGTGGGCCGCCGCCCAGCAGCAATTCGAGGCGGCGCTGGCCATGAACGAGAAGCTGGCGGAGGCGCATAACAACCTCGCCTATGTGCTTCGCAAGCAAGGCGCGGATCACTACGCGAAGTCACTGGAACACTACAATCGCGCGATCGAACTCAAGCCCAAGCTGGCGGAGGCCTATATGTATCGCGGTGCGCTCCACGCCCTGAGCGGCCAGGCCGACCTCGCCCAGGCTGATTACGGCCGGCTGGTCAAAATGAAATCCAAGCTCGCCCCCCACCTCAAGAAGGTCATCGACACGGGCCAGGAGGAGGAGCCCGAGCAGTTCTACGGCGTCGCCAAGAAGCAGAAATAGCGCCCATGAGCCGGCTGCGCCCGTGGCTGGTCCGCGCGACTCTGGTTGTCGCGATCATGTTCGCCGCCCTGCCGGCGGGACTTGAGGCGCGCACCAAGAAGGTTCCGGCCAAGCTCCGCGAGTTCACCGGCCGCGTCATCAAGGTTAAGGATGGCGACTCACTCGAGGTGCAACAGGGCGAGGACATCTACGAGGTCCGCCTGGCCCGCATCGACGCCCCCGAGCTGCACCAGCCCCGCGGGGACCAGGCCCGGGACTTCACGCGCATCAAGGCTGACGGTCACACGGTCATCGTGCGCGCCAAGACCATCGACCAATACGGTCGCTTCGTCGGCGATGTCAGCTACCGCGGCGGCCGGTCGCTCAACGAAGACATCGTCGCCGCCGGCTGGGCCTGGTGGTATAAACGGCTTTACCCGAAGGACCCGGTCTTGCCGGGCCTTGAGCGACGCGCCCGCGAGCAGAAGATCGGCCTCTGGCAGGACAAGACCCCCGTGCCACCATGGAGCTACCGCACGAAAAAGAAGTAGGTGGTGTTTTTTGGTGGCGGGGTGCCCTCACCACGCCGCCAATCAATCCGCCGTTTTCCTCGCGAGTAGAGATCCCCCGAACAAGCTCCGAGGAATTGATCAAGGCCGTTGTGCGGTGGAGTGGGCGCCCGTCCTGCTGGAGCCGGCCCGAGGGCGGGCCGGCTCCAGCAGGACGTGCGCCCACTCCACCGCACAACGGCCTTGATCAAATGCCTCGGAGCTTCAGCCGTCGCCCAGCCTATGGCTGACAGGTGCTCCGGGGATCTTTACTTCTTCTGCCACGGCAGCGACTCAAGGTCGACATTGCCGCCGGTGAGAATGAGGCCGACGTTTTTGCCGGCGAAGGTGAACTTGTTCTCGAGCAGCGCGGCGTAGGGCACGGCGGCGGAGGGCTCGATGATCAGGTGGAGCTTTTCCCAGAGCTCGCGCATGGCGGCGATGATACCCTCCTCGGTGACGGTGACGACGTCGTCCACGTATTGCCGGATGAGCGGGAGGTTCTGCTCGCCGGTGCTGTTGGTGCGCAGGCCGTCGGCGATGGTGGCCGGCGTGGGGATGGAGATACGCTTCCCGACACGGAAGGACTGGGCAACATCGTCGGCCAGCGCCGGCTCGACGCCGATGACGCGGATGCCCGGTTTGATTGATTTCGCCGCGACCGCGGTGCCGCAGAGCAAACCGCCGCCACCGACCGGGCAGAGGATGAAGTCCAGGCCGGGGACTTCCTCCAGCAGCTCGACGGTGGCCGTGCCCTGGCCGGCGATGACCCGCAGGTCGTCGAACGGATGCACGAGGACGGCACCGGTCTCCGCCGCGATCTTGGCGCAGGCGGCTTCGCGGGCGTTGAGGCCGGGTTCGCAGAAGTTGATCAGGCCGCCGAAGCTCTCGACATTCCGGACCTTGGATTGAGGCGAGCCTTTCGGCATGACGATGTGCGCCGCGATGCCGCGCAACTGCGCGGCGCGGGCGAGGGCGGCGGCGTGGTTGCCGGAGGAATGGGTGACGACACCGTGGGCGGCCTCGGCGTCGCTCAGCGAGAAGACGGCGTTGCAGGCGCCGCGCGACTTGAAGGCGCCCGCGGCCTGGAGGTTCTCACACTTGAAGCTCAGCTGCGCGCCCCGGGCGGCGTCCAGCGCGTCATTGGTGAGCACGGGTGTCCGCTTGATGTAGCGGCGGATGCGATCGTGGGCGGCGCGGATGGCGGCAAGGTCGAGGGACATTCCGGAGGGAGTGTGGCCCAATCAGCCTTCGCGTAAAGCTTCGGCGCGACAGGAGAGGCACGAAAAGACACAAAAAAGAGACAGGGTTTCACCACTGATAACACGGATGACCACGGATCGGACCAAGACGGTTTTAACCACTAATCTCCACTAATCGGGCACTAATGATTAGTGAGGTATTAGTGGCCATTAGTGGTGAAAATTCTTCCTCTGCCTTGATCCGTGGTCAAAAACGGCCTTGGGTTTCGGGCGGGTTCTTCTAGGCTGGCCGGCACCATGACCGTCAAAAGGCTGCTCCATACCCGCATGCGATTGAACGACCTCGAGCGGTCGGTAAAATTCTACGAGCACGCGCTTGGCCTGAAGGTGACCCGCCGGCATACTTCTCCGCGCGGTGCGCAACTGGCATTTATCGCCACCCCGAACAGCGAGGAAGAGATCGAACTGTGCCAGATGCCGCCAGGGGCCGAGCCGGTCAAGGTGCAGCCGGACCTCATGCATCTGGCGTTCGAGGTGGACGACTTGGAGGAATTCGCCGCGGAGCTGACCAGGAAGGGTTTCGCGTTGAGCGACGGCCCGACGAAGACCGGGAGCGGCTCGATGATCGCGTTTATCGATGCGCCCGAGGGTTACGAGGTGGAGCTGATCCAGAAGGCCAAGTGAAGTATTCAATCATTCTCGTTTCTCTTAATCTTGCTCGTTATCTCGCGGTTAAACCAAAGAGAACGATTACGATTAAGAGAACGAGAATGACAGGCGGACGAGGCCCAGTCCACCGCGGTGCGTCAGGGATAACGCGCCTTACCTCCCGAACTTCCTTTCCCAGGCGAAGAGATACTGCTGGGCGAGGCCGGCCAGGGGGCCGAAGTGGGTGCGGCCGAAATGCGCGACTGGCGCGGGTTTCCAACCGGTGAGCCCATAACGGCGGGCGAGTGACTTGAGCACCCACGTATCGACGGGGAAGGCCTCGAGCTTGCCCGCACCAAAAAGCAGCACGCAGTCGGCGACCTTTTCGCCCACGCCAGGCAATTCGAGCAACCGGTCCTTGGCCTCGGCATAGGGCAGATGCTCGGTCTCATCGAGCCAGCCCGGATGCGCTGCGATATATTTTGCGGTGTTGTGAATGTATTTGGCGCGAAAACCGAGCAGGCAGGCGCGGAGATCCTTCTCGGGGATGGAGGCGAGTTCAGCCCAGGTGGGGAGTTGGTGGAAAGGTAGGGCGGCGAGTCCCTTCGCCGCCGGTTCGGCGCGGAACGGAGTCCACGCCCTACCGATTTCCCGACCATGCCGTGCCGCCAGCAGCGCGCACATCTGTTTGATCTGCACGATCTGCTTCGTCGCGCTGCAGAGAAAACCGAGCAGCGTCTCGCCGAACGGTTGACGCAGTATCCGCAACCCAGGGAAGGCGGCGAGGGATTGGGCGAGGTGCGCATCGCTGCGCCACGGGAGCGAGTCGGTGAGCGCGGCCCAGTCGCGGTCGAGCCCGAGATAACGGGGCAGGGCGGTGGCGACGGCGGCCCGCAGTGCAGTGGGCGCACGCCATTCCAGCGAACCGTCGTGCAGACGGAGTTGGACCACGCAGCCGGCCCAAGTGCCGGTCCAGATGCCGTCGGTTTGGTGCCAGTGAAAACTTTGTCCGCCGTCGAGGGTTTCGGCGAGGACGTCGGGTGAAGGCTGCCAGTTGCCGGGCAGCGATTCCCAATCGGGCCAAACAACACCATTTCCGATGGGTGTCATCCTGAGTGAAACAAAGGAGCCATTCTGTCGGCGTTGATCCAACTGGATTCTTCGCTTCGCTCAGAATGACAGCCGATGAATTATTTTACCGGGGGCTTTTCCCAGAGGTAGCTCTTCTCGGAGGCGAGCACCCGGCCGTCAGCGCCGAGAATCTGCAGGTGCCAGGCCACCGGCTGGGACTTGGCGTCCTGCCATTCGGGGCCGGTCAGGCCAAGCTGGAATATGCCCGACCCGGATTTGAGCTCGGCGGGGAAGGCGGTGGTTCGCGAGGCGGGCGAACCCTGCTCAATCAGCTGCAGCTGGAACTGCACTTTGACCGGGACCCCGGGGTTGGCGAGACGGAGCAGGAAATAGTAGCCGGTGCGCTGTTCGGGGTGAGTGCGGAGCACGGTCTGGTTGCCCGTATTTTCCCGGCCGTCGAAATATTCCGAGATGCGCTTGAAGGAAGCAGCGTCGCGCCAGCCGGAGTAGGTGCGCGTGACGGTGACCTCGCCCTCCTTCGCCAAGGCTTCGGCGGACAAGATGGAGGGCAGGGCCGCGCTGGTTGTGGCGGCAACGAGAAATAGCAGTTGGCGGAAAGTCACGTGTGAAAAGTGCGGTCAGGGGCCCTGCAGGTAAACCTTTTTGTATTGGTAGATGCCGACGGGCGCCGGCTCCCAGCCCTTGACCGACGGATGGATCAGGTAGTTCCGTGCACCGAAGACCAAGGGAGCGATGGGGGCCTGCCCGAGGAGAATGGCTTCGGCCTGCTGGAAGAGTTCGTAGCGTGCTTTGGGATCGAGCGAACGGGCCGCCTCCGTGATGAGCCGGTCGTAGGCCGCGTCGCCCCAGCCGGTCCAGTTGTTACCGCCGCCGCTGACGAAAAGGTCGAGGAAGGTGACCGGGTCGGCGAAATCGGCGACCCAGCCGTTGACGCCGATGGTGTAGTCAAGGCTCTGCTGGTTCGCGATGGTCACTTTCTGTTCGAGTAGGGCGATGCTGACACGGACACCGAGCTCACGCTGCCACATGGCCTGGACGGCCTCGACGATCTTCGGCTGGAGTTCGTCATTGCGGACCTGGAGTTCGAAGATGGGGAGACCAGCACCGCCGGGATAGCCCGCCTCGGCGAGCAGGCGGCGCGCCTCGTCAAATTGAGCGGCGACATGGGTGCGCGAATCATAGCCGGCGGTTTGTGGCGGAACGAAGTGGTCAGCCGGTGCGCGCGAACCGTGCAGCAGGCTGCGCGAGATGGACTCGCGGTCGATGGCCAGGGCGAGCGCGCGGCGCAACTTCGGATTGTCGAGCGGGGGTCGGGTGACGTTGAAGCGGACGAACAGGATCTGAAGGAAAAGATCAGTGCGCAGCCGGGCGGCGTCCGTCTGCCGGTAAGCGGGGATCTTGGACAGCGGCAGGTTGTTGGTGACATGCAGCTGGCCGGCGCGGAAATTGCGCTCCTCGACATCGGGATTCTCGATGGGGTAGAAAACGATGCGGTTGAGGCGGACGGCGGCGGCGTCCCAATAGCGCGGGTTTTTTTCAACCATGAGGCGCGAGCCGGACGTCCACTCCCGGAGCACGAAAGGCCCGTTGCCGACGAAGTTGCCGGGGCGGGTCCACGCGCTGGACCGGTCGGTGAGGGCGCCGAATTTAGCCACGACGCGCGGATTGATCGGATACCACGGGGTCGTCGCGGTCAGGATGGGCAGGAAAGGAGTCGGGCGCTCAAGGGTGATGACGACTGTGCGGGCGTCGGGGGCGGCGAGGCCGACCGCGGCCGGGTCGGTGAGTTTGCCGGAATTGAAGGCCTCGGCATTTTTGATGGGAAAGAGCAGATAGGCGTAGGCGGAGGCGAAGGCGGGCGCGAGATTGCGGCGCCACGACTGCACGAAGTCGTCAGCGGTGAGCGGCTCACCGTTGGACCATAGGAGACCGGCGCGCAGGTGGAAGGTCCACGTCAGGCCGTCGGTCGAACTCTCCCAGCGCTCCGCCGCGCCCGGCACGGGTTGGGAAGTTTGTTCATCGATCGCGCACAGGCCCTCGAACAGCGCAGCCTCGAGCCGCTGGTCGGTGTAGGCATTGAGCACATGGGGATCGAGGCTTTCGGGTTCCGCGCCGTTGCCGACATGAAGGGTGCCGGTGCGCGTGCCGGACTCGACCGGCGTCTCGCGGCGAGCGCATGCCCCCAGGAAGAGCAGGGAGCCGAGGGCGGTGAAGAGCAGCAGGCGCGCAGGCATGACGGGATTAAAACGGCAATTTTACGATGGGCAAGGAGCTGGCGGCATATTTCTGTGTCCACGCCCTAATAAACCCGCCCATGATGCGTCGAAGCAGCAAGGTCTCGTGAATATCGAACCGGAAACAACCCATGCCAGCCCCGATGCCAGCTCCTTCGTGCGGGCGGCGGTGGACCGCCATCAGGCTCCGCTGCTGCGTTACGCCACCCGCCTTCTCGGCGGAGATGGCGAGCGTGCGCGCGATGTCGTGCAGGACACCTTCGTCAAACTCATGGCCCAGCCGCCGGCCGAAGTGGACGGGCATGTGGCCGAATGGCTTTTCACCGTCTGCCGCAATCGCACGCTCGACGTCCTGCGCAAGGAGGGGCGCATGAAACGCTTTGAGGAAGGCCAGGCCGAGCGTTTGACCGCCCCGGATCCACGCCCCGGTCGCACGCTGGAACGGGCCGAGCAATACGCCGCCGTCTTGAAGCTGATCGGCCGGCTGCCCCACAACCAACAGGAGGTCGTCCGGCTGAAATTCCAAAACGGATTCAGCTACCAGGAAATCAGCCGCATCACGTCGCTGTCGGTCGGCAACGTCGGCTTCATCCTGCACACCGCCCTCAAGGCGCTGCGGTCCGAAGTGGCCGCGCAGCCGGAATAAACCGAGAACACCACATGAACCCGAACCAAATTTCTCCGGACGATCCCCGCCTGACCCTTTACGCCCTCGGCGAAATGGAGGCGCATGAGCAGGCCAATTTCGAAAAGCTGCTGGAGCAGGACGCCGCCGCCCGGCAGGCGGTGGCGGAGATTCGCACCACGGTTGCAACCGTGACGGCAGCCTTGGAGCAGGAACCCGCCGAAACATCGCTCAAGCCAGCGGGCAAGGTGCTGCGCTTTCCGCAGGCTTACTTCATGATCAGCGGCCTGGCCGCGGCCTGCTTCGCGGTGTTCTTCGTGGTCTGGCAGAACGAACGGGAAATGCGGAAGCCGACCCACTTGATCGAAGTGCCCCTGACGGCAGCCAAGGAAACCGCGGGGGGCAAGGATACCGGCGTCAGCGTGGCTTTGCCGGTTCCCGGCGAAGCTCCGATGCCCGCTGTGACCATGCAGCTGGCCGAACAACCCAGCCCCATGCCCTCGACCCTGCCGATGCAGGATGCCTACCGGGGAGCGTCCAACGTGGCCCGCGCCGAGGTGGATGCCGTGCGGCTCGACGCCTTCACCGTTGGCTCGGTTGACGAAACCCGGGTGCGGACGGAGAAGAAGATGATCGAAAGTGCCAGTCACAGGCAAAATGAACGACAGGCGGCGATCGCAGCGATGTCGAAAGCCAAGCTGTCGGCCCCGCCTGCGATCATGAGTTCTGCGGCCGGTGACATGAGCACCGAGCGGGAAGCCAACACCGAAGCCTACGCCTATCAGAAGGACAACGGTTACCTCCGCGTGGCCGACCAGCCGTTGTCCACCTTTTCCATCGATGTGGACACGGCGTCGTATGCCAACGTGCGGCGCTTTCTTGCGCAAAAGCGGCGCCCGCCGGCCGACGCGGTGCGTATCGAGGAACTCGTGAATTATTTCCCCTATGGCTATCAGCCGCCGACGGACAATGTGCCTTTCGCCGCGAGCTTGGAAGTGGCCAGCGCACCGTGGTCACCCGAGCATCGCCTCGTGCGCATCGGCCTGAAGGGTCGCGAGGTCAGTGATGCCCAGCGTCCGGCGGCCAACCTGGTTTTCCTGATTGATGTGTCTGGCTCGATGGCCGGGCCGACCCGGCTGCCCCTGGTGAAGCAGTCGCTGCGGCTGCTCGTGAACAAGCTCCGGCCGGACGACCGCGTGGCAATCGCGGTTTATGCCGGGGCCTCGGGTCTCGCGCTGCCCTCGACCAGCGCGGCACGCCAGGCCGAGATCATCGAGGCCATCGAGCATCTGGATGCCGGCGGCTCGACCAACGGGGCGATGGGCATCCACCTTGCCTACGATATCGCCAAGGCTAACTTCATTCCGGGCGGCGTGAACCGCGTGATCCTCGCGACCGATGGCGACTTCAATGTCGGCACCACCAGCGAGAGCGAACTGGTGCGGCTGATCGAGGAGAAGGCGAAGAGCGGGGTGTTCCTCAGCGTGCTCGGTTTCGGCATGGGCAACCTGAAGGACAGCACGCTCGAGCAGCTCGCTGACAAGGGTAACGGCAACTACGCCTACATCGACACGCTGGCCGAGGCGAAGAAGTCGCTCGTCGAGCAGGCCGGTGGCACCCTCGTGACCATCGCGAAGGACGTGAAGATCCAGGTGGAGTTCAATCCCGCGCAGGTGTCGGCCTACCGGCTCATCGGCTACGAGAACCGGTTGCTGGCCAAGGAAGATTTCAACAACGACCAGGTGGACGCCGGCGAGATTGGCGCCGGCCACACGGTGACCGCGCTCTATGAGGTCGTGCCCGTGGGGGTGGAGATGCCGGCGGAGGTTCCGGCCGTGGACGGGCTCAAATACCAGAGCGTCGCCACCGCTGGAGCGACGGCGACCCCGCCGTCGAAAGACCGCGGCGAGGGCGCCGCGGCTCCAGTCAGTTCCGAGCTGCTCACCGTGAAAATTCGCTACAAGGAACCCTCCGGCGATGTCAGCAGCAAGGTGGAGTTTGCGCTGCTGGACACGGGGGCGCGTTTTGAGGACGCGAGCCCGGACTTCAAGTTCGCGGCGGCGGTTGCGGGTTTCGGCATGACGCTGCGCGATTCGCCGCACAAGGGCCAGCTGACGCTGGCCCAGGTAGCGGAGTGGGGCCGGGCCGGGCTCGGCCAGGACGTTGGAGGCTACCGGGCCGAATTCCTCACGCTGGTGGGTGTGGCCGACACGCTGCTGCGGTGATGAATGTCGTCGTGGGCCAGCGAGCTTGCTCGCGCTCCGAAAGGCGCGAGCAAGCTCGCTGGCCCACCTGTGCATTATCCCGAAGATATTACCTTCGGTGTCCTTGGCATAGGCCAGCCAGCCGATCCGACGATGCGCCGGGGGCAGATTTTTCGCCGCCGAGGTTAGCTTAGACCTTGCCGGGGTGCCCGACCGGGCAATCCTGCCCGGATGGCAGTTTTCGGTTCCCTCTCCGCGGTGCGCGCCCAGCTGGCGCACGATCCCAGATTCCAGGCGGCATTTGATTATGTCGCCGAGGTGTTGCAGGCGGGCTCCCCGGTGCGCGCGCGCATCGGCGCCGTGGCCGTGGGTGCCACCGAGCGGCACGAGCTGGCCGGCGGATCAATCGCCCTCGAACAGGTTTATCTCTCCAAGCCGCGCGCCGAGGCCTTCCTGGAATCGCATCGCAAATATATCGACGTGCAGGTGGTGGTGGCGGGGGAGGAAATCCAGGAAGTGGTTGATATCGCCAGGATGACGGTGGACGCGCCCTACAACCCCGAGCGCGACCTGATCAAATACCACGATTTTCGCGATACCTCGCTGCTCAGTGCCCGCGAAGGCCTCGTGGCGGTGTTTTTCCCCGTTGACGGGCATATCTCCCGGGCGATCGGCCCGGCGGTGCTGGTGCGGAAGACCGTGGTCAAAGTGCCCGTGGGGTAGGGCGGTCACTCCGTTAACCGCCGCCGATCGGCGCGGAACGGAGTCCGCGCCCTGCCGCGCCAAACAAAAAATGAACTATCGCCATCATTATCACGCGGGCAATTACGCCGATGTCTTCAAGCATGCGTTGCTGCTGCTGCTCATTCGGGCGATGCAGCGGAAGGAGAAGGGGTTTCTCTATCTCGACACGCATGCCGGCCGGGGCGGTTACGACCTTACGATGCCCTCGGTGCTGCCCGACGGCCGGTCGCGTGAGCCGGAGTATCCGGCCGGCATCGGCCGGTTATGGGGCGCGAGCGATCTGCCGCCGGCACTCCATGACTACCTGGCGCTGGTGCGGCGGTTTAACGACCGGAACGGCGCGACGGGAGAGGAACTGAAATTTTACCCCGGATCGCCTTGGATCGCCAAGCTGCTCCTTCGCCCGCAGGACCGCATGGCGTTGTGCGAGTTGCGGCCGGATGATGCCGAGGCGCTGGATTTCGAGTTCGCCCGGGAGTCTCGGGTGACCGTGCAGGTCAGCGATGGCTATACCGGGTTGAAAGCACTGCTGCCGCCGCCGGAAAAGCGCGCGCTGGTGCTCATTGACCCGCCGTTCGAGACCAAGAAGGAATTCACGGACATCGCCCGTGGGCTGCGCGACGCCCTGAAGCGCCTGCCTGGCGCGGTGTGCGCCGTGTGGTATCCCATCACGGAGCGGGCACGGACGGAGGAATTCCATCACGCGCTGTTGGAACTGGCCACCCCCGTGCTGTTTGCAGAACTTAACATCGCCGGTGAGGCCTCGCTGCTGCGCATGAAGGGCTGCGGACTGCTGATCTTGAATCCACCTTGGCAGATCGACCGGGATATCCGCGCGGTGTTGCCGGTCTTGAGGCAGCGGCTGCGGGTTGAAGCCGGCGCCAGCGCGGTCTGCGACTGGCTGGTGCCGGACAAATGAGCCGGTGGCTCAGACTGCCTGCAAACGCTGCGCGAGGGGAGCGACCTTAAGGGGCAGAGGATCGAGCAGGACGCGGGGGTTCGGGAGCGCGGGCGCCTTGAACAACGGTTTTCCCCACAGCACATCGCTGATGATCGCCTGCCGCACAGAGCCAAACGGGCCGGCCATCGAGGTGGCGGAGCGTTTGAAGGGGTTATGCGGGAAATGATTCATGGTGTTTTGAGTGGCTGGGTCAGAGCTGTCTCCAAGACAGAACCCGGATGCGGGTGGATTGTTCCAGAAAAAATGAGAAAACCTGCGCGCGAGTCCGCTCAGGGACGCGCGCGCAAGCTTTCTCCGGAGGTCAGGCCACCTGGCGCTGCCGGGCGGCCGGACTGGTCAAGGCCAGCCGGCACTTCGGCAGCACGATGGTGAGCACCCCGCGGGCGACGTATGCCTGCATGGCCTCGAAATCGAAGCCGAGCCCCAGCCGCAGCTTGAGCTGGTAGTCGCGCTGCACGTTTTCAAGGTGCAGCGCCTGCCAGTTGGCGCGGAGGTGGTGGGTTTTGCGGGCGGTCACAAAGAGGTCGGGGCCCGCCGTGGTGAGGTCCACGCCACTCGCGTCCACGCCGGGGATGTAGAGCGTGAGCTTGAGGGCCGACGGCAGATCCATGCAGTCGTAGTGGGGCGAGTGGAAATCCTGCTTGGATTCCGGGCCCGGGAAACGGTTCTGATTATGGCGATGGATGATGGTATGCATGATGGTTCCTTTCTCGTCGGTCTGGGGACCGCCGGGACTCCTGGGAGCTGAAGGGAAAACCGTTTTACGGTTTGATCAGCGGAGGCAGTCCAGGCCGGTCGGTCGTTTCAGCCAATTGGAGCCGCACTGGCACATCGGGGCGCAACCAATAAGCTGACCGACCTTCGTAGGCGAAGTGTCGGCCGGCTGGTAGCGCTGATGCTGGGAGACGTGGGTCATTGGTCTGAGTTCGAGGGCTAAAATGCACACGTCATGCCAGCCGCCAAATAAATTGCGCCGATATGACAAGACAGCGGCCGCGCTTGCACGGGGGATACTGTGCCGGTAACCCACTCAGCATGAAACCGATGTCCGATGCAAAAACCACGGTGGCGGAGTTGCGGGAGCGGGTGCTGGCCTTCGTGCACGAGCGCGACTGGGAGCAGTTCCACTCGCCGAAGAACCTCAGCATGGCCTTGGCCGCCGAATCGGGCGAACTGATGGAGCATTTTCTCTGGGCCGAGTCCAAGGCGTCGCTCGATGTCGCCCGCGACCCCAAGAAGCGCCCGGCCATTGAGGCCGAGATCGCCGATGTGGTCATTTACGCGCTCGAGTTTGCCAATATCTGCGGCATCGACCTCGCCACCGCCATCGAGGCCAAGATGGCGGCGAACGCCAAAAAATACCCGGTGGATAAGGCGAAGGGCCGGTCGGACAAGTATACGGAGCTGTAAAATTGATTGCTGATTGGTCCGGCGGAAAGGAGGAAACCACTAATGGGTTTCACCAAAGGGTGAAACTTTAGATTACCCCTCCGCCTGATTGGCTCCGGTCAAGGAGCCGGGGTCTGCTGATCGCAGACCGAAAGTTCCCTGCCGGCGATCAGCCGGTCCCCCTGAGCCCACCAGTGGCGACGATCAGTCGCCACACACTTGGTAGGATTCATCATTTGATGAATCCATTAGTGGTCACCCTGTTCTGGGCTGTTTGCTAACCAGCCGGGATGCGCGGGCCGGCGTGACAGGCGCAGCCGGGGGCACAGGGCGCCGCGGGGGTGGCCGCCGGGGTCTTTTCACCGACGCCCATCAGGCCGAAACCGCCAGTGATGACGCGCCGGACGGGCTCGCCGGTGACCGGATGGCGCTCGAGCGGGGCGTCCTTCATGCTTTGCACCACCTCGAACCGTTGCGGCGCTTCGCCGGACTGCCGGGGGATGGTTTCATAGACGTAGGTGGCCATGGAGCCGAAGTGACAAGTGACATGTAACAAGTGGCAAGATTTTCGTTTCGCAAGTTTCGCTTGGGTTTTTCATTCATAGCGGTTTCCAATTTTACTCCGTATGAGAACCTCCCGACCGCTCGAACGCTATTACGTGCTCCCGTGCTGCCTGTTGCTGCTCAACCTTTGCAACGAGATCATCGCCTACAAGGCGCGGCTGATCGACGACGGTCTGCTGCGCACGCTGTTCATCATGAGTTTCGTGCTCTTTGGCGCCTCGCTGGTCGCCTTTGCGATCGCCCCGGGCCTCATCTGGGTCGTGCAATCGCTGCGCCGCACCAGCCGCTCCAATGCCGGCCAGGTGGGCGAGGGTTTCTTCCTGCTCGGCCTGGGGGCGCTGATCTTCTGGCTCTACTACCGGAATTACCTGATGGGCACCGAACACATCCTGCCGGCGATGTGGCGGAACGGATTGTTGTCTTGAGGTTCCACCTTGGCTACCAGGCCGCGCGGATTTCTGCAGACGTCCGTCCATCCTCCCGCAGGGTGCGGAGCGCGAGAGCATCGTGACGCTTCGCGAGACGCACCCCCTTTTCGTCGGTGACGAGCGGGCAGTGATAAAAAGCCGGTGCGACCAATCCGAGGGCGCGGTAAACCAGCAGCTGGCGGAAGGTGGACTTCATCAGGTCGGCGCCGCGCACGACCTCGGTGATGCCCATGGCGGCATCGTCCACCACGCACGCGTGTTGGTAGCTCGGGGCGTCGTCCTTGCGCCACACGAGGAAGTCGCCGAAGTCGCGGCCGGCGACGGCTTGCTGTAGCCCAAAATGTCCGTCGACAAAACTTAGGGTTTCGCCGTCTGGCACCCGCAAGCGCCAGTTGGTCGCCACCGGATTGGTCAGCGGCGGCAGCGCGTCGCAGGCCGGCGGACGAAATTCCACCGGATATAGCGGCTCATCGTTCTCGTCGCCGTCGTGCGGAGCGCTGGCGGCAGCCAGGACATCCTTGCGCGAACGGTGGCACGGATAGATGGCCCGGGCGGCGTGGAGGCGGGCGAGGGCGTCACGGTAGAGGGGGATGCGGGCGCTTTGCGTGACCATCGGTTCCTCCCAATCGAGGCCGAACCAGCGCATGTCCTCCAGCATGGCCGTGACGAATTCCGGGCGGCACCGGGCGGTGTCGAGGTCGTCGTTGCGCAGCAGCAACTTTCCGCCGGCCTGCCCTGAGCCTGCCGCACGGGCGGCGTGCGCGCGTTCTTGGGCGGTCCAAAAGGTGCGGGCATGCCCCAGGTGGAGCAGGCCGGTCGGCGACGGCGCGAGCCGGCCGCGATACGGAACTGATGCAGGGTTAACCACTAATTTTCACTAATGTGGCACTAAGCACAGACAGACAATCCCAGTCCTGAAAATTCAGTTTATTAGTGATGATTAGTGTGAATTAGTGGTGCCAGGAAATGAAACTGCTCTGTGTCTACTGCTCTTCCAGCGACCGGTTGGACCCAAAATACGCTGCGGCGACGGAGCAGCTGGGCCATGCCATGGTGGAGCGCGGCTGGGGTCTCGTTTACGGTGGCGGCAAGACCGGGCTCATGGGGACGGTGGCCCGGGCCGTGAAGTCGCGCGGGGGCCGGGTGGTCGGCGTGATCCCCGAGTTCATGAAGGCGCGCGAGCTGGCCTACGACGAGGCGGACGAACTCATCACCGTGATCACCATGCGCGAGCGCAAGCTCCTGATGGAAACACGTGCGGACGCCTTCGTCGCACTCCCGGGCGGCTTCGGCACGCTGGAGGAGATCATGGAAATCCTCACGCTCCGTCAGCTCGATGTTGTGAAGAAACCCTGCGTGTTCTTCAACCAAGACGGGTTTTACGACGACCTGATCAAACTGTTCGAGCGGATGCTGGCGGAGAAATTCTTCAAGCCGTCGAACATGGATTTGTTCCGCGTGGCCACCTCGGTGCCGGATATCTTCACGCAGATCGAGGCCGCCGGGAGCGCGCCAACCGAGTCGAAGTGGTTTGAGACGAGGTAGGGCGGCGACTCCGCTCGCCGCCGTGGCGCGGAACGGAGTCCGCGCCCTACCGATACAACCGGATCAAATCCTCGGAGCGCACCCAGCCGGACTGGCCGCCGGTGAAACCGAGCTTCGTCCAGCCGAGGAAGGTTTTCTCGGTGATCGCGATCGAGCCGGCGGAGAGCGGCGTGGTCTTCTGGGCGGTGTCGGCCTCGGTCGGGATGCTGCGCAAGGTGGTGGCTTTCCAGACCAACACCGCCTCGGGGTGGGCGAGCGGGCCGTAGGTGTGCAGGCTGAGCGTGGCGGCGACGGCGAGGAAGATGGCGAGCAGCAGGGTGACCAGCGCGGTCGGTCGGGCCCAGCCGCCGATGCGACCATAGCCCTTCAGCAGGAGGACAATGAGGGCGACGGCAATGAGCAGGGCGGAACCGATGAGCACGAGCTGCCATTCGCCGGGGGTGGCCCAGCGGGCGAGCTCGTGGCGGCCCTCGCCGCGGGAGAATTCGACAAGCTCGGGCGGCGCCATGCCGGAGCGCTGCAGGCCGAGCGCCAGATCCCAGCGGGTCGCATCGGCACGCGCATTGAGCAGGAACGCACTCGTCCAATATCCCGTGGCCTCGGCCCACCGGTCCTGCTGGGCGAGGGCGAGTCCGAGGTTGTGGCGGACCGTCCAGTCGGAAGGCGCGGTGCCGATACCTGCTAGCCAGCTTTTTTCGGCGACGGGGAAATTGCCGCGCTTGTAAGCATCAGCGGCTGATTCCGCGCCAAGGGCTGAAGGCTGAAGGGCCGAAAGACCCAAAAGAACGAGTAGCCAGGCAGCGACTCGGATGATTTGGTTCAGCCCTTCAGTTTTCAGTTCTTCAGCTCTTCCCAGAAAGGGGAAGAGGTTACGGCCGGCGAACAGGGAGAACGGTGGCCAGCCGGGCACGCGCACAGCCTGCAGCGCGCCATCGGCGCGATTCGTCCAATCGGCGGGCAACTGATTATCGCGGCTGTGCAGGGCGCGATCGGCTTCGGACCAGAGCCGGGCCCAGGCGGGCGCGGCGTCCTGAGCGTAACGGCCGACGCCGGCGTGAACGAGCGGCGTGCCCGGCGCGGCGTGGGGAATTTCCCAGAGAGCCGCGGTGTGTTGTTGCCAGGCCCGAAGTTGAGGCAGCGGCACTTTCGGGGAACCGCGCAGTTCGGCCAGCGCGGTGGCGAGGCGGGCGCGGGCTTCGCGGCGCCGGCGATGGGGATCGCGTTCGTGTGAACGGAGGGCGGCGAGCACGAGCCAGACGGCGAGGACACAGAGAATCGAGGACAGAAGACAGATCCAAACAAGGTTGCTGACGGGCCGGGGCACGAAGCCACGTGCGGATTTCGCAATGGGATCGCGCGGCAGGTTATCGGGGGGAACGGGCGCCACGGCTTCGGGCAGGACCGGCGCTGCCGGGCTGCTCGACGGAGGGTTGATGGAGAACTGCACGGGCGCGCCGGAGCCGGGCGGTGCCTGCACCGGGGCCGAGCCGGCGGTGATCGTCACGGTCACGGGCTCGCTCGCGATGGTCTTGTAGCTGCCGGACTTCGTGTCGAAGTAGGTGAAACGCACGGGCGCGAGCTGGTAGGTGCCGGGCCGGGTGGGGACGAGCACGACGTCCTCGGTGAGCGAACCCTCGAACAGCGTGCCATCCTTCATCGCGCGCTTGGACTTGGGTTGCACGACCTGGAAATCGTTGGACACTTCGCGCTCCGGCAGGCCGGCGACGTCGGGCCAGTTGCCCGTGCCGGCCAGGTCAAGCGTCCAGGTGACGGGTTCGCCGACGGCGGCGGTGAGAGGCACGACCTTCGAGGTGAAGCTGAACTCACCGACCGCGCCCGTGAACGCGGGCGGAGCGGCCGGCAGCGGCTTGATGGTCAGCTCGAGTTGGTTGGATTCGATCGCGCGCTGCTCGACGGTGGGTTGGGCAAAAAGACCGAAGCCCGAGGTGCCGACCATCAGGTTCACCATCTGGCTGGCGGGTTTGAGGGCGAGGCGGCCCGGCTGTTTGGCGTAAGCCCGGGTGGACTGTTGCAGGGCGACAAAGCGCTCGCCGCGGAGCAGCATCTCGTTGAGTTCGGGCTTGCTCCAGTCCTCGGTCACCAGGGGTGCGGCCGGCCAGTCAGCATTGGTGGCGATTGAGTGATAATAGCGCCGCACGATGTTAAGATTGTAGGTGACCGGAAAAACCTCGCCGGCCCAGAACGAGTCCTTCGTCGCGCTGACCTTGGCGGTGGCCACGTCGTTCACGGAAAGCCCGGAGTTGCCGACGGTGGCGTCGCCCACGGTGAACGTGGCGGCCTTCACGCTCATCGGTCCCTTGTCGGTTTTGACCTCGAACGCGGGGATGATGAGGGTGCTGCGCTTGCCGGGGCGCACGGGGAAGACGAGGGAGAATCGGCGGGTCACGGTCAGGTTGACCATGTTCATCTCGCTGCTTTGGGAGGGCCGGTTGAATTGAAGGCCGTCCACGGTCGGGAGCTGCGGGTCGCCATCGGGTTCGCAATTTTCGAACACCAAGGCGATCTGGCTCACCTGGTTGAAACCCAGCTGGCCGCCGGGCGGTTCCCAGCGCACGGTCTGGGCGAGGGCGACAATGGGCAGCAGCAGGGCCAGGCTGTAGGTTGCGAGCTTGCTCGCAACGTGGCGCGCTCGCGCGCCATCTACAAAAGACAGATTTAGCTGTGAGGAAAATCGCATGATCATTACCAATTCTTGCCCGTGGTTTTCTGCTTGGGCTGCTGGCCTTGCATGAGTTGATGGAGCTTGGCGGGAGAATCCTGGTTACGGACCTGTTCGAGTTTCTGGAGCGGCATGGCGAGTTCGGCGTCCACCGGCTCGGCGGGCGGCTTCTCCTGCTGGCCGCCGACTTTCTGCGTGCCGGGTTGTTTGGGGTTCGGGGTCTGGGGTTTGGG
>JBKJRX010000316.1:0-10701 GCA_046593155.1 Lacunisphaera sp.
GCACCAAGCCGCGCGTGATTCATTTCGTCACCGGTGGCGGTGATCTGGGCCTGCATCGTCGCGGGCAGCGGGGCCTTCTTGCGGCGCAGCACGAGCAAAGGCTCGTAGTTGCCTGCGCGCAGGTGACCGCAGGCCAGTTCGAGCGCGATCTTGGTGGCGCCAGAGCCACCACCGGTGACGAAATGAATCACGCGCGGCTTGGTGCTCATGGCTTGGCCAGGTAGGGCTCGAGGGCGGCCTGCGCCTCGGCGACCGAGATGCGGAGCAGGGGCCGGGGGCCAGTCACATCGGCGGGGCGGAGGATCGTGTGCTTCGTGTCCCACGGATGCCAGCGCCAGGGCTCGAGCGGACCGTAGAGGCCGACGACCGGCACGTGGAAGGAGGCTGCAATATGGATAAAGCCCGTGTCGATGCCGAAGGTCAGCTGCATCCGGCGCATGAGCGCGCCGGCCTCGCGGATGCCGAGCTTCGTGCTCCAGTCGTGACAGTGCCCGCGCAACTCCGTCGGCATCGCGGCGAGGATGGACGCATAATAGCCGGCATTACCCGGTGAGTCGCAGAAATGGATTTCGCTGTTCCGGTCGCGCACGAGCCAGGCGAGCACCTCGGCGAAACGCTCCGGTGCCCAGTCCTTGAGGTCGAAGACGGATTTTGCGCAGACGAAGACGCGGGCGCGGTTGCCGGCGAGCAATTCGCGGTCCACGCGTTCGTCGGTGGCCGGATCGGTCCAGTTTTCGTTGTGCGTGTCGGCGACGGGGATGCCGTCGGCGCGGAGGACATCGAGGAAACACTCGACCTCGTGTTTGTCGGCGTAGGGTGTGCTGCGTTGGAGCAACCAGCCGCGTCCCTCGGTGGCGAAGCCGACCCGGTGCGGAATGCCGGCCAGCCATGGCAGGATGGCGCTGGAGAAGGAGCGGCGCAGGATGTAGCAGCGGTCGTAGTGCCGGGCGCGGAGGAATTTGGCGGCGCCGAGCAGGCTGGTGGGGAACTTCGCCGCGCGCTTCTTTTCGCCCTTCAGGCGCGGGGCGAAGTAAAGCAGCTCGTCCTTGTAGGGACAGAGCGCCAGGGTGTCGCCCGAGACCGGCTCGGTAAGGACGTCGATCTTCGCCTGCGGGAAGGCGTGGCGGAGGTTGCGCAGGGTGGGGATGGCCAGGACGGTGTCGCCGATGAAGCGGTAGCGGATCACCAGAATGCGCAGCGGACGTTGGTCGGGATAAGCCATGAGCAGGCGGGAAGCTCAGCCATGCCGGCCGATGGCGGCGAACGCCGCCCGGGCCACGGCGCTCACCTCGCGGGCGGGGCGGTAGGCGAGCAGATCGACATCGCCCAGCGCGGGCCAGCCTTCCGTGTGGGCCAGGGCGACGGCGCTGGTCTCGATGATGACGAAACCGGCGGCGCGGAGGAGCGTGGAGCACGCGTCGTGCAGTTCCGCGGTGTGCGTCGACAGGATGATGAGCAGGTGTGGCTCGTTCGCGAGCAGGCGGACGGCGCCGCGGAGCAATTCCAGTTCCGCGCCCTCGACATCAATTTTCAGGAAGGTGGGCGCGGGCGCCTCGCCCGAGGCGATCAGGCCGTCGATGTGCCGCACGGGCACCTGCCAGCCGGTGCCGCCGAGGTGGGAGCTGATGGAACTGGCGCGCTGATTTCTCTCCCAGCCGAAAGAAAACTGGCCGTCGGCACCGCTGATGGCGTAGGGCAGCACCGCCACGTTGGCCGTGTGATTCCATTTCAGGTGCAGGTCGAGCAGCTGGCGGTTGCGGGGATTGGGCTCACAGGCGACGACGCGGCCGCCGGGGCCGACTGCCGCCGACTCGATCAGGACGGTGTAGCCGCAATGCGCGCCGATGTCCCAGACGATTTCGCCCGCGCGGAGCAGTTGCGGCAGACAGGCGGCCTTGCCGGGCACGAAGCGGCCGTAGAAATAATTCCTGGCGGTCGACACGCTCCACCGCCGGCCCCGGTTGGGTCCGCGCCTGATCGGCAGCCGGAGATGCAGGAAAAGTTTTTTCAGGAAACTCATCTTAAGCGGTGCCCGGGGTGGTCATCAGGCATAGAGTTCGGGATAGCCCGGGCCGCGGGCCTTGAAGCGCTTGTGCACCCAGAAGTATTGTTCGGGCGCGAGGCGGACATGGTGCTCGATGAGCTGGTTGATGCGCACGGCGTCGGCCGCGGCGTCCTTGGTCGGGAAGTTCTCCAGAGCCGGCAGGACGGTCAGCGTGTAGGAATGATCGGCCTCGCGCCTGGCGAAGAAGGGCACCACGGCGCAGCCGGTCATCTCGGCGATCTTGCTGGTGGCCGTGTTGGTGATGGCTGGCACGCCGAAGAAGGGGAGGATTTCGGAGGACTTGCTGCGCTTGCCCTGGTCGGGCGCATACCAGATGGCCGCATTGCCGCGCAGGCCGCGCACGAGGCCGCGCAGGTCATCGAAATGCACCGCGGGCGACATGTGCCGCGCCCGCTGGCCGCGCATGAGGTGGGCGACGACCGGGTTGTTGGGATCGCGATAGAGTCCGCCCAAGGTATGGAACTCGGACATCAGCCGGCCGCCGATTTCGAGAGTGGTGAAGTGCGCGGTGAGCAGGAGGGCGCCCTGGCCGCCGGCCAGGGCGCCCTGCAGGTGTTCAAGGCCGATGACGCGGTGCGGCGGCAGATCGTCGGATTTCGCCCACCAGCCGGCGCAGACCTCAAAAAGCCCGAGCGCCAGCGAGTCGTAGTGGGCGCGGGCGAGCGTGTTGATTTCCCTGAGCGACTTTTCCGGGAAGCAGAGCTTCAGGTTGGTGAAGACCACGCGGCGGCGGATGCCGATGACATGAAACACCAACCAGCCGAGGCCGCGGGCGAGGGCGCGTTTCTCCGGCCAGGGGAGCTTGTCGGTGAGCCACAGGAAGCCGAGGCCGGCCCACATGAGCCAGTGCTGCGGAAGCCAGAGGCGCGGGTGCTCGCTGGCCCGGCTCATGCGCCTCCGGGCTTGGGCGCGTTGCGGTAGAGCTGCGGGTTCAGCGCCGGGTCGTTATACATCTTGAACTGGAAGTAAGCGGAGAAGGTGCGGCGCTTGGCCTCCACGTCGGCGAACAGGTCGGCGAGGCAGCCGGTCAGGTCGGCGCGCTGCTGGCGGATGCGGGCGAGCTTCCCGGCGCACTTTGCCTTGTGTTCCGCGGTGGCTTCGGGACGCACGGTCTCCTCGTGCATGTGGAATTCCTTGAGCGCGAGAATGGACAGGCGGTCGATCATCATGCCGGGGGTTTCGGAATTGCGCGGGCAGCCGGTTGGCGGCGGGTTAAGGGCGGCGACGACGGCCTTGTCCATCTCCTCGGCAAAATTGTTCCGCTCCTGGTTGAAGCGGTCGATGTTGCGCTTGGCCTGGTAGACGCGTTCGAAGCCAAGGTCGTCGCGGCGGGCGACGTCCTCCTCGTGCCAGAGGGAGAAATTGCGGAGGTGGTTTTCCTCGAGCAGCCGGAAGAAACCATCGGCGGCGACGGCGGGCGTAACCTGGTGCCAGCGCGCGGTGAGCTCGGTCTGACGGGCGGCGATTTCCTGAGCGGCGAATTTCATGAGGTGCGGCGAATTGAGTTGGACAAAACAGGCCCGGACACAAGCCTGCGGATGCAGCGCGATGCAAAGCCTTCTCGTCATCAAGCCGTCGTCCCTCGGCGACATCGTGCATGCGCTGCAGGTGGTGCAGACACTCGCGCAGGAGCGGCCGGGCTGCCGGATCAGCTGGGTCGTGCGGGAGCGGTTTGCCGGACTGGTGCAGGCGGCACCGTTCGTGCACGAGGTCATCATTTTTCGTCGACGCGACGGCTGGCGGGCTTTCCTGCGGCTGTTGCGGCAGCTGCGCGCGCGGCAGTTCGACGTCGTGTGGGACATGCAGGGGCTGCTGCGTTCGGGGTTGATGACCGCCGCGGCGCGGGCGCCCGAGAAATGGGGCCGGCCGGACGCCCGCGAGGGAGCCGGCCTTTTCTACAACCGCCGTGTGAACCGGCCCTTGGGGGCAGGCCCGCACCACGCCTTGGAGATTTTGCAGCCGTTCCTGAGCGCGGCCACGGTGACCCCGCGGCTGGATTTCCCCCTGACTCTGAGGACGGGTGCCGCCTTCCCCTGGCAGACATTCTTCGCCGGCGACCCGCGCAGCACCTTTGTGATCTTCACGGACAGCCGCGGGGCGGAGAAGGAGTGGCCGCGTTTCAACGAGTTGACGGCACTCCTCTTTGGGGCGATTCCCGGCTGCCGGGTCGCCTGGTGCGCCGGCCAACCCGCGAAGCCCGAGGTCGCGGTGCCGGCTGATCGTTTCCTTAATCTGACGGGCTGTCCGCTGGACGAGATGATCGCGCTGGTGCGACACCCCGCCACTTTCATTGGCAACGACAGCGGCCCAATGCACCTGTCGGCGGCGTCGGGCAACCGGGTGCTGGCTATCTTCGGGCCGACTGCACCGCGCCGCTTCGGACCCTTTCCGCTGGAGCACCCGAAGCACCGGGCGGTGGCGGCGCCGGGGGAACGGCTGGACCGGTTGGAACCGGCGGCGGTTCTGGCGGCGCTGGAGGAGTTGCGGGCCCGGCCGCTTTGAGCGCAGCTGCGAAAGCCGGGTAAATCCTGGGAAAAGCGGGGTGAGGGTGGGTTCGCATTTGCGTTTCCGGGCGCGGCCATAACCTTGGGAACGCCACGCCGACCTCGTGGTCCCATTTTATCCGCCATGCCGGAAATGCTCATCATCAAGCCCTCCGCGCTCCGTGACATCGTCCACGGGCTGCAGGTGGCCGCGTCGATCAAGGCGCAGCGGCCGGAGTGGCGCATTTCCTGGATTGTGCGCGACATTTTTTCGCCCCTGGTGCGGTCCTGCGCGGCGGTGGACCAGGTTTATGTATTCCGGCGGCACGAGGGCGCCCGCGGTTTCGTGAGCATGATGCGCGAGGTGCGGAAGAAGGAGTTCGATCTCATCCTGGATTTTCAAGGACTGCTGCGGACCGGGCTCATGACCAAGTGGGCGCGCGGCAAGCGCAAGGTCGGGCGCGCCGACGCCCGGGAGGGTGCCGGCATGTTCTATGACGAAAAAGTCCCGCTGCCGTCCGCCGGCAGCTCCAGCCACGTGCTGGATATCTTGCTGCAGTTCTGCACGGCGGCCGGCGCCGAGCCGCGGCTGGCCGGCCCGCTGCGCTTCCGCGAGCTCGAGCGGCTCAACCTGAGCTTCATGGAACCGCGCAAAGGCCAGCGCCCGGTGCTGATCTTCCCCGACAGCGGTCAGAGCAACAAGAAGTGGAACGGTTACGCGCAACTCACCACCCAGCTGATCCGCGAGGGCGGCCGCAAGGTGGTCTGGGCGGGGAACAACTACCTGCCGTGCAAGGAGTCGTTTCCGGACGGCACGTTTCTCAACCTGACGGGCAACACCAGTCTCACGTCCTTGCCGGCGCTGCTGGCCAAGGCGGACTGGGTTATTTCGAACGACAGCGGTCCGATGCACCTGGCGGCGGCGATGGACCTGAAGACCATCGGACTCTTCGGCCCGACCGATCCGCGACAATACGGGCCTTATCCGCTCAAGAGTCCGACGAACTACGCCATCCAAGCTCCCGTGGGCGACCTGAATCTGCTCTCGGCCAAGGAAGTTTTCTCCCTCTTCAACCGGATCGAGGCATCGCTGCAGAAGGCACAAGCCAAGGCGGCGCTGGCCCACGCCTGAGGATCAGAGGGACCGGCGGCGCGCGGAAAAGGGTTGTTCCCCCGGCGGGTTATCCCTTGAACCTAGCCAGTCATGCTCGATCCCAAGCTCCTCCGTGAATCGCCCGAAACCGTGCGCGCCGCCATCGCCCGGAAGCACCTCGACGTCGACCTCGACGCCGTGCTCGCGCTCGACAGCGCCTGGCGCACGCAGCTCAGCGAGGTCGAGGCCCTCCGCGCCAGACAGAAGGCCGCCAACAACGAGATGGTGGCGCTCAAGAAGGGCTCGCCGGAGTTTCTCGCCAAGGTGACGGAGATGAAGGGCGTCTCGGCGCAGGCCAAGGCCGCCGAGGAGGCCTTGAAGCCGGTCGAGGAGAAGCTGCATGCCGCCATGCTCACGCTGCCCAACATCCCGCATGCCACCGTGCCGGACGGCAAGACCCCCGAGCAGAACGTCGTGCATGCCACCCACGGTTCGATCGAGGCGGCTTCCCCCCATGCCCTCCCGCATTGGGAGATCGGTGGTTTCAGCAACCTGATCGACTTCGCGCGCGGGGCCAAGGTCACGGGCGCGGGTTTTCCGTTTCTCATCGGGGAGGGGGCAAAACTGTCGCGCGCGCTGCTGCAGTTCTTTTTGGACGAGGACGTGAAGGCCGGCTATACGGAGGTCAGTCCGCCGATCTTCGTCAATGCCGCCAGCGCCACGGCCACCGGCCAGCTTCCGGACAAGGAGGGCCAGATGTATGTGACAGTGGACCAGCTCTACGCCGTGCCGACCGCGGAGGTGCCGCTGACCAATTTTTTTCGCGACGAAATCCTCGAGGAGGCGGCCTTGCCGGTCTGCCGCTGCGCCTATACGCCCTGCTTTCGGCGCGAGGCGGGCAGCTACGGCAAGGATGTGCGCGGGCTGAATCGCGTGCACCAGTTCGACAAGGTCGAGCTGCTCAAGTGGGTGCACCCCTCGTCCAGCTATGAGGAATTGGAAAAACTCCGCGCTGACGCCGAGCGACTGCTGCAGAAGCTGGAGCTGCCCTACCGTGTGCTGCTGATGTGCGGGGGTGACCTGGGTTTTTCGCAGTCCAAGAAATACGACCTCGAGGTGTGGGCCGCCGGCCAGAAGCGCTGGCTCGAGGTGTCGAGCTGCTCGAATTTCGAGGCCTTCCAGGCGCGCCGCGCGCAAATCCGCTACCGCAACAAGGAGTCCGGCAAACCGGAACTGGTGCACACCCTCAACGGTTCCGGCCTCGCCGTGCCGCGCGTGCTGGCGGCGCTGTTGGAAAACAACCTGCAGGCCGACGGCCGGGTGAAGATCCCCGCGGCGCTCGTGCCCTATTTCGGCCGGGAGTATTTGAGTTTCAAATAATGCCCGCGATCCCTGTCATCCTGAGTGGAGCGAAGGATCCAGCAGGATAACCGTGACGGGCATCACCCTGGATTTTCCACCTCGTTCAGAATGACCAACCCCGGCAAATCTCAGGCCACGCGGGTGGGGGAGTTGCTGCCGGTCGTCCGGCTGCATCCCGCCGTGCTGGCGTGGTCCGCCCGGAGCCGGCGGAACGAGCCCTGGAGTGTCGCCTTGTCCGGCGGTGCCGATTCACTCGCGTTGCTGCTGGTGCTGCGGGCGCATTTTCCAGCACGCAAGCTGGTCGTTCTGCATTTCAACCACCGGTTGCGTGGCCGGGCCGCGGATGGGGACGAGAAATTTTGTCGGGAAGTGTGCGCGGCCCTGGGTGTGACTTTCGTCGTGGGTCGTTGGAGCGATGTAGGTCGGGCTTTACGCCCGACAGTCGGGCGTAAAGCCCGACCTACAACCAGTGAAGCGGAGGCGCGGGCAGCGCGGTTTGATTTTTTACGGCGCGAAATGAGCCGGCGGAAAATCCGCCCGCTGTGGCTCGCGCACCAGCAGGACGACATTGCCGAAAGCATGCTGATGCGGCTGGCGCGCGGCAGCGGAATCGGCGGCCTGGCCGCGCCCCGGCCGGTGCAAGTGATGGGCGAGGGGCGCGTGCACCTGCGACCGTTACTTACGCTTAAAAAGGCCGAGCTCGTGCGCGCCTTGAAAAAAGCCGGGGTCAAGTGGCGCGAGGACGCTTCCAACGCCGGGAGTGAGCACTTTCGCAACCGGATCCGGGCCCGCGTGCTGCCGGCTTGGCTCAAGGCGTCTGGACGGGATGCCTTGGCGGGGGCGGCGCTGTCACGTGAATTGCTAGAGGAGGACGAACTGGCGCTGGAGGCCTGGTTGGATGAACTCAAGCCGCTCGACCGGCACGGCCGGCTCAATCTCGGCCGGCTGGCGGGCAAGCCCCGGGCGCTGGTGCGACGAGCCCTGCACCGGTGGCTGCTCGCGGTCCGTCCCGAGACCGATTTATCGCGGCAAGGGTTTAACCAGCTGCTCGTGGAGGTGGCGCGCGGTCGCGACACCCGATTCAGCCTTGGCGCCACGGGCTTTGCCCTCGTGCGGGATGGGTGGCTCGCTTTCCGGAAGAATTGAACTCAACGCCGGTTGTTCCGCGCGGAAATCCACGTCCCGGCTTGGAAAATGGCTCAATATTTCCGCCAGTCGTGCGTTTGACTTATCCAGACGGAACCTACACCTTGCCCAACCACTCTTATCTTTATCCCTCATGTCCGACAACCACGACAATAAGAAGCGCAGCCCCCTTAAAAGCCTCCCTCCCGACGGTTTCCCGCTCAAGACCGGGCTGATCTGGGTTGCCATCATCGGGGCCATTGTGGCGCTTTTCATGCTGAATCCGGGCAAGGCCCCGCAGCCGGCCAAGCTTAATATTCAGCAGGTGCTCGAACTCGCCGAACAGGGCCAGATCGCGACCGGCTTCATCCAGCCGGACGGCACCGGTGGCCGTGACTGGTCGCAGGTCGCCGGCGAGACCAAGGAGGCCATCCTCAAGAACGAGACCGGCGCGACCAAGGCCTTTACCGCCAGCGGCCGGTTGACCGACAACAATCTTGAGCTGTTGCAGAAATCCAAGGTTTTCATCGAGAAGCCCGCAACGACCGCCATGACGCAGCTGCTGCTCAATGTGCTGCCTTTCATCATCGTCATCGGCCTGCTGTATTTCCTGTTTGTCCGCCAGCTCCGCCAGGCCGGCAAGGGAGCACTAAGCTTCGGCAAGAGCCGCGCCAAGATGCTCACCCGGGACAAGGACCGCGCGACCTTTGGCGACGTGGCCGGCTGCGACGAGGCCAAGGAGGAAGTCAGCGAAGTGGTTGAATTCCTGCGCGACCCGAAGAAATTCCAGAAGATCGGCGGCCGGATCCCGAAGGGCATCCTGATGGTTGGTCCCCCCGGCACCGGCAAGACCCTCCTCGCCAAGGCGATTGCCGGCGAGGCCGACGTGCCGTTCTTCTCCATCAGCGGCTCGGACTTTGTGGAGATGTTCGTTGGCGTCGGCGCCAGCCGGGTTCGCGACATGTTCGAACAGGGCCGCAAGAACGCTCCCTGCCTTATCTTTATCGATGAAATCGACGCCGTTGGCCGGCAGCGCGGCGCCGGCCTCGGCGGCGGCAATGACGAGCGCGAGCAGACGCTTAATTCCCTGCTGGTTGAAATGGACGGCTTCGACACCCAGGAGGGCGTCATCATCATCGCCGCGACGAACCGCCCCGACGTGCTGGACAGCGCCCTGCTGCGCCCCGGCCGCTTCGACCGTCAGGTCTACATTGACCTGCCCGACATCATTGGCCGCGAGCAGATTCTTCGCGTCCATGCCCGCAAGATCACCCTCTCTGAGGACGTCAATCTCGCCATCATCGCCCGCGGCACCCCCGGTCTCTCCGGTGCCGAGCTGGCCAATCTCCTGAACGAGGCCGCGCTGCTGGCCGCCCGCCGCAACAAGAAGAAAGTCGAGATGGTCGATATCGACGACGCTCGCGACAAGGTCCTGTGGGGCCGCGAACGCCGCCGCGTGATGGATGACAACGAGAAGAAGTCCCTCGCCTGGCACGAGGCCGGTCACGCCGTGGTGCAGGCCGTGCTCGATGACGGCACCATGCCGGTGCACAAAGCCACGATCATCCCGCGCGGCCAGAGCCTGGGGAGCGTCACCTACCTGCCGACGAAGGACATCCTTTCCAGTTCCCGCAAGAAGCTGCTCGACCGCATCGCGGTCGCGATGGCCGGCCGCATCGGCGAGAAACTCATCACGAATGACATCAGCAACGGTGCGGCCAGCGATATCAAGCAAGCCACGGCCACGGCCCGCGCCATGGTGTGTGATTATGGCATGAGCGACCTCGGTCCGATCGCCTTGGGCGACAATCAGGACACGGTCTTCCTCGGCCGCGACATCACCCGTTCCCAGCACCTCAGCGAGGACACCGCGCGGCAGATCGACCAGGCCATTTCGGAGCTTATCAACGGCCAGTATCTGCGGGCCGAACAGATCATCGCCGAGCATCGCAGTGCACTTGATAAGGTTGGCCAAGCCCTCCTCGAACACGAGACCATCGAGGGTCGCCATGTGCTGGAGATCCTCAAGGACGGCGAAATCAAGTCACCGATTGTGCTGGTGCGGGTGTCGAACCGGCAGCCCCCCGAGATTGGCAAGCCTGCCGCCAAGGGTTCTCCTGACGCCCCGGGGAGCACGCCGGCCCCGAGTCCGGCCTGAGTCGGAGTCCGCGGACGTTTCCAGCCGGGCGGCAGGCCCGGCTTTTTCATGCCCATTTGGGGGTTGCCGGCACCTGCAAGGCTGGGCACTAATCGCGGCACTTTTTCCATGAACATCTGCTGCATTGGCGCCGGTTATGTGGGTGGGCCGACCATGGCCATGATCGCCCTGAAATGTCCCGACATCACCGTGACGGTGGTCGACATGAACGCCGCGCGCATCGCCGCCTGGAACAGCAGCACCCTGCCGATCTTCGAGCCCGGCCTCGATGACGTCGTGCAGCAGTCACGGGGCCGGAACCTCTTCTTCTCCGTCGACGTCGCCGGCCAGATCAAAAAGGCCGACATTATCTTCGTGGCCGTCAACACCCCGACCAAGACCTATGGCGTCGGCGCCGGCCGCGCGGCCGACCTGC
>JBKJRX010000327.1:0-3580 GCA_046593155.1 Lacunisphaera sp.
GCGTGCCGTCGGGGAAGGCCTGCGTGGCGCGCAAGCCGCCGCCATTTTCCTGCACGTTCTTCACGTTGAGCTGGAATTTGGCGCGCACCTTGTCCCGCCACAACTTCGTGTTGTAGGACACGAACAGGTCGACATAGGTCTCGGCCGGGGCGTAGATCGGCCGGTTGACATCAAGCGCCGTGATTGTGGCGGGCAGGCTCTGCACGCCATAGAAACCGATGGCCACCTTGTCGACATAGCGCACGGAGCCACCGACGGTCACCTTCTTGAGGATCCGGTGGTCCGTGAGGCCGGAGAGGTTGTAGCGCGTGTTGAATTTGGCGGAGTATTTGCTCAGCTGGGGCCGCGGCCGGCCTTCCAGCTGGCGATACACGGCCAGCGGTCCCTCGACGAACGTGGTATAGTTCGTGGCGGCCGAGTTGGTCGCGTTGTAGTTGAAGGCGGTGAAGTTGGTGCCGAGGATATGGCGCCATAGCAGGTTGCCATTAGCTCCCGCGGGGAGGGTGGCTCCGCCCGGCGAGGCCTGGGTGAAGCGCGGGTCTACGACCGTGGTCCAGATCGGCATGCGGGTGGCGATCCACTCTTCGATCGTGTTGCCGGCGTTCTGGTTGATCGACTCCGTCTTGGTGACCGAGGCACTGATCGTCCAGGCGCGCGTGGGGTTGTAATTGATTTCCAACTCGTCGCCTTTTGAGACCATATCCTGCGTCGCGGAGAGGGTGCCCGCGGCGATGTTGGCCTCCAGTGCATCGATGACTGCTTGGGACAGCCCCATCGTCCTGGCCACTTCCGCCTTGATTTGGGTGGGGGTGAACGAGGGGTTCAGCTGGGTCACCCATTCGGTGGCGCGATCCTGCAAATTGTGGGGATCCTGGGCGTTCAGGCCGTCGGCGCGCAGCACGCGCTGCGCGATGGTGGCGATGTCGCCGTTGCGAAGATTGATCTGGTCGGTCTTGAAGTGGACATACCGGACGCTCAGCTGGCCATCGAGCATGGTCAGCCAAAACCCCACATCCTTGCTTTTGCCGGTTTGGTTCGGCAGCGGACGCAGGAACAGGTCGACGGCCGGCCCCTGCGGAATAAAGCCATCCGATACGTTATAGGTGAGCCGGAGGCTGCCCAGGGCTTCGGCAAAGACCCGGCCAATCCCGCTACCATCGCTCGCACGGGTGTTCAGGAACTTGAGATCCCGGAACGGGCTCAGCGCCACCTGGGTCGTCTTGGTCCTGCCTTCGGCCTTTCTCCAGCCGGGCAGCCATTGGTTGGACGCGGCGTAGTCGAAGGAGCGGAGATCCGGGGTGAGGACGGCATTCACGGCGTTGTGGGAATAAACCTCGTCCTGCCGCAGGCCGAAGGTGGTAACCAGCTTGCCCTTCAGGAAGAGGCTCTGGAGCACGCCGCCGCGGGTCTTGATGACCAGCTCCTGGGAGGAGAGGCTGCCGGAGCCATCCGGACTGGGGGTGAAGGCGACCTTGGTCGGGTTATAGTTGAAAGCACCCGTATTGCCCCAGACGAAGGGCAGCGTGGCGCCCTCGGGGAAGAAGCTCGGGCCATATTCGACGCCGCCGCCCGGCGTGCTGCCGACATAGTAATGTTCGAACATGCGCCCGGCGTTGCCGGGAGCAATCGGATAGGCATTGTTGGAGGTGGTGCGGTTGGCCAGGGGGATCCCGGCGTCATAGAGCGCCTTGACCCAGGGAACGTCGAGCGACGTAGCGGTATGCCTCCAGGAATACTGACGGCTCTGCTGGTTCTTGTATTCGTAGTAACCCAAGAGCTGCTGTGTGCCGAGCCACTTGCTCCAACCCTTGTCCTGCGAGAAATCGAGTCGATAGGCGAGCTGGGCCCGCGCCGTTTCCCAAAGCAGGGGCCGGTCCCGCAGGAAAGGCTCGCTACTCTTCAGGTAGGGCCGCCCGAAGTAGCGGTTGGGGGTGCCGTCGAGATTATGGCTGTTGGCATCGGCATAGATCTGGCCTTGGATACCGTTGACGCTCGCGACGCCCGTCGGCTGATTCTGGATTTGCCTGGCATCCTCGCGCATGTAGGCGGCTTGCGCGGCCAGGGTCTGCCTGGACGTGTTGAGGAAGACCTGGTCGAGTTGGGCGAGGTAGGTGTCCACCTTGTCCCACTGCTTGTTCAGAGAGCTCAGATTGATTTCCTCCCAGTCATAGATCGACTTGTTGGCCAGCGCGGCGCTCGTGGCGAAGAGCGGCTGGGCGGCACCGAACGCCCTGACCTGCGCCGTCTGCACGAAGCGGACGGTGTTGTTCACCACGTTCAAAAGCGGGGTAGTCGCGTTCGTATTGACGCTCTGGGTCGACCAGTAAGGGGCCTCGCCCTCGGCGCCGATGCGGAAAACGGAGCGCGCGTCGTGCCCGGCAAAGTAAAGCGGCAGCGTGGTGATCGGCGTGGTGGAGCCGGCAACCATGCCCTGGCCGTAGGTCACGCCGTTCAAGGTGATCAGGCGGGTGACGGGATTCCAAGCCGGCTTCCCGGCCTCGAGCCAGGTGGAGATGAAGTCACGCGGCGTCGTGTAGTTGGGCCGCTGGGCCGCGTTGTCGTAGCGAAACCAGGCCAGCGACAGGGTGGTGTTCTTGAAGGGCTGGGCCTTCACCTGCATGCTGAGGCGACGGACTTCCTCTCCGGCGGGCTGGCGGATGAAGCCGGTGTGCTGGTAGGCATAGCTCGCGCGCACGGCCAGCTTGTTCGGCAGGAGCACGCGGTTCACGTCGAGCGACGAGCGCCAGCCCTCGTAGCTGTCGGCGCGGAGCTCCACCTTGGCGAAGTTGCGGGTGAGGTTCGCGAACGCGGGCACCTGGTTGACCGTGCCGGAGGGGTTGCCCAGGCCGAAGATGTTGGCGTTCGGTCCGCGGCTCACCTCCAAGGCATCGATCCACAATGGATCGATGGACACGCGGCCCGAGATCGCGATGTTGTTGAAGGCGATGTTGGCGTTGCCGATGCCGCGCACGCGGTTCGCGTTGTTCGGATCGAGGCTCACGTTGTCGGTCACGGCGCCCGTGCGGTCGGTGACGAAGTCAGAGTAGGAGCCCGTGCCCTCCGTGCTCGCCATATGGTCGAACACGTCGTTGATATCGAGCATCGCGAAGTCGGTCATCTGTTCCTTGGTCATCACGGTGATCGACTGGCCCAGGTCCTCGATCTTCGAGTTCAGGCGCGTGCCGGACATCGTGTTGGAGGAGAAGTAACCCTTGGTGTTGGCGACGACTTCGAAGGGAGACAGCGTCAGGATCTCCTTGTCCGCCGGGGTCGCGACCGGTTTGGATTCGACCGGCACGGGATCGGTTTTGGCATCCTCGGAGGCTACGGCCGCCGCGGAAGGAGAGGAGGTGGTTTGCCCAAGGGCAAACGGGCCGCTCAGGATTAGACACAGATGCGCCAGCAGCAGCTGGCGCACCGACAGGGGTCGGTTGCTTGATTTCATTCGCAATGGGTCCGATACCCCGAAGCTTGCTTCGGCTTGGTTGGTCGAGAGTGGTTGAGCGTGGATTGCATGACTGGCGGATGAGGTTGCGGTGGTCTTGTCAAATGCCCCGGGGCTTGCCCCGGGGATCTTTAC
>JBKJRX010000326.1:0-5554 GCA_046593155.1 Lacunisphaera sp.
CACGACAGGCTCTGGGCCCTGAGCTTCTTCCCCGCGGCGGCGAACAGGAGTGGGCCAGCGAGCTTGCTCGCGCCTGATTCAGCGCCCGCCCGTTCGACAAGCTCAGGGCCCAGAGCCTGTCGTGGGGCCAGCTGGCGGCCTGCGGAAGACCACGCCAGATGTTCGACCCAGGAGTTGCCGAGCTTGACCTCGGCGGTCTGTTTGCCCGTGACCGCATCCCAGAAGCGCACGCAACCATCCTGACCGCCGGTGGCGAGCAGGTAAATGTAGGCGGCGACCTTGCTCGCGCCATCAGGTGCGCGAGCAAGCTCGCCGCCCACGGGCATCCACGCCAGGCAGTTCGCACCATTCACATGCCCGGCTAGCGCATGCTTTACCGCACCGGTTGCTGAGTCGAAAAGCGTGACGCCGCCCGCGGCGGAAGCGACCGCCAGCGTCGAGCCATCCGGCGACCAGGCGAGGTCGATGGCGTAGTCGTCGAGGGTCGCGGCCCAGTGCTTGGCGAATTGCATCGCCCGCAACTTGCTCACGCGGCACGCGGCGCGCAAGGCGCGAGTCAGGCGGCCAAACGCCGCCGGCGGATGATCCCGAGGCCCAGCGCACCGAGCCCGGCGAGCAGCCTTCGCTTAGTTCCGCGCAGCAGCTATCGGTCGTTTGCGCCGATGATAAGCTGCGACAGCCAGAGCTACGGCTGCCAGGGCGGCTGCATAGGTCGAGGGCTCGGGGATGACGCTGATCTCCACGCTCGTAATGTCGAAATTCAAAAGAAGGCTGTTGGAAACACTATCACGCAGCTTTACCTGACCGGCGGAAAATCCGGAGTAGGTTCCAACGTAGGCCGAATAGTAGGTGGCGAGATCGGTGGAGGGGCTGGAGGCGGAGTAGGCGAAAGTGGGGAGGGTGCCGCCACTCATTGACGCAGAAGTCGCGCGGAGGCTCGTGCCGGACAAGGTGGTGAGGCCGGTCGTGGTGGTCACTAGGGCATCGGTGTTGGCCCCCAGTTCGAAAATCCCGAGCGTGGCCAAGCCCCCGACATAGGAATAGGGATCGTTGAGCGTCCCGGCCGGGCGGACGAAGGAACCAAGCAGGCCGGTGCCGCCTACGGAGGACCAAAGCTGGTTGACGGTGGTCTGTTCCTCCTTCCACTCCCAGGCACTGGCGGAAAAAGCCGAATTGGCGAGGGTCGTAAAATTGGGGACGGTCGTATAGATGAACGTATAAGAATTGCCGAGGACGTAGCCTTGGGTCGTGGTTCCGGCGGTCGCCGTGACGGTGAAAGTGACCTGAGCCGGAGCCAACGTTGCGGCGGTGAACGCGAAGGCGACGGCAAGAAAACGCAGCGGGTTCTTCATGGTGGGGCGGCAGGCGTTATGCCGGGACGTTCATGGGCCCGTTCGCCGCACGACGCAACGCCCTTTTCGGCGGCGTCAGGTTCCTGCTGCGCGGGAATCGGGGTTATGCCCCCAGGGCCCTTCGACAGGCTCAGGCTAAACAGGCCTTGAAACCCTCGGTCAGGGCGGCGCGGTCGAGGTGCTTGCCGATGAACACGAGGGTGTTGGTGCGGTTCTCGCCGTCCTTCCACTCGCGGTCGAACTTCGCGTCGAAGAGCATGTGCACGCCCTGGAAAACGAGGCGCTTCTTCGTGCCCTTGACCACGAGCACGCCCTTCATGCGGAAAATATCGCCACCCTTCGTCTCGAGAAGTTTTGAAATCCACTCGTTGAGTTTCTTGCCGTCGAGCTCGCCCTCGATGCTGATGCCGACGGACGACACCTCCTCGTCGTGCGAGTGCTTGTGGCGGAAGGTCTGGTCCCAGCCGTAGCGGATGAGGGTTTTTTCTGGAGCCGCGCCGCCCTCGACGCGGTCGGACCGGGGCGAGGGCGCCCCGGCTCCAAGCCGATGGAGATGCGTCGGCACGTCGTGGCCGGTGAAGAGGAGATAGTGGCCGGCTGTTTCGATTTTGACGGGGAAGTGGCCGCTCTCGTCCTTGAGCTTCAGGCGGTGCATCTTGCCGTCGGCGGCGACGGTTTCGCCGGGCAGGGTGATTTTCTCCCAGTCAGAGAACGCCAACACAGCGGCGTTGATGGCACTTTCGTAAGGTGGGCCAGCGAGCTTGCTCGCGCCTGAACCTGCGCCAGCCCGTTCGACAAGCTCAGGGCCCAGAGCCTGTCGTGGGGCGAGCTGGCTGCCCACAGGCGCAACCACAACGTCGAGCGAGTTGTGATCGCAGCCCGGAGCGCACTCATGGTGATGCTCGTGATTATGGCCGCTATGGTCGTGCGCGCCGATGCCGAGCTCGTAGGTGCCCGGCGTCAGCTCGTAGGCACCGGCCCACTCGAAGGGATATTCCGTCTCGAGGAACTGCGGGTCGACCTCGACGGCGCGGTCGAGGTTGAAGCCGCCGACGTTGAGCACTTTGTCGATGGCGATCTCAGCGTTCTTCGTGCGGTGGATCCTCGCGACGCCGTTGATGGAGTGCAGGCGCTTCTCGAGGGCGTCGAGCTCGGCAGGTGAAACGAGGTCGGTTTTGTTGAGGACGATGATATCGGCGAAGCCGATCTGCTTCACGGCCTCGGGCGAGTCGTCGAGGTGGAGGAGGATGTGCTTGGCGTCGACCAGGGTGACAATGGCGTCGAGGGCGAACTGTTCCTTCATTTCCGGGTCGGTGAAGAAGGTCTGGGCGACCGGCGCGGGGTTGGCGAGGCCGGTGGTCTCGATGAGAATGGCATCGAGGCGGTCCTTGCGCTTCATGAGCCGGCCGAGGATGCGGAGGAGGTCGCCGCGCACGGTGCAGCAGATGCAGCCGTTGTTCATCTCGAAGATCTCCTCATCGGACTGGATGACGAGCTGGTTGTCCACGCCGACCTCGCCAAACTCATTTTCGATGACGGCGATCTTCTTGCCGTGCTGCTCGGTCAGGATGCGATTGAGCAGGGTGGTTTTACCAGCGCCGAGGAAGCCGGTGAGGACGGTGACGGGAATGGGTTGGGACATCGGAGGAATGAAAGTGAGAGGACGCGCCGTTGCTGGCTGCTGCCAGCCCGGTGTTTGTCCGGGCCGGTCGCCCGGCAAAGATGACAGAGGACAGACAGCAAAGCCGTCAACGGCGGGTTTGCAACCCGGCGGGCAACCTCAGGCCACCCGGAACAGGTCATCCAGGGAGACATTGGCCTGGATGTAAGCCAGCAGGGGCTTCAGGCCCTCGGGGCCGATGGCCTTCAGGCTTTGGTAGACGCCGGCGTCACGGGTGCGAAGGGTAGCGAAGTCCCCGGCTTGGATCAGGCGGCGGACTTCACTATCCAGCACGTAGGCGTGGAAGATGCGGCCCAGCTCGCGGAGCTTGGTGGCATCGCATTCCTGCGTGGCTTGAAAACGGGTGAAATATTCTTGGGCCAATTGCTCCCGGGTGGCGACCTCCGGCAGGAGGCCGAAGATCACCTTCAGGATCTCGCGAAAGGCCGGGTTGCGGTCGGAGCGAAAGACCTGCTGCAGCTTGAGCAGATTCCAAAATTCCTTGGGTTTATCGAGCAGCAGCTTCGTGGCGAGGGCCTCGGCGGCCGGCCAGTTTTCCGCTGCGACGGCATCGCGCAGGGCCGGGTGCCGGGCGGCCGCCTCCTGGGCTTGCGTGGCGAAGCGCTCGCGGAACATCTCCCGGTCGACCTTCATGCCGTCGATCCCGACGGCTTCGTTGGTCAGTTCCTTCAGAGGATCGGGCGAGGTGTTGGTGTAGGTCTTGGGCACGGTCCCGCCCGTGCCGCCGGTGTCATCATCACCATCAGGCGGCAAAGGTTTGGGCCCGACCGGTAGTTTCAGCTTCTGATCGTAGTCGAACTCCTCCTCGAAAAACTCGCAGTTTGCGAAGAAGTCGAACAGCGCGAAGCCGTCTTTTGCGGCACTCTTGCCAGTGGCGTCATGCTGGAACGTCCAGAGCCGGGTGCCGCGGCCCTTGATCTGGATGAAATCGGTCGCCGAGAAGATCGGCCGGGCCAGGACCACGTTGAGGATGTCCTCGCAGTCGTAGCCCGTGGTCATCATGCCGACGGTGACGCAGACGCGCGTCCGGCTCGTGTCGTAGTCCCTGAACTCTGGCGCCCGCCATTTCGACTTTCCGTTCAGGTTGTTGTTAGCGAAGTCCATCGTCATCTGCTGCGCGCCGGGCTGGTCGCTCGTCACCTGCACGGCAAAGGCCGAGCCCGCGCCATAGGTCTCGGGCCAGCGCCTGGTCGCCTCCTCGTTGAGCAGGGTGACGAGCTTGGTCGCGTGCTTGCGGCTGACCGCGAAGCAGATGGTCTTGCCGATCTCGCCAGTCAGCGGATCGCGCCGGGCGTGATCGAGAAAACAAGCGACAAAACTCGCGTTGGTCTCATCCGAAAAGAATTTCTTCTCGAAATCGCGGCCTTCAAAAATCAGCTCGGTCTCCTGGCCATCCTCATCGGCCGCCACTTTCACCGCAAAGCCGCCCTCAGCCAGCATCTGGGTGGTGATTTTCGTGCGGGCGTCGAGGGTGACAGGATTGACGAGGTAGGGCGGCACATGTTTCACCGCATCGAGCAGGCTGTAGCGGAAGGTCGGCCGGCCGTCGTCGCACCCGAACGTGCGATAGGTATCAAGAATCAGCCGGCGTTCGAAGGCGCGGGGATCGTCCTTCTGCTCCTTGTCACCCACGCCCTTCAGGTAGTCGCGGGGTGTGGCGGTGAGACCGAGCTTGGCGCCGACGAAGTATTCGAAGATCGCCCGGTTGTTGCCCGAAATGGTGCGGTGGGCCTCATCGCTGATGATGAGCTGGAAGTCCGTCGGGGCGAACTCGGTCAGGAATCGGTTCTTGGCGGCGAGGCTCTGGATGGTCGTCACCACCACCTGGGCCTTCGACCAGTCGTTGCGCTTCTGTTTGTAGATGACGGTCTCGATCCCGTCGTTGGCGAGGTAGAGGCGGAAGTTTTTCTCGGCCTGCTTTTCCAGTTCCAGCCGGTCCACGAGGAAGAGGATGCGGTGCGCGTTCTCGGTCCGCAGGTAGAGCTTGGCGATGGCGGCACTGAGCAGGGTCTTGCCGGTGCCGGTCGCCATTTCGAAGAGGAAGCGATGGTTGCCCGGCAGGGCAGCCTGCTGCAGAGCCCGGGCGGCGGCGACCTGGTAGTCGCGAAGCAGGCGGATCTTCTTGTTCACCATCGCGGTGGTGCGGTCGGCCGGGGAATAGGTGGGCCACGCCGCGTCCTGGGAGACCGCGATATAGTTCTCGTCCATCGTAACCGCCGCGAGCCGGGCGGAATCGGGCCGCCACTCCGTCGCCTTGCCCAGCTCCTCCAGCGGCAGGAAACGCGACATCTTCACCGGGTTGCCCTGCCGGAGATTCCAGTAGTAGTAGACGAGTCCGTTGCTCAGGAAAATGTGGCTGACGCCGAGCCCGGCTGCGTAGCTGCGGGCTTGTTCCTTGGCGGCCAGCGGGTCGATGCTCTCCTTCTTGGCTTCGACGACGGCCACCGGCCGGCCGTCGGTGTTGAGCAGCACGTAATCGACGAAGCCGTCCGGCGCGTGCTCAAAGTCCGCCCCGAGGTCC
>JBKJRX010000328.1:0-17559 GCA_046593155.1 Lacunisphaera sp.
CAAGCCTGCGCCGCCCGGCAGTCGCATTTCATCTTCTTCTCCTCCGGCGGGGCGGTCTACGGCAACGCCCCTGGCCGTCCAAACGTGGAAACCGATCCGCTCCATCCTATCGGCGCCTATGGTCGCGCCAAGGTTGCCGCCGAGGAGTTGATCACCCGGACGGCGGCGCAGCACGGACTGCCGTGCACCATCCTGCGCATTTCCAACCCCTACGGCTATCCGGTTCCCAGCGGCCGCGTCCAGGGCGTCATTCCCCACGCCATCCGGTGCGCCGTCGAGGGCCGGCCGCTCACGCTCTGGGGCGACGGACACGCGCGGAAGGATTTCATCTATTACACTGACTTTCTTTCCGCGCTCAACGAGGTGGTGAGCCGCCGGCTGACCGGGGTTTTCAACCTCAGCGCCGGGGAGTCCCACAGTGTGCACGAGATCATCGCCTTGGTGGAAAAGCACACAGGCAAAAAAGTCCTCACCAACCAGATTGCCGCGCCCGGGTGGGATGTGCAGGACAGCCGGCTCGACCATGGCCGTCTGACCCAGGCAACCGGCTGGCAGCCGCAAGTGGTCCTCGATGAAGGCATCCGCCGCTCGGCTGCGGGTTTCCTTGACCGCTAATATCGACCGGGGACCCGGTCTTGGTTCACCAAGGTTTCTCAGTCGATCTTCAGCGGCCCCAGTTGGATCCAGTCCCGAGTGTCCTTGCCGGATGGTCCCGGACCGAAAAACAGTTCCACTTCGCCGGCGGCCGGCAGCAGGAAACTGAACTCCAACGGCCGCTGGTTGCCCCGGTCCTTCTGGTTCCGGCGCGGATCAAAGTGGCGGGTGGCAAGCAGACGTCGCTCCTCGTTTGGCCCGAGGCCAAACAAGCTCACTTCCACCCCGTCCGTCGTTTCCGAGTCGGGCCAATCCATCCGATAGGCGTCAACCGACATCTGCAGGCTGCTGCGCAGCGTGTGCGGTCCGGCCGGCAGGGAGAAGACCAGCCGCGTGACCGGATGGGCACCATACAACGGTTGCCCGCTCGATCCGTCCAACGCGGGGCCAAAGCTGGCAAAAAACCGCACCGGGGCCGGATGCATGCCATGAAAAGGCGCCCGCTGCCAATGGCGGAGGGCCGCTACCTCCTGCCATTTGGCGCTCATGTTTTCCTGTGACACCACCACGCCGGGCGCGAGCCGGATTTCGTGAAAATTGTTATCCAACAGGGTATACAGCGATTCGGTGTGCCGGGCCTGGGGCAGAAAGACCTGCGCATCCCGCCACACATAAAGCGGCTCGCGCGCGAGACCGCGGATCTCGGCGCGATCGATCAGCCATTGGCGACCATCGGGCCGCCCATGGACCACGAGGGCCCCGATCTTGTGCCCCTCCAGTTTGGCCAGCACCCGTTCCACCCGCTCCGCGTCGCGCGCGATGTCTTCGCGGAGCATGACCGCCCGCCGCTGGGCGTAGTAGGCCGTCATCGAGTTCCAGTCCTGCCCGATCACCACGATCACTTCGTCCGGCCTGGTCAGCGCCTGCAGCGAGCGGGTCAGGCTGCTCCCCCCGGAACTGAGGTGGTTCTGTTCGGGGAAATAATGCTCCTGATAGCGCCACATCTGCCCCCCGAGCACGGCCACCACCGCCAATCCCACCAGCCAGCGCGGCACGCTTGATTCCGCCAGGGCCACCAGCACGAGCCCGACGCCGATCAACAGCAGCGCCGTATTCGCCACGTAATAATAGTCGTGATGCGTGTAGAGCACGGGAAAGATCACCAGCACCGACGCAAAGAAAAACCCGCACGCCACGATCTCCCGCCAGCGGGTCCGCGCCGCCAGCGGCACAAGCAGTCCGCAGAGCAGCAGGACCGGCAGTGAGGTCAGTTGCCCGCCCACAATGTGGGCTTTCGCGGCCCACAACTCGGACGAAAACCGTGTCGCGGTGGTGCCTAAATTGAAGTCGCGCAGACCGGTGGAAGTGAAGGCTATGCCCAGGGGGTTGAGGGCTTTGGTGGCATCCGCAAACCGCAGCCACCAGAGGGTCGCGGCAAACGGCAGCGCCACGGCGCCCGCCATCCAGGCCAGTTCCGTCTTCCATTCGTGCTTTCGCGCGGCCCACAACCGGGTCACCGCCCACCAGCCGGCCGGCAGCAGGTAGAGCAGGAAGGTCGTTACCTTGACCAGGCCCGCGCCCGTGCCCGCCAGCACCGCCACCACGAGCCAGCCCCGGCTGCGCCCGGCCACCGCCCGCTCAAACGCCACCCAGAACCACAGGCTGAACATCAGCGCCATGGTCTCGATCAGGAAGGCGCGGGTATAGAATATATAGAGAGGGCACGTCACCACCACGGCCAGCACCAGCCAGCGCCGGCCCGGGGCCACGTTCCACCGTCGCAACAGCAGAAACACGGCCGGCAATGCCAGGTAGAAACAGGCGATGCTCACGGCGCGCCCCGCCTTCGTCAGGCCCCAGCCGGTCAGCTTGCCCGTGATTACCACCGTCCATTGGTAGAGCGGAAATTCCATTGGCACCGACCAGGGCTTGCCCAGCACCGGCGTCGGGTAGGCCAGTGAGAAATCATTTTCCGCTTTGATCCAATAGGCGGAAAGCGCGGTCTGGGCCTGCCGGAATTCACCGCCGGGCAGGTTTTTGCTCTCCCAGCCAACGCGCACCCCCCAGAAATTGAACAGCAGGGCGAGAATGAAGAGGGCAAAAAAACACCGGCTTTCGATCGGGGACGGCAGGCGGGCGACAGGCGCAGGGTCCATACGCGCAGGCAAGGTCATCCCCAGCGTCTTGCCAATCGAATATTCCAACCCTCCGCCCGCCCGGAACAGGCTTTACTCCCCGCCCGCAACCAAGGCTTAATTTCCGACCCTTCGCATGACCGACCCGGCCGCGCCTTCCTTCCATATTGACCGCCCCGCGGACTGGCGGCCGACCGAGGCCACCGTGGAAGTCTCCGGCTGGCTTTATCCCGGCGAAACCCGCCTCTGCGTCGATATCCGGGCCCGGGTGGACAAACGGGTTTACCTCGGCATTTATGGCCTTGAACGCCCCGACACCCAGCAGGCATTTGGCGGATCACTGGCGGCCCGGCGCACGGGCTTCATCCAGCGCGTGCAAGTCTGGCGCGGCGCCCGGGAACTCGCGCTCGATTACCACGATGGCGTCTCCTGGCGGGAATTTTTCCGCACCGCCCTGGATACTTCCGCCCTGCCGGCCGACGCCACCAAGCCCCCGCGCCTTCTCCGCGCCGCGGTCACTTACCAAACCCTTCACTACCTCTACCGTCATTTCCACCGCTCGTCCTGGAGTGAGCTCTGCCGCGAGACCGATCACGTCTTGCGCGATGTCCTCACCCCGACCAGCGATATCGTCATCGGCGACCGCTTCCTCGGCTACATCGAGAATCCGGGTTTCTGGATCAACGCGGGCTACGATAAATTCCGCATCACGGGCTGGATCTTCGGCGTCGGGCGCGCAATCTCCCAACTCAGCGCCACCACGGGCGTCCTCACGGAAAACCGCCTCGTCTACCCCAAGGACCGGCCCGATGTCGCCAGCCACCGCGCCGACCATGCCCAGGCCCTCAAATCCGGCTATTACGGCCTGGTGGACATCAGAAAGGACACGCCCAACCCGGCCAACCTGAAGATTTTTGCCGAGACCGGTGACGGCACCCGTCCCCTCGCCTTCGCGCGGCGCATGTATCTCGACCGCCGCGACGAGCACTCCGGCCCGATTCCGGTTTTCCGCCCGGTGCTCTTTTACAAGGTGGTCGCCGCCTTCCTGCGCGGCGTCCCGCTCGGCCGTTACCAGTTCGACAGCTGGAAGGAAGCCCGCGGCGAGATCGCCCGGCTTAAGGCGCACCTCGCTTCCACCCTCGGGCGCGGTGACGAACGGGCCATACCGTCCGCCCTCGTCCGCCGGAAGAACCAGGACCCCTATACGCGCTGGTGCTGGCACAACCGCCTCACGCCGCGCCTGCGCGCTGTGCTGCAGCAGGATGCCGATGCCCTCATCAAGGCGGGCGGCCCGCTCATCAGCCTCGCGGTCCCGGCTTATAACACACCAGAAAAATATCTCCGCGAACTGCTCGGCTGCCTGCAGCAGCAGATTTACCCGCGCTGGGAACTCTGCATCGCCGACGACGCGTCCCCCCAGCCGCACGTTCGCCAGATACTCGAAGCCGCCGCCCAGGGCGATCCGCGCATCAAGCCCGTCTTCCGCGCCGAGAACGGGCACATCTCCCGCGCGACCAATTCCGCCCTCGACGTCGCCACCGGGGAATTCGTCGCGCTGCTCGATCACGACGACCTGCTGCCGCACGACGCCTTGCTGCACGTGGCCCAGGCCATCGCCCGGCACCCGACCGCGGGTTATCTTTATACCGACGAGGACAAGATCGATGACACCGGCCGCCACTTCGATCCGCAGTTCAAGGGCGGCTGGAGTCCGGAGATGGCCGTCACGCATAACTACACGCATCACCTCACCGTCATCCGTCGCGCCATCGTGGAAAAGGCCGGCCGGCTTCGGCCCGAGTTCAACGGGGCGCAAGACCTCGACCTGTTCCTGCGCTGCTGGGAGTTGCTGGACGCCAAGGACGTCCGGCACGTCCCCTTCATCGGTTATCACTGGCGCGCCCACGCCGAAAGCACGGCCACCCGCGGGGATCAAAAGGGTTATCTCTTCGCAGCCGCGCGCAAGGGCATCGCCGAAGCCGTGCACCGCCGCGGCCTGCGGGCCGAACCGATGCTGCCGGAATTTGCGAAACACTACGCGCTCTGCCTGCACCAGTTAAAGTGGGATGCCGCCATTTTGCGCGACAACCCCGTCACCATCGTCATCCCGACGAAGAATCGCGTCGACCTGCTGCGCACCTGCCTCGATGCCCTCGCCCGCACCACGCCGCGCGATTCCGTGAAAATCGTGATTGTGGACGACCACTCCGACGATCCCGCCACCCTCGCCTATCTTAAGGAACTGCCTGCCCGCACCGACCTGCGCTGTGAGGTTGTGCACGCGTCGGCTTCGGCGGACGGCTTCAATTACTCACGGCTCGTCAATCTGGGCACGGCCCGGGCCGACACCCCGCTGGTGCTCCACCTCAACAACGATGTCGAGGCGCTCACCCCCGGCTGGTTGGAAGACATGGCCGGCTGGCTCAGCGTGCCCGGCGTGGGCGTCGTCGGCGCCAAGCTGCTCTATCCCGATGGCACGATCAATCATGCGGGCATTTCACTCAGCCCTGAGGACGGCCTGGCCCACGTGCTCTTCGAACGGGAGCCGGCGGAGGATCTTGGCTGCCTTTTCCTGCCGCACACCGCGCGCAATGTCGCCGCCGTCACCGGCGCCTGCCTGCTCACGCGCACGGATCTCTACCGGCAGCTCGCCGGCTTTGATGAGCAAAAACTCCCGGTCGCCTACAACGACGTGGATTACTGCCTGCGCGCCGGGGCGGCCGGCTTCCGCACGGTCGTCACCCCGCAGGCGGTGCTCCGCCATGTGGGCAGCGCGTCCCGCGGTCAGGCCTATGCCGAACGCGAGCATATCGAGTATATCGCCCGGCACGGCGCCCGCCGCGATCCCTACCGGAGCGACGCCCTCGATTTCCCGCCGCGCCACCTGCCGCTCAATCCCTACCACCAGCGCTACGCGCAGACCGCCCGGCCGTTCCGCGCCCTCGTGGTGACCCACAACCTTAAATTCGAGGGCGCGCCCATCTTCATTTTTGAACTGGCCCGCTATCTCGCGGAGCAACCGGGCGTGACCGTCACCGTCGCCTCGCCCGAGGACGGCCCGCTCCGCGCCCGCTTCGAGCAGGCCGGGCTCCAGGTGGAAATCTGGAACGCCACCGCTGTGCTCGGGGCGAAGACCCCCGCCGATTTCGCCACCGCCTTGGAAAAATTCGCCGGCGCCCGCGCTTGGGATGACACCGATGTTTTCGTGTGCAATACCATGCTGACCTTTTGGGGCGTGCATCTCGCCGCGCATCTCGGGAAGTCTTCCGCCCTCTACATTCACGAGAGCAACGCGGTAAAGCGCTTCTTCCAGCCGCTGCTGCCACCGTTGATGCACGCGACCGTCGAGGAAGCTTTCCGGCTCGCCACCCGCGTCATCTACACCGCGCAGGCCACCCGCGACCTCCACGAGGAGCTCAACGTGAACGACAACTTCCGCACGCTCGCCAGCTGGGTCGACTTCACCCGCATCGAGCAGTTCGCCCGTTCTCATGACAAGGCGGCGCTGCGCCGTAAACACGGCCTCGATCCGGATGCGGTGCTCGTCGTCAACATCGGTTCGGTGTGCGAGCGCAAAGGCCAGCACATCTACATCCGGGGCATCGACCTGCTCGGCAAGGAACTGCCGGCGCTGCATCCCGGCGAAAAAATCCAGTGGGTGATGGTCGGCGCCCGCGAGGGCCTTTACATGGAATCCCTGCAGGAGGACATCCAGCTCATGGGCCTGCACGACCTGAAGATCTTTCCGGAAACCCCCGACATCTATGATTTTTACCGGCTGGCCGATATTCTCGTCTGCACGAGCTTCGAGGAATCCTTCCCCCGCGTCCTTCTCGAGGGCATGGTGTTTGGCAACCGCCTTGTCAGCACCGATGTCAATGGCATCTCGGAAATGCTGACCAACACCGACGAGGCGTGGCTCGTGCCCGCGGGCGATCCCTTCAAACTGGCCGCCGCCCTCAAAATGGCGCTCGCCGACCACTTCGCCGGCAATCAAAAGATGATCTCGATGGCCCACGCCCGCGCCGCCCGCCACTATCACCATGCCCGCGCCCTTCCCCGGCACCTGCAGGTGGTCCGCGAAGCCTGGCTGGGCTGAGTGCCACCGGATGCACGAAACTCCCTTCAGCTTCAGTCACCTCCAATCCCCCGCGCCGGGTGCCGCGCTGCCGCAGGGCCGGCACACGCTGCGTGGCTGGGTGTGGCCCAGGCCGGGCGGACACTTCGTCGATGTCCGGGCCCGTGCCGGCGGCCGGATTTTTCCCGGCATCCATGGTCTCCCGCGCGCCGATCTCGCGGCCCACTTTGAGACCGGCCGTCCCGTCGCACTGGCGGAATTCTATGTGGTGGTTGAACTCGCGGCCGGGCCGGCCGAGGTCGTATTCGAGGCACTCGAAATCGAGGGCCGCTGGTCGGTCTTCCAGTCGGTCATTTACCAGGTGTCACCGGCCAGTCCTCCCGCGGCGGTGGCGATGCCGTCCGGTCCCCTGCGCTGGCATGAGCTCGGCCGGGCGCTGCAGATTCTCCTGCGCGCACAGCGCCGGACACCCGGCACGCCGCTCGCCGTTCTGGCGGGCGACCTCGTCGCGCAGATTCCCTACCCGCGCGATCTCCGGCATCCCCACCAACCCTTTCGCGGCCACCTCGATGAGCCGGCCGCCGTCACCCGCTGCGGCTTCGGCCGTGCCGCCGTGCTCGGGTATCTCTTCCACGAGACTCAACCGATCCGGCGCGTGCTCGCCACTTTCGACCTGCAGGCGTGGCAGACCATCGATCACCGCCAGTCTTCGCCCGGACCCGCCGCCTACCACCCGCAGTTCGCCCACGCGCAAACGTGCGGACTTTTCGGTATCATTGATGTGCCGGCGCAATTGCCGAATCCCGTCTGCCTCCGGCTCTATGGGGAACTCGCCGATGGCAGCCTGCATCTCTGTTCGGTGCAACGCAGCCGCCTTTTCACCAACGAGGACGAGAAGGCGCCCTATCCCCCGCAGGATACCGCCGATTTTGCCTCCACGCTTGGCGCCCTGCAGACCGCCCTGGCGCAACGCGGCGTCGAGGTGGTCGAGGACGCCGAGATGCACACCGAACTCGCCCGCCTCGAGACGGACTTCAAGCTCCGCGCACCTTTGCCCGGGAATCCGGCGGAGCGCGGAGTTCCCGGGATCAACCCCGAGCCGGCAGCCGAGCCGCAGGACCCTCTGCGCGACTTGTCCCGGGCGGGCAGCCGCCAGCCACCGGCAACCGGCAACGATGCCGCGGTAACCACCGCTCCCTTTCTCCGCCACATCCTGCTCGTCACGCACAATCTCAACCTGGAGGGCGCCCCGCTTTTCCTCGTGGATCTGGCCCGCCACTATGCCGCGCTCGGCGCGCAGCTCACCGTGCTCTCCCCCGAGGACGGACCTCTGCGGCCGCGCTTCGAGGAATTCGCCGCCCGGATTCAGATCGTCAATGTCGCGTCGGTGTTTGCCGCCCGTTCCACCCCCGCCGCCCAGGAGGCCATTCGTGCCCTCGGCCGGTCATTTGACTTTGCCTCCTACGATCTCGTGGTCTGCAACACCTTCACGACCTTCTGGGCCGGGCACGCCGCCAAGGCGGCCGGCCGCCGCGTGCTGCTCTACGTCCACGAAAGCACGACCCCCGCCAGCTTTTATCTCGGACGCGTTCATCCCGAGGTGGTCGCCCTGGTGGATGAGGTGTTTGCCTTGGCCGACAATGTTTCCTTCACGACGGCCGCGACGCGCAGCTATCACCTTGATTATGGCCGGCCGGCCAACCACCGGCTGACACCCGGCTGGATCGATGTCACCCGCATCGACCGCTGGCTGGCCCGGAATCCCCGCGGGCCCTTGCGCGCAAAATTCAACCTCCGGCCCGGCGAACTGCTCGTGACCAACGTCGGCACCGTGTGCGATCGCAAGGGCCAGCATATCTTCGTCCGGGCCGTGGATCTGCTCTGGCGGCGTTACCCGGAACTGGCCGCCCGCACGCGCTTCGTGATGCTGGGCGGTGGCGACACCCCGTTTGACGGGGTGCTCGCCGATCTGCTCACCCAGGTGGGCCGCGCCAACCTGGTGGTCCATCCCTCCACCGCGGACTACTTCCCCTACTACGCCGCCGCCGACCTCTTCGTGTGCTCGACCTACGAGGAATCCTCGCCGCGCGTCATTCTAGAGACGATGGCCTGCGGCGTGCCGATCCTCAGCTCGGGCGTGCACGGCGTGCCGGAGCAGGCCCGCGCTGAACTGGAAGCCACGCTCGTCCCGCCCGGCGACACCGTCGCCCTCTGCGAAGGCATGGCGAAACTTCTGCTCGCGCCGGACATCGGCCGCACCCTCGCCGCGCGCGCCCGCGCGCGGGTCGTGGCCGAGTTCAGCGCGGAGATTCTCCTGCCCCGTCACGCGGCCCTCGCCGCGTCCGTCGCCGCCATCCCATGATCGAGACTCCCCACTGGCAGTTCGACATTGAGGTGCGACCGCCCGACTGGCGATTTCCTTCCGGCAAATCGTGGATCGCCGGCTGGCTGTGGTCTCCGCAAAACCGGCTGACCACGGATCTCCGGGTCTGGATTGACGGTCGTCCTTTTCTCGCCATCTGGGGCCTGCCCAAACCGGGACTCGATGAGCGATTCCTGCACCGACCCGGCCCCCCCTATCTTGGCTTCACCGTCTTGGTCGAACCCCATGCCGGGGCCCGCTTGCTGCGCCTGGAAGTCCGGGACCAGACCAACCAGTGGACGGAAATTTTCCGCGGCAACATCACGGTGGCCGAGGGCGCGCCCGCCTGTCCGCCCCCGAAAAGCTTTCCGACCCTGCTGCCAGGCCTGCTTTGCCCGCTGCTCCGCCTTCAGCGCCAGCGGCCGGAAGTGCCCCTCGCCGCCCTGGCCGACGAGGTCGTGTCCGGCGGGTTGGGCGAACCCCTGAACTCGCTGCCCAACCCGCCTTTTCACGGCGCGCTGGAGGAGCCGCGCGCCAGCGGCTGGATTCGCTTCGGCCGCCTCTCGATCACCGGGTGGCTTGCGCACCGGCACCACAAGATCATGCGCATCACCGCCATGGTTGATCCGCTGCAGGAAGGTGCGCTGCTGCACGGCATCAAGCGCACGGATGTGGACAGCGTCTTCGCCGACCTGCCCGGCCGCGAAACCTCCGCGTTTGTCGGACACGTCGATTTGCCCGCCGACACCACGGTGCCGGCCCTGCTCAAGGTTTTCGCCGAACTCGCCAACGGGGAGAAGCACCTCGCGTTCGCCCAACGCTTCATTCCGCGCATCATCGCCGGAGCCGACGCCGCGCTGCCGGCGCTTTCCCGTCTGACCTTTGTCCGCGCGGGGTGGGCCCTGCGCGGCTCGGCGCAGCGCCACGGCCTGCCACTCGGGGACTGGGCGGCCCTAAAACCCGCCTTGGGCACCGCTTGGTCCGCCTATGCCGCCGAAGCCCCGCCCAAAACCGGCCGGGGCCGGCTCGCCACGGATCTGGCCCCGGCCCGCGACTCGTCGCGCCCGCTGCGGATCCTCGTCGTCACCCATAATCTCAACTTCGAGGGCGCCCCGTGGTTCATCTTCGAACTGGCCCGGCATTTCGCCGCGCAGTCCGGCTCCACGGTGCGCGTCGTCTCGCCCCAGGACGGCCCGATGCGTGCGGTCTTTGCCAACGCCGGCATGCCGGTGGACGTGATTGATATCGGCCCGGCGCTGTGCGCCAAGGCGCCCGGCGATTTTCATGCCGCCCTGGCCACCGCCACGTCGTCGCTGCCGTGGGCGGCGACCGACTTGGTGGTCGCCAACACCATGGTTTCCTTCTGGGCAATCCATGCCGCGAAACAGGCCCACAAACCCAGCTTGCTTTATGTGCACGAGAGCGCCGCCATCCGCCGTTTCTTCGAGCCCCTGCTGGCACCGGCGCTGTTTCCGTTAATCGAGGAGGCTTTCCGGCAGGCCACGCGGGTCGTGTTCACCGCCGACTCCTCGCGGCAGGTTTTCGATTACCTCGGGGACCGGGGTAATTTTGCCCTGCTGCCGAGTTGGGTCGATGCCACGCGGGTGGATGGATTCGCCGCGACCCACCCATCCGCCGACCTGCGGCGCAAGCATGGATTCGATCCGGAAGCGGTCCTCGTGGTCAACATCGGTTCCGTGTGCGAACGCAAGGGCCAGCATGTATTTATCCAGGCCCTCGACCTGCTGAAAAGCGAACTGGGTTTCACCTATCCCGGTCGGAAAATCCAGTTCGTCATGGTCGGGGCGCGGCCGGGCCTTTATCTTGAGACGCTCAAGGAGGAGGTCGCCCGCCTCGGCTTGGGCGAACTCGCGTGCTTCGTGGGCGAGACCGGCGAGATCTTCGACTTCTACCAGCTGGCGGACATTTTCGTCTGCACCAGCTTCGAGGAATCGTTTCCGCGCGTGCTGCTGGAGTCGGCGGCCTTCCGCCGGCTCATCGTCTCGACCAACGTCAACGGCATCGCCGAGATGATCGAACCCGACGAGGCCTGGCTGACACCGCCCGGCGATCGCTACCGGCTCGCCGAGGCGATCAAGCTCGCCCTCGTGGCGCATTTCGCCGGTGACCGGAGCCGTCCCGAAAAGGCCCGCGCCTCGATTGTGCGCAAATACCACGAGACCGCCTCGCTGCCTCGGCACTTCCGCCTGGCCCGGGCCGCCGCCGAGCTGGGCGCGTGATCATGCAAGAGTCCGCGCGCAGTTTTCATAATCTTGAATGGCCTGCTCCCGGCGCGCGTCTGGCTGGTCCCGTGGTGTGGCTGCGCGGCTGGATCGTGGGCAAACCCGGCCAGGATTGCACCGATTTGCGCGTGCGGCATGGACACCGGACACATCTGGGCGTGCTGGGTCTGCCCCGCACCGATCTCGTTGCCCATTTCAAAGCCACCCACGCGTGGCTACCGGCCGAATTCATCCTCGGCGTGCCGGTGCCCGACGGCCCGGTGACGCTCACGCTTGAGGTGATGGATGCCCATGGCGGCTGGCACGAGGTGCAGTCCATCGCTTTCACGATCGCACCGGACGGCCTGCCGCCCCCCCGCATCGAAGGCCGGCTGGAAACCCACCCCGGCGGCACGTGGACCGTGCGCGATGCGCATCACCCGTTCCACGGCCATCTCGACGACCCCGGTCCCACCCCCGTTGTCTCGCAGGGCCGGGTCCCGGTCTTCGGCTGGCTGCTCGATGAGACCAGGCCCCTGGCCGCCGTGCTCGCGACCACCGACACGCTGGTCTTCAATCATCTCGACCACAGCCTGACCGACGGGGCGCTCGCGGTAAAAGTGCCGCAGCATGCCGGGGCGCGACACGCGCGTTTGCGTGGGCAGGTGGATTTTCCCGCCACGCTCACGCAGCCCGCCTGCCTGCGCGTCTACGCGATCGCGCCCGACGGGGCGGTCACCTTGTGTTTTGCGCAGCGGATCAAGCCGGCCTTGGGTGGAACCCGCCTTCCCGGCGGGTTGGATAACGACACCGCTTCAATCGCCCGTCCGGAGGCCGGGCGCCACCTTCATCCTCCATTCACCCATCAACCTCTGCCCACATTGCCTTCGGGTCGACCCCGCCGGCTGCTGCTGCTGGTCCGCAGCCTGCTGCCCGCCGATGCCACGCTGCGCGCCCTCGACCTGGCCCGGCATCTGGTTTCCTCCCATCGCTGGGCGGCGCGCCTGGTCAGCGCCGAGGATGGACCGTTGCGGCGGGATTTTGAGCAGGCCGGTGCCGAATCGCTCGTGGTAAATCCGGGCCCGCTCTTCGCCGCGGGCGATGCTGCCGCGATGGAACGCGCGCTGGCGGATCTCCAGCGGCAGATCTGGTGGGGCCATCTCGATGCGGTCGCCGTGTTTGACCCCGCCTGTGGCTGGGCCATCACGCTGGCCCGGCGTCAGAAGATTCCCGTGCTCTTCGACTGCTGCGCCGGGGAGCCGATGGAGCCGGATCCGACCGCGATTCCCGCCGTGCAGGCATTGCTGCGCGCGAGCTGGCGCTCGGCCACCGCATTGTGTTTCGCCTCCGGAGTCTCGGCGCGGGCCCAGCACGCCCAGCTCGGCGCCTGTCCTGCAGAAATCATCGCGCACTGGCATACGCCGAACCTCGCCGGGGCCGTTCCGGAAGCCAGTGGCCGCACCGCGCTGGCTCCGTTGCGCACGGCCGACTGGCTCGCGCGGCATCACCCCGGGGTCGCCGCCCGCTGGAAATTCCGCCAGGGACCCGCCGGCGAGATCGACCACGAACGCCTCGCGCAGCGGGACGACGCCTTCAATTGCCCCGCCCTGCAGCACGCGGCCGACTGGTCGGTGAACGGACTGACGCTTTGCCTGGGCCCTTTGTTTGGTCGCGGACCGGTTCGTCCGCTGATCGATGCCGCCGCCGCTGGCATCCCCGTGGTGGCACCCAGGCTCGCGATCACCGAGGAGCTTTTTCGCGACACGCGCATCCCACTCGTGGACGAGTCCAACCCGCTCGCGCTGGCCCATGCGGTGCTCGCCTGGGAGGCACTCCCGGCCCCCGGCCGGCGCGAAGCCGCCGCCATCGCCACCGCGTTTCGCGCGCAGCACGACCCGGCGATCCTTCTGGTCCGGTGGGAACGACTGCTCGAGACGGTCGCGGCGGGACGCGGCTAACGGCTTGCGCCACACCGCGGGCTCTGCCTTGGTTCAACGACTGCCGCGTGAACGAAAACGACTCCTACCTGTTTGATGTCGAGCTGCCCACCGCCTGGGTGTTTTCCGGCGAGCCAACGTGGATCAGCGGCTGGTTTCTTTCCAAGACGGGGGCCGGCTACAGCGACATCCGGGCGATGATCGGCGGCGTGCCCCACCTCGGCATCCTGGGATTGCCGCGGCCGGACATCGAACAGCGTCATCGCGGCCACTCCGGCCTCCCGCACGCGGGTTTCTCCCTGCAGGTAAGGCCGCCGCGCGGCGCCCGCGAACTCCGGCTCGAATTGCTCGATGCCGGCGGATGCTGGGTCGAGTTCTGGCGCACGGGGATCAAGGTCGCGCATGGCCCCCGGGCCGGTGGCCGGCTGAATCAGGACACGGTGCCCGACCAGCTGCGCAAGCTTCTGCAGGCCCGGCGCGCCGACCCCGCCGGCGATCTGGCGCCACTGGCCCGGCGCCTGGCCCGCGAGTCAGCGGTCGTGCCGCTGGAAACGCTGCCCAATCCGCCGTTCTTCGGTGCACTGGAGAAACCGCTGCTCACGGGCGGTTCGCAATTCGGCAAGATCAATGTGGAAGGCTGGCTCATCCACCAGGAGCAACGCATCCGGCGGCTGGTCGCCTCGACCCACCCGCTCGTGGAAAACGAGATGGACTACGGCAACCGCGAACGCGCCGAGGCCGGCCAGATGTTTCCCGAGCATCCCTATGCCGCCCGCTCGCAATATTTCGGCATGGTGGATGTCGACGAAGATGCGGGCGACCCCGTCTGTCTGAAAATCTTCGCCGACCTGGAGGACGGTTCGCGACATCTCGTTTTCGTCCGCCGCTGCTACCAGCGCGGCTGCACCCAGATGGAACGGCCGCTGCCGGAGTTCAGCCGGGCGGTTTTCCTGGAGGCCGCCCTGGCACTCTCCGGAGGCTGTCGCGTTGAAGGCATCCGCCTCGGTGGCCTGGCCGGTTACTGGCAGCAATGCCGGTCCGCTTACCGGCTTTTTCAGCGCTTCGCTCCGCGCTCGCTCGCCCATCTGGCCAAGGCCGGCGCGGATCCTTATGTCGCCTGGCAGCGGACCAATGCCCTGACGCCTCGCCTGCGTCAGATGCTGGAAGTGGCGGCGGCCCACGCCGGTGAGGGCAAACCCCGCTTCACCCTGCTGGTCGACACCCGGGGCTGCACTTCCGGCCAGCTGCGCGAACTCGCGGATTCGCTGCGGGCGCAGATTTATCCGCACTGGCAGGCGTGTTTTGTCGGCCCCGCCACCGCACCCGATGGCGACACCCGGCTGAAATCGCCAGCGCCGGCCCATCCGAAGGAGTTTGTCGGCACGCTCAACGCCGCCGCCCATGCCGCTGCCGGCACCCATCTGACCCTGCTGCCCGGACATTCCCGCCTGAGCCCGGATGCGCTGGCCGAGATCGCCGACACGCTGGCCGCTCAGCCCACGCTTGAACTGGTCTACACGGATGAGGATCGGATGGATGATGCGGGCGCGTGCCGCGAACCGTCTTTCAAGCCCGCTTGGAGCCCGGCGCTCGCCGATTCCGGTCTTTACCCCGGCCAGCTGAGTGTCGTGCGCCAGGACCGGTTCCTCGCCCTCGGTTCATTCCGCGAAGGTTATCCGCTGCTGCCCTGGATTGATCTGTTGCGGCGGCTCGGCGACCAGCTTGATCCGCAGCAGGTCGTCCACCTGCCGCTCGTTTGTCACCATGCGCGCGCTTCGGTGCCGCGCGAAACGCCGCTCGCCGATCCTTCGTTCGAGGAAGGCCGCCATTCGCTGGCCGACACGGCCCGGCGTCGCGGGCAGCAGATGGCGCCATTTCTCCCTGAGGCCGGCCACCACCGCCTGATCCGTTACCAACAATTCCGGCCCGCGCCGGGCATTCTCGCGCGGCTGCCGGTCACCATCGTGATTCCCACCCGCGACCGGCTGCACCTGTTGCAGGAATGCATCGAGCTGTTGGAGGAAACCGTCGACTGGCGGCACGTGAAGCTCGTCATCGTGGACGATCATTCCCGCGACACCGACGCGGTGCGCTACCTCGACGCGATTCAGCATCGCCCCGACCTGCGCTGCGTCGTCGTGCGTCCGGCGGACCGCGCCGCGCCATTCAACTACTCCCACCTCGTCAATCTCGCGCGGCCCCACCTCGACACCCCGCTCGTGCTGCACCTGAACAACGACGTGAACGCCCTCGAGCCGGGCTGGGTGGAGGAGATGGTCACGTGGTTCCTGCAGCCTGACGTCGGCGTCGTGGGCGCGCAGCTGCTCTACCCGGGGAAAACCCTCAACCACACCGGCATCATCATCGGGCCGCACGGCGGCCTGGCGGACACGCCCTTCGCCCAGGTGGATCCCCGCGAGGTGCCGGTCGAGTGGCACGCCGCGGCCCGCGAGGTCTCGGCCGTCACCGGCGCGTGCCTCATGACGCGCACCGCGCTTTATGAGAAACTCGGGGGCTTCGACGAAAAGGACTTTGGCGTGGCCTACAATGACGTGGACTACTGCCTGCGCGTGCGGGCGGCGGGCCAGCGCGTGATTTATACGCCGCAGGCCAAGCTGATGCACTGGGGCAGCGCCACCCGGGGGGTTACTTTCGACGACCGCGAGCACATCGCCTTTGTGCAGCGCTACCCGGCGTTTTCCGACCCGTATCTCAGCCCTCATCTCACCCTCCACGGCAACCGCCTGCGCTGCACCGCCGCCGCCCCGGCCCGGACCACGCGGGCCGGCCAGCTCCGGCTGTTGCTGCTCACGCATAACCTGAACCTGGAGGGCGCGCCGCTCTTCCTCCTGGAATACGCCACCTGGATGGCGCGCGAAGCCGGCTTCGGGCTCGAGGTGCTGGCCGCCCAGGATGGTCCGCTGCGCGGCGCCTTCGAGGCACTCGGCGCCCACATCACGCTGGTCGATGCCGGCACCATCTACAGTGCACCCGACGAGGAGGTGTTTCATCAGCGCGTGGCCGACATCGCCCACCAGCTCGACTGGGAACACCTCGATCTCGTGGTGTGCAACACCCTCGTGAGCTTCTGGGGCGTGCATCTGGCGGCCCGCGCCCACAAGCCGTCGCTGCTCTATATTCATGAGAGCTCGACCATCTTCCGTTTCTTCGAACGAAAACTGGAGCTCGAGCTGCATCACCTGGTCGCGGAGGCTTTCCAAAACGCCAGCCGCTCGCTTTTCCTGTGTTCGGCCACGCGAGCCTATTACGAGGACCTCAACGTGCATGGCAATTTCCGCCTGGTGCCCAGCTGGATCCGGCTCGACGACATCGAAGCCTTCCGGGCCCGCCACCCGCGCGCCGACCTGCGGCGCAAGCACGGCTTCGCCGATGACGAGACGGTCGTCGCCAACATCGGCACGGTCTGCGAGCGCAAGGGTCAGCATGTCTTCCTGCGGGCCATCGAACATTTCAACCGGCAGGGCCACCGCGGCAAGTTCCGCTTCGTCCTGGTCGGCGCGCGGCCCGGCATCTACCTCGACCTGCTCATGCGCGATCTCCAGCGGCTGGCACTGGCCAATGTGACGCTGGTGCCCGAGACGCGCGAGGTGTTCGACTTCTTTGTCGCGGCGGATCAGTTCGTCTGCACCAGCTACGAGGAATCATTCCCGCGCGTCGTGATGGAGGCGATGGCCTTCCGCACCCCGATCGTCACGACCGATGTGCACGGCATCGCGGAGATGATCGGCCAGCGTCAGCAGGGTTATCTGGTGCCGGCCGGCGATCATCTGGCTCTCGCGCGCATGATGTGGATTTGCCTCGCGAAGGAACGCAGCGGCAAGTCACTCACCCCGACCGCCTACTCCAAAGCCCTGCGCCTCTACGACCATCGCAAGGTGCTGCCCTGCCATGTCGCGCTGGCGCGCGAGGTGGTGCTCGCCCACCCCTAGCTCCCGCCGGTCACGGGACGACGACCTGGGCCTCCCGCACGCGCACCCGGGCGGGCAGCGTGTCCGGCGCCGCATCGAGCAGGAGGCCGAACCAGCCGCCGGGCTCGGCGCACCACACATGAAATTCAAACGGTTGGCCGGCGGGAATCTGGCCTTGCTGCATCATTTGCAACCGGCCGCCTTTATACCACACCACCCGCACCGCCGGCCGGCCGCCCCCCGAATCCGCACAGGTCACCTGCCCGCGAATCTCCCCGGCCATGCCTTCGCTGTGCATCCAC
>JBKJRX010000331.1:0-14680 GCA_046593155.1 Lacunisphaera sp.
GGTGGATAAGAAGACCGGCCCGAGGGCGGGCCGGCTCCAGCAGGACGTGCGCCCACTCCACCGCACAACGGCCTTGTTCAAATGCCTCGGGGCTTCCCCCGAGGTTCTTTACTTTCAGGAATTGGTTCATCTTCAGGTCTCAGGTTTCTGGTCTCAGGTCTCGCATTTGGCTGTGCCGGCCGTTGCCGGCACACGCTGTGTAATATCGCCGTCATCGCACTTGCCAAGGCACAGGGTGTGCTCTTCATTGCGGGCGATTGCCGGCCTTTCCGGCCGTCCCGTCCAACCGACCACAACCCACCACCTCCATGGCAGTCAAAGTAGCTATCAATGGTTTCGGCCGCATCGGCCGCCTCGTTTTCCGTGCCCTTGTTGAACAGGGTCTTCTCGGCAAGGAACTCGATGTCGTCGCCGTCGGCGACATCGTGCCGGCTGACAACCTGGCCTACCTGCTCAAATACGACTCCACGCAGGGCAAATTCCAAGGCACCGTTTCGTCCAGGAAATCCTCGCCCGACAAGGCCGAGGACGACGTGCTGGTGGTCAACGGCAAGGACATCCATGTCGTCAGCGCCAAGAGCCCGGCCGAGCTGCCGTGGGCAAAGTTCGGCGTGGACCTCGTGATCGAGTCCACCGGCCTGTTCACCGAGGCGGAGAAGGCCAAGGGCCACATCACCGCCGGCGCGAAAAAGGTCATCATCTCGGCCCCGGCCAAGGGCGAGGACATCACCGTCGTCATGGGGGTGAACGACGACAAGCTGGACCTCAGCAAGCACAGCATCATTTCCAATGCCTCCTGCACCACGAACTGCCTCGCGCCAGTCGTCCATGTGCTCCTGAAGGAAGGCTTCGGCCTCGAGGAAGGCCTCATGACCACCATCCACTCCTACACCGCGACGCAGAAGACCGTGGACGGTCCGTCCAAGAAGGACTGGAAGGGTGGCCGCACGGCCGCGCAGAACATCATCCCGGCCGCCACCGGCGCCGCCAAGGCCATCGCCCTCGTGTTGCCTGAGACCAAGGGCAAGCTCACGGGCATGTCCTTCCGCGTGCCGACGCCGACCGTCTCGGTCGTTGACCTGACCTTCAAAACCACCCGGGACACTTCCCTCAAGGAGATCAACGCCGCCCTCGAAAAAGCGTCGCAGACCTACCTCAAGGGCATCCTCGGTTACACGACCGACGAGGTCGTCTCGACAGACTTCATCCACGACCAGCGTTCGTCCATCTACGACGCCGGCTCGTCCATCGAGCTCAATCCGCGCTTCTTCAAGCTCGTGAGCTGGTATGACAACGAGTGGGGCTATTCCAACCGCGTCGTCGACCTGACCAAGAAGATCGCGGCGGGGCTCTGAGTTACAAAACGCCGAAACCACAGAATACCCGGAACACACAGAAAGGACTGAAGCTCTTCTGTGTATTCCGGGTGTTCTGTGGTTTTTATTTTTTAACCACTAATCCTCACTAATGCCTCACTAAAGTCCCGGGAATTGGTCTGATTAGTGACCGATTAGTGTGAATTAGTGGTGACCCAAAATCCTTCCTCCCATGGCTAAATTCAAATCCATCCGCGATCTCGACCTTTCCGGCCAGCGCGTCCTCATGCGCGTCGACTTCAACGTCCCGCAAGACAAGGCCACCGGGGCCATCACCAACAACCAGCGCATCGCCGCCGCCCTGCCCACGATCAATTACGCCCTTGAAAAGGGGGCGTCCCTCGTGCTCATGTCGCACCTCGGCCGGCCCGATGGCCAGAAGGTCACCAAGTTCTCGCTGAAGCCCGTCGCGGCGGAGTTGGAAAAGCTGCTTGGCCGGCCGGTGCTCTTTGCCGATGATTGCATCGGCCTCGCCACGGAAACCCAGGCCAAGGCGCTCAAGCCCGGCCAGGTGCTGCTGCTGGAAAATCTGCGCTTCTACATCGAGGAGGAGGGCAAGGTGAAGCTGGCGGACGGTTCTTCCAAGAAGGCTGATCCCGCGGCGATCGTCGCCTTCCGTGAATCGCTTTCCCAGCTGGGTGATGTTTACGTGAACGACGCCTTCGGCACGGCGCACCGCGCACACAGCTCGATGGTGGGCATCAACCTCAAGGACAAGGCGGCTGGCTTCCTGATGGCGGCCGAACTCAAGGCCTTTGCCGCGGTGCTCGATCACCCGCAGCGTCCGCTGCTCGCCATCCTGGGCGGCGCCAAGATCGCCGACAAAATTCCGCTCATCAACAATCTCCTTGAGAAGGCCAACGAGATCATCATCGGCGGCGGCATGGCCTTCACCTTCAAGAAGGAGCTCGAAGGCATGGCCATCGGCGACAGCCTCTACGATGCCGAGGGGGCCAGGATCGCCAAGGAACTCTTCGCCAAGGCCGCGGCCAAGGGCGTGAAGATCACACTGCCGGTTGATTTCGTCCTCGCCGACAAGTTCGACGCCAACGCCAACACCAAGGTCGTCTCGGACCAGGAGGGCATCCCGGCGGGCTGGATGGGTCTCGATGCCGGCCCGAAGTCGATCGAACTCTACGCTGCCGTGATCGGCCGCGCGAAGACCATCATTTGGAACGGCCCGTCCGGCGTCTTCGAGTTTGAGAAGTTCGCCGGTTCGACCAGGGCCATGGCCGCGGCCATCGCGGCGGCCACCGCGTCCGGCGCCACCACGATTGTGGGCGGCGGCGACACCGCCACGGCAGCCAAGAAATTCAAGGTGGCCGACCAGGTCACGCATTGCTCGACGGGTGGCGGGGCCAGCCTCGAATTTCTCGAGGGCAAGGTGCTCCCGGGCGTGGCGTTTTTGGAGAACTGATATTCGGGCTTGTAGGTCGGGCTTTACGCCCGACACATTGTCGGGGATAAACTCCGACCTACTCCAATCAATCTCATGTTTCGCAAGAAAGTCATTGCCGGTAACTGGAAGATGAACAAGACGGCCACCGAGGCCGTCACGCTCACCAAGGACATCATCGCGGAGGTCGGCCGGGAGACCTCGGTGGACATCGTCCTCTGCCCGCCGTTCACGGCGCTGGCGGCCGTGGCCCACGTGCTCGAGGGCCAGTCCGTCAAGCTCGGCGGACAGAACGTGCACCCCGAGAAGAACGGCGCCTACACCGGCGAGGTCTCGGCGGAAATGCTGCGCACGCTTTACGTCACGCACGTCATCCTCGGCCACAGTGAGCGGCGCACGTATTGCGGTGAGACGGACGCCTTCATCAACCGGAAGGTCCTTGCTGCGCTGGCCAACCAGCTGAAGCCCATTCTGTGTGTCGGCGAGACCCTCGCGGAGCGCGAGGCCGGCGCGACCCTCGCGGTGGTGCAACGGCACGTCGAGGGCGGCCTGGCGGGCGTCAAACCCGAGCAGATCACGACGGTGATCATCGCCTACGAGCCCGTGTGGGCCATCGGCACCGGCAAGGTGGCCACCACGGCGCAGGCGCAGGAGGTGCACGCCTTCATCCGCGACCTCCTGACCAAGCTTTATGGTGCCGCCCTCGCGCAGAAGGTTCGTATTCTCTACGGCGGCTCGATGAAACCCACCAACGCGGCCGAGTTGCTCGCCGAGAAGGACATTGATGGTGGATTGATCGGCGGAGCTTCGCTCGAGGCGAAGTCGTTCATCGAGCTGGTCAAGGCCGCCGGCGCGGCGAAGTGAGGTTCGACACACCCCGTCGCTCCCGCCTTCGCCTGGCTTCGGCGAGGCAAGTCGCGCCACCCCTCTTCACAGAGGGGATTCAGTCCAAGCCTCCCGGTCCACTCTATGAAGAGGGGTGCCCGGCCGGGCGGGGTGTAGGAACGCACGTTAAGGTCAACGCGCTCCCCTCCAGGGCATTTCCGCGTTGCCGCCACGGAAGCTTTCCCGATTAGATGGCACGCGTGCGGCATTTTTCCGGCATACTCTGCTACCTCTTTATCTGGACCGGTTTGATCCGGGCAGCCGATTATCAGTTTGGCCCGCCCGGCTGGGCGGTGGAGGCGCGCCTCCTGGACCAGCCGGAAACCGACACGGTGCTCACGCCCTCACCCCAGGGTGACGTGCAGGCCACGCGTTTTTTCATCGAGCGATCGGGCGAGCGCTCCTTCCTGGTGCGGTTTTCCTATCCCATGGCCATGCTGCCAGGGGGGGAGACCGGGGTCTACGTGAAGTCCATGACCGACATGCTGAAATCGCGCCCGGGCGAGGTGAAATCGCGGACCAAGTTCGAGCTCGGGCCCTTTGAAGGCGAACGGCTCGTCATTGCCCAGCGGCGCGACCGGACGGTCCGCGAGGTGCGGCTGATCGTCATCGGCTCCTCGCTTTACCTTTTCAGCGCCGAGTGGCCGGAGAACGGCACGGGGGCGGCGCGGGCCGAGCAGCTTTTTCGCAGCATCCAGCTCAAACCGGACTACACCAATTTGCTGCTGGTGCAGGAAAAGGAACGCTTCCGCGAGCTGGTCGCCGGCAAATTCCGGCTGCGCTATGACGCCACCCGCTGGTATCGCGACCCGGCTGACACTGAGCCGGGTATTTTCAACCTGCTGCGGATCGACGAAAAGGCCGAGGCCCAGCTCATCGCCGAGGCCCAGCCGATCGAAGGCAGCATCGAGGCGGCGGTGATCAACACGGCGCGGGAGGGCGCGGAAAGCGTCATCGTTCGCAAACGCGGCACGAAGCTGCGGGGCACCGTGCAATTGACCGAACTGGAGTTCACCGCCCGCGTCGAGAACGTCACCTACGTGAACCATGGCTATTTCTACAGTGGCCCCGAGGGTGCGATGCAGCTCCGCGGCTGGGCCAAGGACATCGACTACAGCGCCGTGAGCGGCGACATCACCGAGCTGCTGGACGGGCTGGCGGTGGGGGCGAAGTAGGATCGCGATTGATCAGCGCCATTGCGCAGGGATTGCGTCGCCTGCAAGCAGCGCGAGGGTTGCCGCCAGCCATAAGGCGATTCCAACAATAATTGCGGTTATCACACCGAAATTCATGTCCTTCTTGTCCGCGATGAAGGCGTTGCCCGGCTGCGCAGGTTCATACGCAATCGCCAGCTCGGTGCCGAGTCCCACCGAATCGCCATCGGCAATTGGCAGCGTGCATAACTGCTTGCTGCCTTCTTTCGTAACGTATTTCACCACCACTGAGACATTCCCGCTTCTGTCGCGACGGATGTTATCAACCACACCCACAACGGGTATCCAAGTATCCAAGCGTTTTTTCTTAGTGTAGTATACCCAGATGCCGAAGCCGAGCGATAATGCTCCGGCTACATAAAGGTGTAAGGGATTGAGTCGGGGCGTTGGCATCAGGATGTTCGTGCCGCCATATTCTCCACCAGCGCGGTGAGAAACGGCGCGCCGCCGGGCAGGCGGGCGAGGGCAGCCTTGGCGGCGTCGGATTGTTCGCGGGCTTGACGCCGCGAGGCCTCGAGCCCGTGGAGTTTCACGTAGGTCGTCTTGCCGGTCCTGGCATCCTTGCCGGCGGTCTTGCCGAGCGTCGCGGTGTCGGCGGTGGCGTCGAGGATGTCGTCGATGATCTGGAACGCCAGGCCCAGGTGGCGGCCGGCATCGCGCAGGGTGCTTAGCTGAGTTTCGCTGGCGCCCTGCCCTGAGCCGGCCGAATGGGCGCCGCACAGTCCGCCGGCGACGATCGAGGCGCTCAGCATGGCTGCGGTCTTGTTGAGGTGGATGAATTCGAGTTCACCCGCGGTCGCATCGGCCTTCTTTTCGGCCAGCAGGTCTTCCATCTGTCCACCGATGAGGCGTTCACTGCCGGCGGCGTCGGCGATTTCCCGGGTGAGCGCGGCGCAGAGGGCGGGGGAACCGGCGTAGTGCCGGCCGATGAGTTGGAAAGCGAGGGTGAGCAGGGCGTCGCCGGCGAGCAGCGCGGTGGCTTCGTCGAACTGCTTGTGCGCGGTGGGCCGGCCGCGGCGGAGATCGTCGTTGTCCATGCACGGCAGGTCGTCGTGAATGAGTGAGTAGGTGTGCAGGCACTCCAGCGCGACCGCCGCGGGCAGCGGATCGGCGGAGGGGCGGCCGAAAAGGTCTGCCGTGGCCAGCACGAGGACGGGACGGAGCCGTTTACCACCGGCATCCAAGCTGTAGCGCATGGCGGCGTGGAGCCGGGTGGGCCGGGTGGTGGCGGCCGGCACCAACGCCCCGAGACCGTGTTCGACCCGCTCGCGATAGGCCTTTAACTGGGCGGTAAAATCCATGGTGGGGCGCGTTGACCTCAACGCGCTAAGCGGCTTGGGGTCAAGCCGCTCCACCAACTATTTGGCGGGTGCCCGGGCCAAGAACAGACTCGCCAAGCCGGACCGGCCGAATCATACCTTGGGCCACTTTTCCGGATGCCAACCTACGAATACGTCTGCACCAAATGCGGCCACGCCATGGACGCCTTCCAGTCGATGAAGGATGCGCCGTTGAAGAAGTGCCCGGTCTGCAAAAAGCCCGCGCTCAAGCGTCAGGTGGGCGGCGGAGCCGGATTGATTTTCAAAGGTTCCGGCTTCTACATCACCGACTATAAAAAGAAGGCCGGCACGCCCGACGCCAAACCCGCTTCCCCGTCCCCTGAAACCAAGCCCGCGGCCGCCACGGCCAAATAACCTGCTCCCATGGCTGACAACAAAAAAATCGAGAAAGCACTCTACGGTCCGAGTATGATGGAAGTCGCCCTCGGGGCCGTGCTCGGCCTGGTGGCGGGCGTGCTGGCCGCCGCGGTTTTCCTGGTGTTCAAGCCGGTCTCGCTGGTGAAGGAGATGCCCAAGGAGGACCAGCAGCTGAAGAGCATGGTGTATTATATTCCGGGCGGCGAAAGCAGCGCCAAGAGCCGGGGCTGGCAGGCCAAGCAAAAGCAGATTATCAGCAGCCCGACGTTCACGCTCACCCTGGTCGAGGACGAGCTTAACGCGTGGGCCAACACGCTGACCGCGCCGGCCCCGGCGGCCAAGCCGGGCGCTCCGGCGGATGCGCCGAAGCCCGCCGGCGACGGCATCTTCAATCCGGGCAAACCCAATTTCCGCATCGTTGACGGCAAGCTCCAGATGGCGGCCAAGTGCGTGCTCAACTGGTATGGCCTGACGCATGAGGTCACGGTGAAGACCACCGGCACCTTCGCCAAATCGGGCGACACGGTCGTCTACTCGGCCGACACGCTTTATCTCGGCTCCTGTCCGATGCACCTGCTGCCCTCCGTTGCCGGTCCGCTCATGGCCCATCTGATTTCCCGCGAGAAGGTCCCCGACGAAATCCGCGCCGCCTGGGCAAAACTCGACAGCGTGACCATTGAAGGCGCGGCGCTGAAGTTCGTCGCGCAGTAAACATGCGTGCCCCACGAGGTGGAACCCGGCCTCCGGACGGGTTTGCCTTGGAGCAAACTGAGTCAACCCGTCCGGAGGCCGGGTTCCACCTTTCTCCCTCGTGTCGCAGAACCTGAAAAACATCAGTGTGGTCGCCCTGGCGACCGTGCTGTCGCGCGTGCTCGGGTTGGTGCGGGAGATCTTCATCGCCGCAGTGTTCGGCACCAGCGCGCTGAGCTCGGCGTTCGTGTCCGCCTTCACGCTGCCGAACCTGTTCCGCCGGTTGCTGGGCGAGGGCGCGCTCACCGCCGCCTTTCTCCCGACGCTGGCCCACGAATTGGAGCACCGGCAGCGCGCCGCGGCCTTCGCCCTTTTGAGCAAGGTCGCCAGCTGGTTGCTGGTGGTCACCGCCGGACTCGTCGCCGTGGCGATGGGGGTGATCGCCAACGCCGAGCCGCTGCTGCGCGCGACCGGCGGGCTCGGCATGGAGCCGGCGACGGTCGGGCGGTTGCTGCTCGGCGCCGACCTGGCACTCATCCTTTTCCCCTACATGATTTTTGTCTGCCTGGCGGCGGCGTTCAGCGCGGCGTGCCAGGTGCTCGGACGCTTCAGTGAGCCGGCCTTGTCCCCGGTGTGGTTGAACCTCACCATCCTGGGCGCTCTCGGGCTTGGTGCCTGGTGGGCCTGGGGCGACGGTGCGCGGATGAACCTGCTGTGCGCGGCCGTGCTCGTGGGCGGCTTCCTGCAGATGGCCGTGCCCGCCGGAGTGCTCTGGTCCGAGGGTTGGCGGCCGCGCTTCGATCTCCGGGCGGACGACCGCGTGCGTGAGATCACCCGGTTGATGGCCCCGACCGTGATCGGCTCGGCCATCTACCTGATCAACATTTCGATTTCCCGGTTCATCGGGCTGTCGCTCAACGACAGTGCCGCGCAGGTGCTGAACCTCGCCACCCGGGTGATGGAACTGCCCATCGGCGTGTTTGCCGCGGCCATCGCCACGGTCGTTTTTCCGCTCATTGCCCGGCATGCCGCCAAGCAGGACTGGACCGCACTGGCCCACGACTATCACAAGGGCCTGCGGCTCGTGATGATCATCAATGTGCCGGCGGCAGTCGGCCTGGCGTTGTTGAGCGAACCGATCACGCGCCTGTTGTTCCAGCGGGGGGCGTTCACGGCCACGGACACGGCGCTGATGACGCCCATCCTCGCGGTCTACGCGCTCGGGCTGCCTTTCCTGTCGTTCACCACGGTGGCGTTGCGCGGATTCTTTTCAGTGAAGGATACGACGACGCCGGTCTGGGCCGCCGCCCTGAGTTTTGTGGTGAATCTGGTGCTGAGCATCGTGTTGATGGATTGGCTGTCCACGGTTGGCCTTGCTCTCGCGAGCAACCTGTCCGTGCTCGCCCAGGCGTGTTTCCTGCAGACGCGCCTGTCCCGTCGGCTGGCCGGGCTGGGTTTTGCGCCTTTGCTGCCCAACCTGGGCAAGATTTTCGTGGCCAGTGCTCTGATGGGTGCGACGGTGTGGGTGGGAGTGAGGCTGCTGGGGATGCTGCCGCTGGCCGGCAAGGCCCAGGATTTTGTTATTGTGGCCGGTCTGATCCCGGCGGCATGTGCCGTGTATGGCGCCCTGCTCTGGGCCTTGAAGATCGAGGGGCGCGAGGAACTGGGGGCTTTGCTTGCGAAATTTAAGGGTCGTATTTCCATTCGCTAGATGGATGCACCCACCGAAGTCACGCACAACGCCGCCGCGCATCGCTACGAGGCGATGGTGGAAGGGCATCTCTCCATTTGCGAATACGAGCTGGTGGATGCAAAGAGGGTCTTCACTCACACGGTCGTGCCGCCGGAATTACGCGGCCGGGGCATCGCCGAGAAACTCGTGCGGGTGGCGTTGGCGGACGCGCGCACGGCCGGGTGCAAGGTGGTGCCGGCGTGTTCCTACGTCGCCAAGTTCATCGAGCGGCATAAGGAGTTCGCTGATCTGTTGTAGGGTCGCGCTTGTCGCCGGACCGCGGGCGGGTAGGGGCGCTTGCCCTCAAGCGCCTTGGGCCGTTGAGGTCAACGGCCCCTACCGTGTCGAGCCGGCCCGGCGACAGGCGCCGGCCCTCCAGGCACTAAAAAACCCGCAGCGAGTAGCTACGGGTCGAAAGGGAAGGGCGAACTCAGGCCTTCTGCACGAGGCCGGCCTTGATGGCCTTGACCGAGACCCACATGCGTTTGGTGCCGCCGTTGGGGAGCTTGACCTTGATCCACTGCAGGTTCGGACGGAACAGGCGGGTCGTCATGCTGGTGATGTGCGTGCCGATGCCGCCGCTCTTCTTCGACTGACCCTTGCGATTGATGATCTTGCCCTTGGTCGGGCGTTTACCGGTGATTGCGCAAATTCGTGCCATGGTGTTTCTTGAGTTAAAGGGTCAGGAGTAAAGGACGGCTTTTCGCCTTAGCAAGGGAATTTTGGAAAACCTCGGCCAAGCGACCTCACTTTCGTAAAGCATACAGGGCCTGAAACTTCTGCCCCATGTTGGCTGGATGCAGGAGCTGCATGACCATTCTTTTGCGCGGACTGAAATTGCCGGCCTCCGCCTTCGTGATGGCGGCCAGAGCCTCCTCGGCGTGGCGCATGAAGAAACCCTCCTGGGAGTCCACCATCGTCTGTCCGAAGCCGGCCCGGACCAGACCGTCCTCCAGCCAATCCCAGCAGATGTGGCCGGTGATGTCCTGCTTGCCGGGACGCGCCAGCAGGTCGGAGCCCATTTTCTGACGATGGTAGGTTCGGATGGTGCCCGCGGGCGTGTGCTCCGCTAGTTCCGCCCAGAACTTGCCGTAATCAAAAGCGAGGAAGAGACCTGACCATTTCGGTCCGACGATGCGCTCCAAAATGGGCACCGTCCGGATCGGGAGGTCGATGTGGTAGTTTTCCGCCGCGGTTTTCGGCAGCCGATCCGCAAAGGCGGACAGTTCGGGGGAGAATTCCGGCATCTCCACCTCACGCAGGTGGCGGCCTTGCAGGACCACCCCCAGCTCCCGCCAGCGGCCCTCCCGCCAGACTACGCGGGAAAAGGGCTGGGCGTCGAAAAGTTCGTTCGAGAAGACCACGCTCTGTGCCGGGAAAACGAAGGGCTGACCGTAGGAGATGGTTTGATAGCCGGCGAAGGGATGGGTGAGGTTGCGCAGGATGCCGGCGCCGGGCTCCGCGGCGACCTCGACAAAGGTGAAATCGGTGGGCTTGGCCGGCGCGAGCAACTTGACCGCGGCGGCGATCACCAGCTCGCCAAAGATCGGGCTGAAAGTCGTCGCCGTGAAGAAATCCGCCTTCTCGTCCCGGCCGACGCGCTTGAAGTCCCGCGTGTAATAACCCGCCGTGGGGTGATACATCGCCAGCTCCATATAGCGCGCAAACGTCACCCCGGTGGTGGCCGTGGGCTCAGTGGCGAAGATTTCGAAAAAGTCGGACGAGGAAGCCATTTGCCAACTCAATCATTTGTGCCCACCTAAAGTCATGCTTAAACGCAATCTACAAACCCCGCCTTGCCGGGCAGCAGCCTTCGCCTGGCCTACGGCTGCCAAGCCCCTCTTCATAGAGGGGACTACGGCGGCGCGGATTGGAATCCCTTCTCTGAAGAGGGGTGGCGCGAAGCGCCGGGGTGTGTAGGCCTTGCGATTTATTATGACTTTGTTGTCGAAGCTGCCATGCCAATTCCTGCCATGTTGAATAGAGTTGGTATTATCGCGCTCGCGATCGTCGCCGGCTTCGGCTTGGCCCAGTTCGCGGCCCGCTCCGGCGCGCCGAACTGGTGGCCGGACCGGGAGCGCGACCGGAATGTGAAGTATTTCCGCGAGGTGCTGCAGTTGGTGAAGGAAAATTATGTGGGCGACGCCCCGGCGGGCTATGACGACCTCACGCGCGCCGCGCTCGATGGCCTGCTCGGCCAGCTCGATCCGCACTCGCAGTTCCTGCGGGCCGATGACTACCAGCAAACCGAGGAGGAAATGAGCAATGCCTTTGGCGGCGTCGGCATCCAGGTGGAGATGCGCGACAACCAGATCGTGGTCATCACCCCCATCGCCGGCACTCCGGCCGAGCGGGCCGGCCTTCGCCGCGGTGACCGGCTCGTGAAAATCGATGGCAAGCCCATTGAGAACCCCTCCGTGGAGAAGACGGTGAAGCTCGTGCGCGGCGAGCCTGACACGATGGTGACCGTCACGGTCTTCCGGCCGGGCACGAAACAGACCCTCGATTTCCCGCTCAAGCGCGCGCGCATCCGTCTCGAGAGCGTGCGCAATGCGATCATGCGCCCCGGTGGCCTCGGTTATCTGCAGGTCACGCAGTTCAGCGAACGCACCGGCAAGGAGTTCCGGGCGGCGCTCTCCGGCTTGGAAAAGCAGGGCCTGCGCGGCCTGGTGATCGACCTGCGTAACAACCCCGGCGGCCTGCTCGATGCGGCGATTGACGTTTGCAACGAATTTTTCGAGGAAGGCGAACTCATCGTCTACACCCAGGGCCGCACGCCGGAGTCGCGCGAGAATTTCAACGCCGACAACGGACACCAACGCCGCACCTATCCGGTCGCGATCCTGGTCAACGGTGGGACGGCCAGTGCCGCGGAGATCGTCGCGGGCGCCATGAAGGACACCAAACGCGCCGTCATCGTCGGCGAGAAGACCTTCGGCAAGGGCTCCGTGCAAAGCATCATCGAGCTCCAGAACGGCGAGGGCCTACGCCTGACGACCGCACGATATTATACGCCCAGCGGCATCACGATCCATGAAAAGGGCATCCAGCCGCACGTCGAACTCGAGGTTTCGGCAGATGACGAAGACAAGGTCCGCCTGCAGCAATCACGGCCGGATCTCACCGCGCCCGTGGAATTCAACGACCGCTTTGGTTTTGAGCGCATCGCGGACGTGCAGCTGAATGCGGCGGAGGAAGTGCTGACGGGTGTGCTCGCGGCGAGGGGCGTGCACAAATGAGCACAAAACTTTCAAGCCCCCTTTGCTGTCATTCTGAGCGTAGCGAAGAATCCAGCAGGATGAACGCCGGCGCGCATGGTTCTGGATTCTTCACTGCGTTCATAATGACGGATTCGGTATATTTTGAGCCCAGCCCATGATCCTCGCCCTCGAAAGTTCTTGTGATGAGACCGCCGTGGCGGTCTTCGATCCGGCGCGCGGCCTGACCGGCGAGTGGGTGCACAGCCAGATTGCCCTGCACGAGGCTTACGGTGGCGTCGTGCCCGACCTGGCCAGCCGCGAGCACCTGTCGCATTTCGGGCCGCTGCTCGCGCGCGCCCTGGTTGCAAGGCCGTCCGGGCATTTCTCCAAGATTGCCGTGACCAACGGTCCGGGTCTCGCGGCGTGCCTCGCGATGGGCCTGTCCACCGCGAAGAGCCTGGGCTTGGCCTGGGGCGTGCCCGTGGTCGGGGTGAATCATCTCCGGGCGCACGCCTTTTCGCCCTTCATCGCCCTGCACGCGGCCAGTCCCGCGGCCTTCGACGCTGTGTTCGCCCAGCAGCTGCCCCATCTCGGGCTGCTTGTATCGGGCGGCAACACCGCTTTGTTCAGCATCGACGAAGCGCGGCGCATCCGGCTGCTGGCCTCGACGATGGACGACGCGGCGGGTGAAGCGCTCGACAAGGGTGCCAAGCTGCTCGGGCTGGGTTATCCTGGCGGGCCACAGGTCGAGAAGTTGGCGGCGACGGGCAATGCGACGGCGTTTGAATTCCCCAAGGCCGTCGCGCAGCGCTCGTCGCTTGAGTTCAGTTTCTCCGGGCTGAAGACCAGTTTGCGTTACCAGTTGGAGAAAATGACGTCGGCAGACATCGAACGCCGCAAGGCCGACCTCTGCGCCAGCTACCAGGCGGCGGTGTTCAATGCTTTGGTGCGGAAATCAGCGCTGGCGCTCGAGCGGAATTTTGCAGGGCGGGATCACCGTATCCCGCCTGGATCGGACGCAGCGGTGGCAAGGCGGGGTGCGGAGACCCCGCCCTACAGCGAAACGATGGCCTACCGGTCGTTCGGACTGTCCGGCGGCGTGGCCAACAACAAGACCCTGCAGGCCGAACTTGAGAAGGTCGCGAAAGCGCAGAACATTCCTTTCTTCCGCGCCCAGCCGCAGCACACGGGCGACAACGCCGGGATGATCGCCTTCGCCGCGTGGGCGGAGCGTGAAGAGGGCGGGGTAAACGCAGGCGGGCTGGGGCTCGGCATCGCGCCAAGCCTTCCGCTGGCCGTAGGGTAGGGCGCGGACTCCGTTCCGCGCCGCGGCGGTGAACGGAGTCACCGCCCTACCTTTTCAGCTTCTCCCGCAGATACGGCGCCGTCGGGCTGCGCTTGACCTTGAGCAACCCGGCCAGCGGGCCCTGATACATGATTTCGCCGCCGGTGGGGCCGCCGTTGGGTCCGAGCTCGACGACATAGTCCGCCTCAGCCAGCAGGTCGAGGTGGTGCTCGATGACAACCACGGTGTGACCCTGATCCACCAGATTGTGCAGCACGTGGATGAGTTTCTCACAGTCGCTGAGGTGCAGGCCGATGGTGGGTTCCTCGAGCAGGTAGAGGTTGCGCACGGCGATGTTGTGCGAGCGTTCCTTGTAGGTCTGCAGACCCTTGGTCAGCTCGGTGACGAGTTTGAGTCGCTGGGCCTCGCCACCGGAGAGCGACGGGCTGCTCTGACCGAGGGTCAGGTAACCGAGGCCGCAATCGACCATCAGCTTGCACACCTGCGAGAGCTGGGAGTGGAAGTCGAAGAACACCGCGGCTTCGTCGAACGATAGCTTTAGCACTTGGCCGATGGTCTGGCCCTTCCAGGCGATGTCGGCGAGTTCCGCGCCGAAGCGCGAGCCGCCGCAGTCATCGCACGGCAGATAGGAGTCAGGCATGAACGCCATCTCCAGCTTGATGCGTCCGGCGCCGGAGCAGGTTTCGCAGCGACCGCCCGGAACGTTGAACGAAAAGCGGCTGGCGCTGTATCCGCGCATCTTGGATTCGGGCAGAGAGGCAAAGAACTGGCGGATGAGGTCGAACACGCCGAGATAGGTGGCGGGCGTGGAGCGCGGGGTCTTGCCAATCGGCGCCTGGTCAACCTCGACGACGGTGCGGAAGCTGTTCGCTGATCGAAGTTCAGCGAACGGGGTCGGGGGTTTGGGGTCTTGGCTCTGGGTGTCAGAATCGAACTTGGCGAGGCGGACGAAATCCTTGCCGGAGAGCTTGGATTTCCTGGCCTTGATCGCGACCTTGACCGCCGGATGCAGGATGTCGCGGAAGAGGGTCGATTTGCCGGCGCCGCTGGGGCCGCAGGCCATGGTGAGCCGGCCGAGGGGCAGGCGAAGAGCCTGATCCTTGAGGTTGCGGAAATTGATGCCGGTGAGTTCGAGCCAGTCGGGGAACATGTCTTTTTGTAGGAGCCTGCTTGCAGGCGATGTG
>JBKJRX010000048.1:0-5496 GCA_046593155.1 Lacunisphaera sp.
GTTCCAGTCGCCGCAATACCTCCACATCTACAAGTGGCGGAGCCAGTATCCGCCGCTCATGCAGTATTGCATGCTCACCATGGGCAACGAGGTGCACGCCTTCCCCTACCGCCACCGTCGCGTCGAGGCCCACCAGCAGTCCGGCGACAAGCTCAGCGAGCAGTTCGTCCGCTACGACATCGCCGACGAAACCCAGCACGTGCGCTTCGGCAAGCGCTGGCTGCCCGAACTGATCAAGCACCTTGGGGAGAAGCGTTCCTTCGAGCAATATACCGCGGACGTGATAAAGGTCTGGGAGCAGGAATACCGCACGGGCAAACTCACCATCAACGTCGAATAGTCCCGCCCCTACCCAATGAGCCTTGTCCCGCAGCCCAACGCGATCCGCCTCGCCATGCTCGGCAGCACGCCGGGCAACGGCCATCCCTACTCGTGGAGCGCGATGTTCAACGGCTACAACCGCGAGGCGATGACCAAGGAGTGCCCCTTCGCGGGCATCCCGGTCTACCTCAACAAGCAACCCACCGAGGGCTTCACGATCCCCGGGGCAAAGGTGACGCACATCCATTGCGAGGGCGGCGGTGGCTTCACGGCCGAGCATGTCGCCAAGTGCTCGCTCATCCCCCATGTGGTCGCCCAGGCCACGGATGTCATCGGCCAGGTCGATGCCGTCGTAATCGCGACCGACATCGGTGGCGAGCACGTCGCGCGCGCCCGGCCCTTCATTGAGGCGGGACTCCCGGTCTTCATCGACAAGCCCCTCACCGATAACGCTCCCGACCTGCAGGTGTTCCGCGACTGGATCACCCAGGGCAAGGCCATCATGTCGTCGAGTAGCATGCGCTACACGAAGGAATACCTGCCCTACCGCATCTCGTCCCGCGAGCTGGGCGACCTGCGCTACGTGAGCATCACGACGCCCAAGACCTGGGAAACCTACGGGATCCACGCGCTCGAGGGCATGTATCCGATCCTGGGCCCGGGCTTCATCAGTGCCCGCAACGTCGGCACCAAGGAACGCAATCTCGTGCACCTCAAGCACCGCAACGGCGCCGACATTGTGGTCGTCGCCAACCACGACATGTTCGGCGGCTTCGGCCTGCTCCAACTGATCGGCACTGCGGGCCACGTGAACGTCGCGTCGGGCGACACCTTCTTCTCTTTCAAGTCCCAGCTTGAGGCCTTCATCGGCTACCTGCGCACCGGAGTGCGCCCGTTCCCCATCACGGAGACCATCGAGCTGATGCAACTCCTCATCGCCGGCATCCGCAGCCGCGACGAAGGCGGCCGCGAGGTCCTTCTTTCCGAAATCTAACCACCCATTTATGAGCGCTCGTCCCAGTCGTATCCTGAAACTCCTGCGTGAGAACCAGCTTCCCACCGTCCTCAAGGTCAACCTTTCCGAACCTCGCGTCATCGAGATCGCCGGTCTGTGCGGCGTCGACGCCGTCTGGCTCTGCACCGAGCACGTGCCCAACGACTGGATCGGCCTGGAAAACCAGATCCGCGCCGCTCGCGTGCACAACATCGACGCGCTCGTCCGCGTCGGCCGCGGCAGCTACAGCGACTACATCCGCCCCTTCGAGGCCGGCGCACAGGGTATCATCGTCCCGCACGTCGCCAGCCGCGCGGAGGCACGCCAGATCATCGACTGGGTGCGTTTCCACCCGGTGGGCAGGCGCGCGCTGGACGGCGGCAACATCGACGGCGAGTTCTGCCTCACGCCGATGGACGAGTATATCCGCCACTCCAACACCGAGCGGATCGTGATTCTCCAGATCGAGTCGCCCGAAGCGCTGGAAAACGTCGAGGAAATCTGCTCCGTGCCCGGTTTTGACGGCATCCTCTTCGGCCCGGGCGACTTCAGCCACCGCATCGGCAAGGCGGGCCAGATCGACGCCCCGGAGGTGGTGGCCGCACGCAAGCGCGTGGGCGCCGCCACCCGCAAGCATGGCAAATTTGCCATGACCGCCGGCCTCATCGCCCCTCTCGGCCAGTTGATCGAGGAAGGCTACCGCGTAGTCAACATCGGGGCCGATGTGGTCGCTCTCACCGGCTACGTCAAGCAGCGCCTGGACCTCGTGCGTGGCCTGATCAACGAGTTGCCCGAGGCCGTCCGCCCGCCGGTGCGTTCACCCTACGCCTGAGATTGCCGCCATGTCCTCCCCCTCCCCGCGCCTGGCCCAGCAGGTCGCCATCGTAACCGGCGGAGCCTCCGGCTTCGGCGAAGAGATCTGCCGCGCCTTCGCCGCCGAAGGCGCGAAGATCGTCGTGGCCGACATCAACGCAACCCTCGGCGAAAAATTGGCGGCGGGGCTCAATGCCGCCGGCCATCCGACCCTTTTTCACCGGACCGATGTCACCCGGACCGCCGACATGGGCCAGCTTGTCGGGGCGGCCCTCGCCCGGTTCGGCCGCCTCGACATCATGGTGAACAACGCCGGGATCAGCCACGCGAACCAGCCGATGCTTAATGTCGGCGAGGCCGAGTTCGACCGCATCTACCAGGTGAACGTGAAGAGCCTCTACCTCTCAGCCATCCATTGCGTGCCGGTGTTCCGCGCGCAAAAGCGCGGCTGCTTCATCAACATCGGCTCCACCGCCGCCGTGCGGCCGCGACCCGGCCTGACCTGGTATAACGGCTCCAAGGGCGCCGTCGTCCTCATCACGAAATCGATGGCCGTGGAACTCGCCCCGGACGGGATCCGCGCCAACGCGATCAACCCCGCCATCGCCGACACGCCACTCCTCACGACCTTCATGGGGGCCGCAGACACGCCGGCCAACCGGGCCCGTTTCACATCCTCGATCCCGCTGGGCCGCCTCGGCCGCGCGACCGACGTGGCCAACGCCGCGGTGTTCCTTGCCGATCCCGCCTCCGAATTCATCACCGGCGTCTGCCTCGAAGTCGACGGCGGCCGCTGCATCTAGCCTCTCCCTCACCCATGCCCGATACCGCGATCTCCCTCACCGGCAAAGTCGTCATCCAATTCGGCGGCACCGGCCTGCTCGGCCGCGCCCTCGTCAAGTCGCTCGCTTCCGCCGGCGCCACCTTGGTGGTCGCCTCGCGCAACCGCGCGGCCCTTCAGTCGCTCGCCGACGCCGAGAGCGCTGCCGGCCGCCAGGTTTTCATCGACGAGACCGACATCGGCTCCGAGGCCGCGCTCGGGGCGCTGCGCGACCGCGTGCTGGCGAAGCACGGCCGCGTCGACGGCATCGTCTTCAACGCCGTCAGCCGACCGATGCGCACGATGAACGACGACCTCGCCATCTGGCGCGAATCGATGGAGACCAACGCCACCGGCTTCTTCGCCACCTGCCGCGTCTTCGGCGACGCCATGGCGAAGCAGGGTGGCGGCGGCAGCATCGTCAACATCGCCTCGATCTACGGCATGGTCGGCAGCAACCTCTCGCTCTACGAGGGCACCACGATGACCACCGCCCCGGACTATTTCTTCCACAAGGGCGGCATGATCAACCTCACCCGCTACCTCGCCTCGCACTACGGTGCCCAGAAGGTGCGCGTGAACGTCGTGTCACCCGGCGGCATCTACAACCCCGAGACCCCGCAGGCCGCGGAATTCATCAACGGCTACAACAAGATCACGATGCTCGGCCGCATGTGCGATGCGGCGGAAATCGGCGGCGCCGTCATCTTCCTCCTGAGTGACTCCGCGTCCTACGTCACCGGCGCCAACCTTCCGGTCGACGGTGGCCACACCGCCAAATGAGCCACTGGTATTCGCTGGAAGGCAAAAAAATCTGGGTCACCGGCGGCGCCGGCTACCTCGGCTCCGCCATCACGGTCGAACTCGACCAGGTCGGCGCCCAGGTGCTCTGCTTCGACTTGGCCGGCAAGGCCGAGGCGCTCGTGCGCGAGCACGAGCTCAAGCGCACCGTTCCGCTCAGCGTCGACCTCAACGACGCGGCAAAGCTCCCCGCGATCCTGGAGAGCCTGCTGGCCGAGCATGGCGTGCCGGACGGCATCGTGCACCTCGTCACCACGTCCTCCTCGGGCAAGTCGCTCGAGGCGCTGACGCCGGATGAATTCCAGCGCACCTTCGATCTCGCGCTCACACCCTCGTTCATCCTCTGCCGCACCCTCGCCGAGCGGATGAAGACCCGCGGCGCGGGCAGTATCATTCTGTTTTCCAGCATGTATGGCGTCGTGGCGCCGGACAAGGGCATCTACCACGCACCGATGGCCGCGAACCCGATCGACTACGGCGCGAGCAAGGCCGCCACGCTCCAGCTCTCCCGCTATTTCGCAATGCACTACGGCAGCGCCGGTGTGCGGTTCAATTGCATCACCCCGGGGCCCTTCCCCAATCCGGCCGTCCAACGCAGCCACCCGGCGTTCATCGCGGACCTGAGCAAGAAGACGGTGCTGAACCGGGTCGGCCAGAACCGTGAGATCGTGGGCCCCACGCTGTTCCTCCTGACCGACAGCGCCTCCTTCGTGACCGGCCACAGCCTCGTCGTCGATGGCGGTTGGACGATCTGGTAAACGGGCGCACTCCCCTGACATGACCTCGGCCTCCTCCTTCAGACGATCACGCCAATCTTCCGAACAGATGCTCGGATTCCGATGCTGGCCGCTCACCGCGCGAGGCGTTGCGAGAGGGCTCGGGACGAGCCGCCCTCTCGCACTCTCCGGCTCGCCCTCCCGCTGTGCGCAGGTTCGCGGCGGCGAACCGCTCCCGTTGGTCTCGGCGGACCCGGTGCTCGCTGCGCCAACGTTCGAGACTGGCCGGCAATAGCCGTTGAATCGGAGAACAGGGAAAATTTAGAGGTGGGTGTTGCTGATCTTTTTCTGCGGTTTGTCAGACAACTCGGATGCCTTGGTCTTCACTCTTGGCAAACCGCGGTAACGAGGAAGCGGCCAACCTGACCCAACAAACGCCGGAAACGGTGCATGCTTTCGTTATGCGGTGGACCGACGCGGAGACGAGCGCCGAACTTCTCGGCGCGGCGCGAGAGGATGCTCGCGCGGGGCGGTCGGCGAGAATTTGGCTTGGATTAAAGGCTGGCTGTCCTAACCCGGAGTGGAAATGCGTGCCTTCGATCTCGACTCCTACCCGGCGGAACGCCCCACCTAGCTGAGATTTCTCGATCAGATCGCACCCGCGGCGTTTTGGGTGCCGCTTTTCTCACCGGAGGGCTATTGGGACGCGCGAACCCGGCTGCAGGAAGTGGACGCGGCGATGGAAGCGGCGCTCGGCTTTGGCCTCGACCGGTTGCACCGCGAAGCGACGGCGTTCTTCAAACGCACCTACACCCACGTGTTGTTCTACCACGGAATACGGATTGAGGCGCATTCCATTTCTTGAACTGGTGAGTTGTGATCACACTGGTGTGTGAAGTGATCGCCGCGCACGGCGCGCGCAGTTAATCCGCTCGGACAACGGGCCCCAGTTCGTTGAGGCGATGAGGCAAACCCCGACCGCATTTGAAGAAAAAACCCGGCTGTCTTCACCTCACCATTTTAACAGTGAG
>JBKJRX010000072.1:0-2598 GCA_046593155.1 Lacunisphaera sp.
GCCAGCTCCGGAGCGCGCGTGCCGCCCCAGATCGCGACCAGCTCAGCCGTGGAACTCAGGTGTTTGATGGCCTCGGCATGGGTGCGCCCCATGTAACCGGAACCGGTGATGCCAAATCGTATTTTTTTCATGCTTTTGGTTTGAGTTAAGGGGAACGAAATAGAACGGTGATCGGCGGCGGCTCAGCGGCGCGGGAAGAAAATCGATGCGGGCAAGGGCAGCATCATTTCCAGAGGATCGAGCGGTCAATCGAGGCAATGGTGGGACAACCGAGAAGCGACATGGCCATCAGCAGCTCCTGCCGGAGAATCTTGAGCACGTGCGTGACGCCGGCGGCACCACCGCTCGCCAGTCCATAAACGTAAGGTCGACCGATCTGCACGGCGCGGCACCGAATACCGCCATCCACAATCACCGGCACACGGCCGGCGACCGCCTCCACCACGCGTGGCAGCGCCTCGATGGTGGCCGGCTGGGTGTCGAGACAGCGGCCGCCGTGGTTGGAGACGATGATGCCATCGGCCCCGGCCTTGATGCCCGTCGCAGCATCCGCCGGGTTCATCACGCCCTTGAGGAGCATAGGCACTTTGGTGAATGACCGCAGCCATTCGATGTCCCGCCACAGCAAATTGGCCGGCCGCACATTATCCAGCGTCTGGACCGAGGCGGGGTCGCGAATGCCGACGTAATGCGGATAATTGACGCCCGGTGGCATCACGAAGGGGGTCCGCATCTGGCGGTTGCGCGGACCATCGAGGGCGCTGTCGACCGTGACACAGAGCGCCTTCGCCCCCGCCGCCTGCACGCGTTCGACCAGCTCCCGGGTATGCTCGCGATCCTTGGACACATAGAGCTGGAACCACACGGGATGAGAGGCGGCCGCCATCACGTCCTCGATGCTCGTGTTCGAACCGGAACTGAGGACCATGGTTGCGCCGAATGCGCCCGCGCCGCGCGCGGTGGCCAGTTCGCCCTCGGGATGCGTCAACCGTTGGCTCGCCGTCGGGGCCAGCAAAATGGGCGTGTTCATGCGCTGCCCAAAGAGCATGGTGGAACAATCGAGTGAGGAAAGATCCCGGAGCACCTGCTGTTGCAGGCGGATTTCGCGATATCTCTCCCGGTTCCATCGCAGCGTGATTTCATCGGCGGCCCCGCTGGCGACGAATTCATACACGTCGGGCAGCATCACCGTCCGGGCGAGGGCCTCGACGTCATCCAGATTCAAAAGCCCGTCGAGTGGCGCCGGGCCGGGCGAAGCGGCTGGGGATGGCTTTGACTCGGCGGCGCCCTTAAGGGTGCCCAAGGCGACGCTGCCGGCACCCATGGCGGCGAGGAATTCTTTGCGATTCATCGGCGGTTTCATTTGAGGGTTTTAAGGTAGGCAATCAGGTCGCGACGCTGGGTTTCCTCGGCGATTCCCGGAAAGGGCATGGTATTGCCGGGCACCGCCGCCTGCGGATCAGCAATGAAGGCATCCAACGCGGTCTCCGTCCACGAACGCCGCGCGTTGCGCAGGGCGCGGCTGTAGCGGAATCCCGGCACGCTGCCTGCCGGCCGGCCGATCATTCCGCGCAGGTCAGGTCCGGGATTGGGCACGTCCTGCGGGTTCGGGCTGTGGCACACCACACACTGGTTGAAGACGATCCGGCCACGCCCGGCGTCAGCCGGTATCGCATCCGCACCGGCCAGCGGGATTGCGCCGGCGATGCAGCCTGCCAGCATCATGATCGCAGTTGGTCTCATGAAAGTCGGCCGGGTTTGTCCAGATAACGCGCCAGATCGTCGCCGAGCCGCAGGGACAGCGCGGCAACGGGACCGGTGGGATTGTGTCCGGCGTTGTGCGCGAAGACCGAAGCGCCGGCGACGAACAGGTTCTCGGCGTCCCAGTGCTGCAGCCGTGGTGAGACCACGCTCGTTGCCGGATCCGCGCCCATCGGGGTGCCGCCGGTGACGTGCGAACCCTGGTAGAGCCGCACATCGAAAGGGGCCGTGCGCGGCACGGCGGGACCGACCACGGTCGCCCCCATGGCCTGCGCGATGCGGGCGGCCTGCTCCGTGCAATAGGCCGAGAGCCGCTGCTCATTCGCGCGAAAATCAAAGTTCATGCGCAGCAGCGACTGGCCGAACGCATCAGTGTAATCAGGATCGAGATCCAGGTAGTTCTCGCGGTGCGGGTAGCAGCTGCCCTGCACACCGACGGCGAAGGTGTGGGCATACCAGTCGGCGTTCGCCCGCTTCCAGGCCGACCCCCAGCGCGCCGTTCCTGGCGGCAGCCGCCGCGTGTTGATGGGCCGCCCCGAGCTGACATTGACCCCGATGTAACCGCCCCCGAGGAAGCCAAGCCCGCTGTGGTCGAAATTATCGTCATTGAATTCGTCGATGATCGTGCCCGTGCAGCCCGCGGCCAGAAACGGATTGATCCAACGATCGCGCATGAAGACCGCGAGACCCGAGTTGGCCTGGTAGCAGAAGTTGCGGCCGACGACGCCGACGCCGTTCGCCGGATCATACGGGCGCCCGATGCCCCCGGTCAGCAGCAGCCGGGTGTTCGTCATCGTGAAGCCGGCCAGCACGACGGCATCCGCCGGCTGGAAATAT
>JBKJRX010000194.1:0-9958 GCA_046593155.1 Lacunisphaera sp.
CACCGGCCGCTCCGCCGCCTTCGGCAGGAAGTAATACATGATGCCCAAAATCGGCGTGGTGAGGAAGAACGCCACGGCGTTGTGCCCATACCACCATTGCACCAACCCGTCCTGCACGCCACCGAACACCGGGTAGCTATGCACCAGCGAGGTCGGGATCGAGAGGTGGTTGACGATGTAGAGCATCGCCACGGTGATGATCGTCGCGATGTAGAACCAGATGGCGACGTAGAGGGATTGCTCGTGCCGGCGAGCGAGCGTCCAGAAGAAGTTCACGGCGAACACCACCCAGATGCCGGCGACCGCGATGTTGAGCGGCCAGATCAGCTCGGCGTATTCCTTGCCGCGGGTCAGGCCCAACGGCAGCGTGACGGCCGCCGCCACAATGATCAGCTGCCAGCCCCAGAAATGGAGCGCGGAGAGGAAGTCGCTCGCGAGACGGGCCTTCACGAGCCGTTGCGTCGAGTAATAAATGCCCGCAAACATCATGTTGCCCACGAAGGCGAAGATGACGGCGTTGGTGTGGAGCGGGCGCAGGCGGCCGAAACTCAGCCAAGCCTGGCCAAAGTTAGCCTGCCAGTAGTTGAGTTGCGTGGCGATCAGCACGCCGGCCAGCATGCCCACGATACCCCAGGTGAGGGACGCGAGCAGAAATTGCCGGACAACCCTGTCGTTGAACTCGATGGTGATTTTCTGGCCGTTGGTCATGGGAGCATGAAAATCAGCGAACGGTTTCCGAGGACACCGCGGAGCGCTTCCGGCAGCCAGTGCAGGGCGGGCGGGCGCCGTCGCGGCAACCGCACCCGGCGTCGCCAAGGCTATGGCTGGCCGAACCGGCGGCGTGAGCGTGATCATCGCGGCCCGTCCCGGCTTCGTGCGGGGTCTCCTCGGCCAGTGGCAGCAGCGAATCGCTCTCCGCGCTGGCGAACCGGCGGCGGCGCTGTTCATGGACGAACAGCGCGATAAAGAGGCCTGCCAGAAGCAGGCTGAAGAAAATGGTGAGCGGGATGACAGACATGGCGTGGAATGTCGGTCCCCCACTCTACGGGAACCAGCGCCGCGCGGCTGCGCATCGCTTGCCCATCCTTGCGCATGGGTTGCGGCGACCGGCCCATCCCTCAATTCATCCCACGAACCGCCTCCTAGGAATACTTCGGCTGCTTCGCCCGCCACACCGTCGGCGACCGGCCCGTCACCCGGCGGAAGACCCGGTTGAACTGCGAGAGCGACTGGAAACCGGTTTCATAGGCCACCTCGCTGATCCGCTTGTGCGGGTTGAGGAGAAGGTTCTTCACCTTCTCGATCCGCGTGCGCGCCAGGTAGTCGGTGAAGGTCAGGCCCGTGGCCTGCTTGAACATTTTGCAGAAATAAAACGCGCTTGTGTTGACGGCAGCCGCGACCTGCCGGAGCGAAACCTCCTCATCCTGGTGCTGGGCAATGAACATCTTGGCGCGCGCGACCAGCGGCGACTCGACCGGTTCGGCCGACACCATCAGCTGGTTGCTGAGCGTCGAAAGGTGCTGGGCGAAGACCGTGAGCAGCCGGAGCATCGCCTCGTATTGCTTCCGGTCGAGCACGCGCGTCTGGTAATACGCTTCCTCGAGGCGCTTCAGGTCAGCCTCGACGCCCATGTTGATGAGGGCCCGGGTGATCTTGGTGAATTCGGTCTGGCTCGGCTGGTGGAGCAGGACCTGGCCGGTCAGCAGGAACGCGACGAGATTTTCCCCTACCCGCACCGGCACCGCGGAGTCACACAGGCCCGCAAAGCACTTCAGCGTCTTCGGCTGCATGTGCGCCTGCTCCTCAACTTTTTTCTGCAGCTGCAGGCACGCGGCACAGGACTGGTTGGTGCGCGCCATCAGGGCGCAGAAGGGGTTCTCCTTGGGGTCGCCGCGGTGGGGCAGGTCGAACGCCTCGATGGCCCGCAGGTTGAACGGCAGGCCCGTCGTGTCGCGAAACGCCTTGGCATAATCCTGGTAGATGTCGGAGCGCTTGAGCTGCTCGACCAAGACACGGCTGCGTTTTCTACGGGCTTCGGGCGTTGGCACAATGCCGGTGACGGTAGCCGGCCGGCCTTTCCGGGCAACTGACAAAATATCGGCCGGGTCACCCCCGGCCCAACGCCCGCGGGAACAGGACATTGTTTTCCTTGTGCACATGGCGGTGGAGGTCGGACTCGAACTCCGCCAACCCGGCCAGCAGGGCCCGGTGCGTGTTGCAGGCGTCCGTGCCGGGTGCGAACCCGTCCGTCAACAGACGCAACCGGGCCGTCAGGCTGCCTGCGGATTCGTGCTCCGCTTCCATTTGTGCGATTGGGCCGGCCAGATCACCGGACCCACCGGCCGCGATCTTTCGGACCAACGGAAAGAGGATGAACTCCTCCTTTTGCATATGACTGAGCATTTCCTCGGCCAGGTCCCGGACCGCCGTGCGCACCTCCGTCAGCCGGCCGTCCCGCCACCCATGCTCGAGCGCAACCCGGTCCGCCATGTCCACGAGGCGCGGCAGTTCGGACTTCAGGTAGGCATGGTGAACGGCCTCGATATGGTCGGCGAGTTCAGTCTGACCCATGGCGGCTGCGTCCACTTCGGCGGGCCCGGCTTCCAGCGCGGCACCGGCGGATTCCAGCAGCGCCAGCGTGGTGGTCAGGTCCAGGCAGCGACGCGCGCACACGGCGGCGAGGGTTTGCTTGCCGCCGCAGCAATAGTCGATGCCCAGCTTCGCGAAGATACGCGCGAGCAACGGGCGCGCGGCGACGAGTTCGCCGACGGTGGATTCGGGGGTAAAGGCGGTCGCATTGGCGTGGGAGGACATGCCGCAGTATCGCACACCCCGCCCGGGATCGCCTTGAGCCAGGTCAAGCAACCGGCCCGGCTGCAGGTGGAACCCCGGTCATGGCGCGCAGGCGCTGGCCGATGGTTTCCGCGATCGCGATGAGCTCGCCGGCCTCGGCGGGCGCGAGGCGCGCCCGGCACTGGCGGGTCCAGAGCCCAAGCCACGCTTGGAAATGCCGCTCCTCCAAACCGAGGGGCATGTGCCGCATCGCCATTCCGCCCCGGTAGTTTGCCGGCCCGCCCGTCACGCCCGACCAGAAATCGGCGATTTTTTCCAAGTGGGCCGGCCAGTCGGTGATGTGAGCCGTGAAAATCGGGCCGATTTCCTGGTGCTGGCGCACATCCGCATAAAAATATTTCAGCAGCTGCAGCAGTTGCTCACGGCCGCCGAGACGGTCGAACAAGGGGGCGGAGGGGGGAGTGATGGACAACGGAGCGCACGATGCGCGGCCCGCCCATTTTCGCAAACGGACAATGGTGTCAGCCTTCGCCGAGGTTCTGTCGCAACAGCGCCGCCAGTGACACCGGATCGGACACCGCAATCGATTTCGCGGCAACCGTGATCAGCTGGCGGTCTCGCAGCCGCGCCAGCGTGCGGGAAAGGGTTTCGCTGCTGGTGCCCAACTCGGCCGCGAGCATCCGCTTCGTGCCGGGCAGCTGGATGACGCCGCCCGGCGCAGCGCGGCCGTGCTTCACCAGCCAGTTCAGCAGGCGCGTCTCAACATCCTTGAGCGTGAGATCATCCAGCATGCCGACCAACACGCGGAGATGGGCGCTCATGGAACCGAGCATGCGCAACGCCAGGTCGGGCCGGCGGCCGAGGAGTTCCAGCACCAGGGCCTTGGGCAGCAGCAGCACGGCACTCGCCTCCACCGCCCGTGCGTCCGCCGGATAGCCGGTGGGCGAGGCCAGGGCGGCCTCGGCAAACGATTCGCCGGCGCGAAAGACGTGGATGACCTGCTCCTTACCCACAGCGCTGACGCGGTGAACGTTCACCGCCCCGCTTTGCATGACGTAGAAGCCCTGCGACGGTTCGCCCTCGTGAAAGAGGTAATCGTCCTTTGCCAGGTTCAGCGGCCGCGCAAATGAGGCGATGAGCTGCAAGTCGTCCCCGGAAAGACTGGAGAAAAGCTGGCAGCAGCGGAGGCTGCCGACCAATCCGGTGAGCTTCTGGGCGGCGGGACGCGGGGGTGGGCTCATCAAGGGAAGCCTGCGCCGCCACGCCGGGCTTGTCGCGTGCAAAGCGCTCACACCGCCGGGGCATGCTGCCGCGGCTCCGGGGTGAAATGAGCGTCGAAGCACACGGCGACGTTGCGCATGAAAAGTCGGCCCGCACCGGTCACGCGCAGAGCGTCCGGAGCAAGTTCCACCAGACCATCGGTGGCCAGCGGTCGCAGGCGGGCCAGCTCGGGAGCGTAAGCCTTCGCAAAATCTACCCCGAATTCCCGGGAAAGCGCAGCGTAGTCGAGCTGCCCGTCGCACATGACCCGCATGATGATCTCTCGGCGCCGGATATCCTCCGGGGTGAGCTCGATCCCGCGGATGACCGGCACCTCACTGCGATTGAGTGCCGTATAGTAGGCGTCGAGATTCTTGTAATTCTGCCGGTAACTCGCGGGGGTCTGCGAGATCGCCGAGATGCCGAAGGCCATGATTTCCACGCCGGCCCGGGTGCTGTAACCCTGGAAATTCCGCTGCAAGCTGCCCGCGGCCTGCGCCCTGGCCAGCTCGTCGGTGGCCCGCGCGAAATGGTCCATGCCAATGTAGACATAGCCCCGCGTGGTCAGGGTCTCGATCGTGAGCTTGAGCATTTCGAGCTTCGTGGCCGGCGACGGCAAGGCCGCCTCGCGCTCAAGGATCTTCTGCGCGGGCTTCATCCATGGCACATGCGCATAGCTGAAGACGGCCAGCCGGTCCGGGTTGAGCTCGATGACTTGCGCCAGCGTGTCGCGGAACGTTGCCACCGTCTGGTAAGGCAGACCGTAAATCAGGTCGAGATTGAGGGAGGTGAAGCCCTCGGCGCGCAGCCAGGCAATCGCCTGTTCGGTCAAAGCGCGCGGCTGGATGCGATGCACCGCCGCCTGCACCTTCGGATTGAAATCCTGCACGCCCAGCGAAGCGCGGGTAAAGCCTCCCGCTCGCAGCGCCGCCACCTGCCCCCGCGCCAGCCGGCGCGGATCGATCTCGACACTAAACTCCGCCCCCGGCGCAAACCGGAAGTAACGTCGCGTGATCTCGTCCAACCGCCGGAGCTGCGGCGGCTGGAAAAACGTCGGCGTGCCGCCGCCGTAGTGCAACTGCACGACCCGCCGGTCCGGGTGCACGCGGGGCGCGAACAGCGCCACCTCCTTCTCGAGATAGTCGAGGTAGGCGTCGGAATTTTCGTGGTTTCGGGTGATGACCGTGGTGCAGCCGCAGAACCAGCACAGCGTTTCGCAAAAGGGGAGATGGAAATAGAGTGATAGCGCCAGACTGGCATCGCGGTTGACCGCATCCACGTGCGCGAGGAACGGGGCCGGGCCCGGGTATTCCCGGAACTGCGCCGCAGTCGGATAGGAGGTGTAACGCGGGGTCGGGGTGTCGTATTTCCGGATAAGGTCGAGGTCGACAGGGATCATGGCGAGGAGACGCTAGTATGCCCGGGACGGGGGCCCTGCGCTCACCCCCGATTGGCGGGAGCTGCGCATAATTTGCGCGCCGCGCCCTATTCCCGGCGGAAGGTCACGGCCCAGGCGCCGTCGGAGCGGCGGTCCAGCGTGGCGGAAAAGCCCTCTCCCTTGAGCAGCTCAACGAGCGGGGCCGGCACGAACGGCGCGATCACCGTCAGGCCGCTCCCCGGCCCGAGCTTGTCCACCTCGGCCCTGATGAGCGCGAAGGGTTCCTCGCCCCGGGCCAGCGGCAGGCGGACATCGAGAATCTTGAATTTGGGCGCGGGCATGGCGGTAACCTAATACACCAGTTCAATCTGCGCCCAGACTTTCTGCACGTTTGGAAAGGCAGCCGAGTCGCGCCGGAAGTTTGCATACTTGAGCAGGGCGCCCACGTGCGGGCCGAATTTGCGGGCGGCCTGCAGGTTGAACTCACGCCCGGGATCCGCGCCGGCGCGATCCGTCCCAAACCAGTGTTGGGAAACCAGCAGGCTGAGGCCGCCGGGCAGGTTCGCGGTGCCCTTGAGATAGGTGTCGTGCAAGCCCGCCGCGGGTGTCGTCAGGAACAGGTCGGCCCAGCCGTTGAAGGCATGCAGCGTCGCGAGCGGCGTTTTGAAACCCACGCCGTCCCCCGCTCCGAGCACCTCGTGCCCGGCCGCGAGGCCGGCGGCCGCCGACGAAACGCCGGCCTCAACGACATAATAGCGGGCCGAATAATCGAGCGGGCTCGCGCTGTGGTCGGTCTGCCAGGCGGCCTCAGCCCGGTAGCCGAGCCTGAGCCCGCGCGGCAGTTTCACGCCGCCCGCAAAGCTCGCGCCATAAGTGGCGCAGCTCTGCGCCGCCGCAGCCGATCCGAAATCGAGCAGGTAAGCGTAGCCGGTGAGCGTTCCGCCCTCTAGGCCGGCGCAACTGGCGTTCAGGAGATGCGAATCAGACTCCCAGGAGCCCTGCGGATGGCGGTTGCCAAAGACGCGATTGATGCGGTCGAGCCACGCGTAAGTTAGCACGGTGTCATCGAGCGTGCGGTCCTGCACGACCATGGCGTCAAAGGTCTGCATGTTCTGCCGCCAGCCGACGTCCCCGACGAACCGCGCGTTGTCGAGCACCAGGCGCTGGCGGCCGGCGGTCACCGTGGTCCCGCCGCGCTTGAACGCGAGCCAGGCCTGGTTGATCTCAGTGCCGGTGGGATCGGCGACCACCGCGCGACCCGCCCCGCCGGGGTTCAACCCCGCCTGGCTGTATCGGTCGCCGCCCAGCGGGAGGATATTCTCCCCCTCGAGAAGCGCGGACCAGCCGTGCCAGGGCTCCGGGCTGACGCCGAGGCGTGTGCGTAAGGTGAACGCAGTCGCGTCCGCGAAGCCGGTCTGGTGCACGTCCTCGTAGCGCAGGCGAGCGCTGAGGGACAGGCGCACGGAGCCGTCGGGCGCGGCGAAAACACCGGAGGCCAGCAGCAAACCGGCGGGAAGGAACCAGGATTTTTTCATGGGCGGAGGGATTGCCCCCATCCTATCCCGCGGCCGCGCGCCGCGCCTTGACGCGGCTCAAGCCCGGCCCGGGATCATTGCCGCGCAAGCTTCGCCACGGCCGCAGCCGCCTCGTCCAGCCCGCCCTTGAGACCGGTGCGCTGGTGGATGATTTCGCCCTGTGCGTTCAGAATGGTGACCAGATTGGAATGGGAAAACATGCCGTCGGCCGCCTGCTGGTATTTAACGCCGAGGAGCGCGGCGAGTTCGCGGACGGAGTCGTCGGTGCCGTGCAGCAGCGTCCATTGCGCATCGAGCCCGCGCCGGGCGCGGTAGGCCGCGAGCGCGGCGGGCGTGTCCCGCACGGTGTCGAACGAAACCAGGACGAACACCGCGCGGTCGCGGGCCTCGGCGGGGAGCTTCGCGCGGATGCTCTCGATGTCACCGACGAGCAGCGGACAGGCGTAGCCGCAGGAGGCAAAGAACATCGTCAGCACGACGGGCCGGCCGCGGAGCTCGCCGAGCCGAAAGGCCCGGCCGGCGTCGGTGGTGAACGCAACGTCGGCCTGGTAGAGGGAATTCTTGCTGAAGGGCGCGGCTTCCAGCGCCTCGCAGCAGGCATCCTTTTTTCCGGCCGCCTTGTCCTTGCAGCAATCGTCGGCGGAGACGGCCGCCACGACATAAGTGCCGGCCAGCAGACCGGCGAGGATCAGCCCGCCGCGGCGGGCGGCGGAAAACGTGTAATATAATACGTTACACATTTCCGTGAGGGGGGCGGTGGTTTTCATGGCGTGGAGGCGGTGGCAGTGGGGGCGTCCCGCGCGCAGCGGAAGCCGAGGGCGGTCGTGGTGTTGTTGGCCTTGAGGGAGGAGCGGAGCGCCGCGCGCATGAAGGCGGCGTAGTCGGTGGTGTCCTTGGCGCCGACGGCGCCGGCCCCACAGAAGAGGTCGCGCTCGAGGCCGGCATCGCCACGGGACTCGCCGGTGACCAGGGCGGTGTTAAAATCGTCCACCCATTCCCAGACGAGGCCATGCAGGCCGCGCACGCCGTGAAAATCGGGCCGGGCAGTGGCGGTGTCGGCCTGGACCGCCGGCACGGGTCGCGCCAGCCAGGCGTAGAGATCGCGCCGCAGCGCCTCGTCGTTCTTGCCATCGGGCCGCGTGTAGCCGGCGGCCGCGGCGAGTTCCCACTCGGCGGTGTTGGGCAGGCGCTTGCCGGCCCAGCGGGCGTAAGCGCGCGCGGCGAACCACGAGACACGGACGACGGGCGAACCGGGCGGGGCCTTTGCCCCCGGCTCAAGGTCGCCGGACCAGTGCCCGAGGTAGGATGAATCGGCGAACATCCCGCTGACCTGCGACCGGCGCCACTTGGGCTGCGCGATCACGAAGGCGAGAAACTCCGCGTTGGTGACAGGCCGCTCGTCGAGCAGGAACGCGGCGACTGCGATCCCGGGGGCCTCCTTCGTGGTGCGCAGCAGCGGCTCATAGGTCCCGGCGGGGATGAGCACCATGTCCTGCGGAAGCACTGAGCCCGGCAGCACGACTCCCGCCAGCAGGCCGAGCGCGAGGGCACCGAGTCGGATGGCGGGAGTGCAGCTCATAGTGTTATGGCTTGTAGGGCGGGAGCGCTGATCCCGCCTCGATCGCGGCGGGCCAGGCGACCCCGCCCTACAGTTGCTTAGTGGTTCTGATTGCGGACGGCCTTGACCTGGTCGGCGGTGAAGGCGTCGCCCTTGTTGCCCCACGCGTTGTAGATGTAGGTCAGCACGTCAGCCATCTGGGCGTCGGTCAGGACGGCTTCCTGCGGCGGCATGGCGCTGTCATACTTCTTGCCGTTAACCACCATCGGACCGGTGATGCCCTTGAGGATGATGCGGATCGTGCGGTCGCGGTCGGCCAGCAGGTAGTCCGAGCCGGCCAGCGGCGGAAACGCGGGCGGCAGGCCCTTGCCGTCGGCTTGGTGGCACGCGAAGCAGAGGCCCGCGTAGACCTGCTTGCCCTTCTCGATCTGCATTTCCTTGGTCAGGCCGGCAATCGCGGGGTTGGCCTTGATCTCGGCGGCAATTTGCTTCTTTAGCTCGGCCTGGCGCTTGGCGGAAGCGGAACCGGCGTCGGCCGAAGAGCCGATGTAGACCGCGTCGATTTCCTTGCCGGAGTAGATGACGCGGTCCTCGGCGCCGGAGACCTTGAGCATCCCGAGCGCGCCCTTGTTGAAGGCGCGGGTCAGCGAGTGGTCTACGAGGATGAAGGTGCCCGGCACATCGACCTTAAACTCGACCATCGCCGAGCCACCGGAAGGCACGAGCGTGGTCTGGACATTGGGGTTGGGCAGGCTGAGGCCGCCCTCGGGGAAGACCTTGTCGAAGATCTCGCCGATGACGTGAAACGAGGAGGTGATATTGGGGCCGCCGACGCCGAAATAGATGCGGACGTTTTCCCCGACCTTCGCGGTCATCGCGAGATCGCCGACCAAGGAGCCGACGGAGCCGTTGAACACGATGTAGGGTGGACGCTCGTCGATGGCCTTGGCCATGTCGAAGGATTGCAGGCCCTCCTCGCCATATTTGCCGGTGGTGTAGAACTCGCCCTGCATGACGTAGAACTCCTTGTCGACCTTCGGCAGGCCGTCCTTCGGTTCGACGAGGATGAGGCCATACATGCCGTTGCCGATATGCATCGGGACCGGCGCGGTGGCGCAGTGGTAAACGTAGAGGCCGGCGTTCAGCGCCTGAAAGGTGAACTGCGAAGTGTGGCCCGGCGCGGTGAACGTCGACGCCGCGCCACCGCCCGCGCCGGTCACCGCGTGGAGATCGATGTTGTGCGGGAGTTTCGAGCTCGGGTGGTTGTCGAGGTGAAACTCGACGACGTCGCCCTCGCGGATGCGGATGAACGAGCCGGGCACGCTGCCGCCGTAGGTCCAGAAGGTATACTCGACGCCGTCGGCGAGCTTCGCGACCATTTCGCGCACCTCAAGGTGCACGACGACGCGCGCGGCGGTCTTGCGCTTGATCGGC
>JBKJRX010000341.1:0-9252 GCA_046593155.1 Lacunisphaera sp.
CCGCCCGTGCTGAAGATGCCCCCGCCGCACCGACCGCGGATGAGCGCATCGCGGCACTGGAGGCCTACGTCAACAACACCGATCCCGGCAAATCCCTCGCAGCCACCGCCGGTCCCGGCCACAACGCCTGGATGATGACGAGCACCGCGCTCGTGCTCTTTATGACGCTGCCCGGCCTCGCGCTGTTCTATGGCGGTTTGGTGCGCAAGAAGAACGTGCTCTCGGTGCTGGCCCAGTGTCTGGGTATCACCGGTCTAATCACGATTCTCTGGTGGGCGTTCGGCTACAGTCTCGTGTTCGGCACGAGCTACGGCAGCCCGTTCATCGGCGGCACGGAGTTTCTTTTCCTCAAGGGCGTCACGTCGGCACCGAATACCAACTACGCCTACTGGGTTTCGCAGAACGTGTTTGCGATGTTCCAGATGATGTTCGCGATCATCACGCCCGCGCTGATCGTCGGCGCCATCGCCGAGCGCATGAAATTCAGTGCCATCCTGCTCTTCGTGACGCTGTGGATGGTCGTGGTTTACTTCCCGCTGGCCCACATGGTGTGGGGTGCCACCGGCTTCATGAACGGTGTCTGGAACGCCGATGCGGCCATCCCGGCCATTGACTTCGCGGGCGGCACGGTCGTCCACATGTCCTCCGGTTGGTCCGCCCTGATCCTCTGCCTTATCCTCGGGCCGCGCCTCGGCTTCGGTAAGGAAAAGATGGCCCCGCACAGCCTCGTGCTCTGCATGGTCGGCACCGGCATGCTCTACGTGGGCTGGTATGGCTTCAACGCCGGCTCGGCCGTCGCCTCCGACGGGGTCGCCGCCAACGCGTTCATGACCACCACCCTCGCCGCCGCGGTCGCCGGCTTCACCTGGGGCATGATCGAGAAGATCACCCGCGGTCACGCCTCGGTGCTCGGCTTCTGCTCGGGCATCGTGGCCGGTCTGGTCGTCATTACGCCCGCCGCGGGCTTTGTTGACGCCACCGGCTCGATGATCATCGGCGTCGTGGCGGGTATCGTCCCGTTCCTGGCCTGCACCAAACTCAAGGCCATCTTCAAGTATGACGATGCGCTCGACACCTTCGGCGTCCACGCCGTGGGCGGCACCCTCGGGGCGCTCATGACCGGCCTCCTCGCGACGGCCGACGTGAACGCCAATCTCATCAGTGCCGGCTACGCCGAGAAGAACGGCCTGGCCGCATTGATCAAGGACGGTGGCCTCTGGGTCGCCCAGGTAAAAGCCATCGGCATCACCCTCGCGCTCTCCATCATCGGCACGATCGTGATCGCCTACATCGTGAAGGCGGTTATCGGCTTGCGTCCGACCTCGGAGGCCGAACAGCAGGGCCTCGATATCACGGATCATGGTGAGGAAGGCTACATTCTCTAAACCTTAACACCTACCAACTATGAAACTCATCATCGCCATCATCAAACCGTTCAAGCTCGACGAGGTTAAGGAGGCGCTCGGCGCCGTGGGCATCGAGGGCATGACGGTCACCGAGGTCAAGGGGTTCGGCCGCCAGAAGGGCCACACCGAGATCTACCGCGGCAGCGAATACACCGTGGACTTCCTGCCCAAGGTGAAGATCGAGATCGCCGTGGCCGACGACATTGTCGCCAAGGTCATCACGGCCGTCACCGGCGCCGCTAAGACCGGCAAGATCGGCGACGGCAAGATCTTCGTGCTCCCGCTGGAGGATGTCATCCGCATCCGCACCGACGAGCACGGCGACAGCGCCGTCTGAGGTCCGACTGATCGTTCTTTTCGAAGCCGGCTCCTGCCAGGGGCCGGCTTTTGTTTGAGGTGGAACCCGACCTCCGGGCGGGTTTGTTTGACGTGCATCCTGAAAACGCGTCCGGAGGCCGCATTCCACCTCGGTCCCGGCTTTTTGCTTTTCACCGGCGGCACGCGGGGTGATGGTGCTGGCCCTCTTCATGCCTGTCCTGCAGAAAATCAAGATCCTCGACACCCACACCGGGGGCGAACCCACCCGGCTTGTCCTGGAAGGCGGCCCCGACCTCGGCCGCGGGCCGATGGCCGACCGGGTGAAGGTTTTTCAGGCCCAGCACGACAAGTTCCGCAGCGCCATCGTGGGCGAGCCGCGCGGGTCGGATGTGTTTGTCGGCGCGCTCCTGGTCGAGCCGCATGACAAGACCTGCCACTTCGGGCTGATCTTCTTCAATAACGTCGGCTACCTCGGCATGTGCGGCCACGGCCTGATCGGTGCGATTGTCGCGCTGGCCCACGCCGGCCTGGCCAAGCCCGGTCTTGTCCGGGTCGACACGCCCGCCGGCTACATCGTCGCCGTGCTCGGCGCGGACGGGAAGGTTACCTTCGACAACGTGCCGAGCTACCGCCAGCACCACGAGCTCGAGCTTTACCTGCCGGGCGTGGGCAACGTCCCGTGCGACATCGCCTGGGGCGGCAACTGGTTCTGCCTGATCGAGCAGCACGAGCAGCAGCTCGAGCTCTCCAATGTCGCGCAGCTGACCGGCTATTGCTCGCGCGTGCGGCAGGCGGTCAGCGACTCCGGCTTTCCCGAGGTGGACCACGTCGAGCTCTTCGGCCCCTCGGCCACGCCGGGCGTGAACAGCCGGAGCTTCGTCCTCTGCCCGGGCGGAGCCTATGACCGCTCACCCTGCGGCACCGGCACGAGCGCCAAGCTGGCGTGCCTGGCGGCCGACAATAAATTGGCGCCCGGTGCCGAGTGGGTGCAGGAGAGCATCGTCGGCAGCACTTTCCGCGCGAAATACCGGAAGCAGGGCGACAAGATCGTTCCGACCATCACCGGCACGGCCCACGTGACCGCCGAGGCGACATTGTTGCTGGATTCCGCCGATCCGTTCATGTGGGGGATCCGATGAATTGTTGAAGGTAGGGCGCGGACTCCGTCCGCGCCGCGGCGGTGACGGAGTCACCGCCCTACCGGTTTTAAAAATGAGAAATTCAAAGTCGGTCATCATCTGTGGCGGCGGTGTCATCGGCCTGAGCTGCGCCTACTACCTGGCGCGCGAAGGCTGGCGGGTCACCGTCGTCGAGCGCAACGCCGAGGGCGCCGATTCCTGCGCGCATGGCAGCGCCGGCTATATCTCGCCGAGCCATGTCATCCCGCTGGCGCAGCCGGGCATGGTCTGGAAGGGGTTCAAGTGGATGCTGAGCCCGCGCAGCCCGTTTTACATCAAGCCGCGGCTCGACAGCGACCTGCTGCGCTGGGGCTGGCTCTTTGCCCGGTCCTGCACGCTGGCGCACACCCGCCGCGCGGCCCCGGTGCTGCGCGACCTTTGTCTCGGGGGACGCAACCTGTTCCTGGAACTGGCCGACATCACCGGCAACACCTTCGAGCTGAAGACCGAGGGCCTGCTTTGCCTGTGCCGGACCGCCCAGGGGCTCGACCACGAGGCGCACGGCCTGGCCGTGCTGGCCCGCGAGCTCGGGATTGAGGCACAGGTGCTGGACGCGCGGCAGACCGCCGCGGTCGAGCCCGGGGCGAAGCTCGCCGTGGAGGGCTCGGTTTATTTCCCCATCGACGCGCACATCACGCCGCGGAAATTTGTGCCGGCCCTTACGACGCTGCTCAAGGACATGGGCGTGAAGTTCTCTTGGAACACGAGCATCTATGGTTGGCGGACCGAGGGCGGCCGGATTACCGGGGTTTCGACCACGGCGGGCGATTTGTTCGCCGACGAGTATGTGCTGGCGGGCGGTTCCTGGTCGCCGGCCATGGTGTCCGGGCTCGGCCTGCGCCTGCCCATGCAGGCGGGCAAGGGCTACAGCCTGACGATCGAACGGCCGCCCTTCCAACTGAGCAAGTCGCTCCTCCTCACCGAGAGTCGCGTGGCGGCTACGCCCATGGGCGACCAGTTGCGCTTCGGCGGCACGATGGAAATCAGCGGCCACAATGACACGGTCCGGCCGGAGCGGGTCGAGCAGATCATCGCCGGGGCGCGGCTTTATTTCCCGGAGCTCACGGCCGCCGATTTCTCCGGCATCAAGCCGTGGTTCGGCTACCGCCCGGTCACGCCCGACGGGTTGCCCTACATCGGCCGGCTCGGCCGCTACGCCAATCTCGCCACGGCCAGCGGGCACGCCATGCTTGGGCTCACCATGGCGCCCATCTCCGGCTTGCTCATTTCCGAGGTTCTCGCCGGACGCAAACCGTCGGTGGACCTTTCGCTGCTCAACCCCAATCGCTACGCGTGACCCATGATGGAGCGGGACTATCAGTCCCGCGAGTTGCCAGCCTCGAAAACCCTATCCCGTGGGACTGATAGTCCCGCCTCCAAAAAATCACCCCATGAACTGGAAAGGCGTCCTCCCCGCGGTCACGACCAACCTGAAGGTCGATCTGTCGATCGACCATGAGGCGTTTGCCGCCCATTGCCGCTGGATGATCGACAGCGGCTGCACGGGTATCGTGTGCTGCGGTTCGCTGGGCGAGGCCCAGACGCTCAGCTTTGACGAGAAAATCGCCGTGCTCCGCACCGCGGTCGCGGCGGTGGGCGAGCGCGCGCCGGTGGTGTTGGGCATCGCCTCGCTCAGCACGGTGGAGGCGGTGGCGATGGCCCAGGCCGCCGGGACGTCCGGCGCGCAGGGTCTGATGGTGCTGCCGCCCTATGTCTATACCTCCGACTGGCGTGAGATGAAGGCCTACGTCGGCGCGGTCATTTCGGCGACGAAACTCTCGTGCATGCTCTACAACAACCCGCCGGCCTACAAAACGGATTTTTTGCCGGACCAGATTGCCGAATTAGCCAGGGAGCACGGCAACCTGCACGCCGTGAAGGAATCCAGCGGCGATGTCCGCCGCGTGACTGCTCTCAGGGCTGTCCTGGGTCGCCGGCTGGAGATTGCCGTCGGCATGGATGACGCCATCGTGGAGGGCATCTATGCCGGCGCCACGGGCTGGATCGCCGGCTTGGTGAACGCCTTCCCGGAGGAGTCGGTGGCCTTGTTCGATTACGCCAGCCGGGGCGACAAGGCCCGCGCGGCCGCCCTATACGCTTGGTTCCTGCCATTGCTGCGACTCGATACGGTGCCCAAGTTCGTCCAGCACATCAAATGGGTCCAGGCCGAGGTGGGGCGGGGGGCGCCCTATACCCGGCCACCGCGATTGCCGTTGGCCGGAGTTGACCTAAAAGTGACGCAGGACGTGCTCGCCACGGCGCAAAAAGATCGGTTGAAGCTCTGAGGTGGAACCCGGCCTCTGGACGGGTTTTCAGGACGTGCATCGAACAAACCCGTCCGGAGGCCGGGTTCCACCTTTCTGCTAGCGGCACTGCGATTCCTCGGCATATCCTTATCACATGAAACCTGACGGCGGTTCCCTCATCGGCTTCGGTTCCAGCGGACTGGGTGGAGCTACCTTCAAGGCCTTTGACCCGGCGCGCAACACCCCCCTCGAGCCGACGTTCCTGTCGGCTGCTCCCGAGGACGTGGATCGCGCCGTCCAGCTCGCCGTGGAAGCGGCGCCCGTTTGGGCGAAACTGTCCGGGGCCGCGCGCAGCAAATTTCTCGGGACCATCGCGGAAAAACTGGAGGCCAAGTCGACCGAACTCATCGCCCGCGCCATGCAGGAGACGGGTCTGCCTGAAGCGCGCCTGAAGGGTGAAGTCGCGCGCACGGCCGGACAGCTCCGGCTCTATGGTGAGGCGGCGCAACGCGGTGACTGGGTCGATGCGCGCATCGAGACGGCGCGGCCCGACCGCAAGCCGCTGCCCAAACCAGACCACCGCTCGATGCTCAGGGCGATCGGTCCGGTGGTGGTGTTCGGTTCGAGCAATTTCCCTTTCGCCTACTCAGTGGCGGGCGGCGACATGGCGTCGGCCTTCGCGGCCGGCTGCCCGGTGATCGTCAAGGCCCACCCGGCTCACCCCGGCACGAGCGAGATGGTCGGACGGCTTATTCTCCACGCCGTGCGCGAGTTCGGGCTGCCCGAGGGCACTTTCTCGTTGTTGTTTGATGCCGGTTTCGCAGTCGGGCAGGCCTTGGTCAAACATCCGTCGGTGCAGGCCGTTGGCTTTACCGGTTCGGTCAAGGGCGGACGTGCCCTTGCCGACCTGGCGGCGGCGCGACCCGAGCCGATTCCGGTTTATGCGGAAATGGGCAGCGTCAACCCGGTGTTCATCCTGCCCGGCGCCATCGCCGAGCGCGCGGCCGGAATGGTCGAGGGGCTGTATGCCTCGTCGACGGTCGGCGTCGGCCAGTTCTGCACCAACCCGGGGTTGATCGTGTTGCAGCGTTCGCCGGCGGCGGAGCAATTTGTGAAGGATATGGCCGCGCGGCTGACGGCGACGCTGGAGGGCGTGATGCTGACGCCCGGCATCCGGAAGAATTTCGTGGCTAACACCACGGCCCGCGCTCACCAGCCCGGCGTGAAAGTGCTGGCCCAGGGCAACGCGACTTCCCTGTGCAGCGCGGCGCCGGTGTGGTTTGAAACGGGGGCGAAGGAATTTCTCGGCAACCATGCGCTCTCGGAGGAGATTTTCGGACCGAGTTCGCTGGTCATCTGGTGCGAGGATGCGTCCGAGATGCTGCGGGTCGCGCATGAATTGGAGGGCACCCTGACCGCCACGCTACACGCGGGGGCGGCTGAAGCAAAAGAGCAGGGGTCATTGGTGGATATTTTGGCGACCAAGGCCGGACGCTTGATTTTGAATGGTTATCCGACGGGCCTTGAGGTCAGCCACGCCATTGTGCACGGCGGGCCTTATCCCTCCACGAGTGACGGTGGACGCAGCACGTCGGTCGGCACGCGTGCCCTGAACCGTTGGGCCCGGCTCATCTGCTACCAAGGTTTTGCGGATGTATTGTTGCCGCCGGATTTGCAGAACGCGAATCCACTCGGACTGGCCCGGATGGTCAACGGGCAGGTCACGCGCGATCCGGTGGGTTAAGAAGAGGGGTGGAGCCCGCGCGGAGTGCGGGCTTAAACCTGCGTGGAGCGCAGGTTCCACCATCCTAGTGCAGTTTAAACAATAGCGTAGCCATATTTGGTGTGGAACGCCCTGACCTCAGGCGTTTTGCCAAGGCAAGCGCGCTGAGGTCAGCACGCTCCACCTTTTTAGCGGCTACAACTCAACTCAAACGGCTCTAGTGCGCGATGGCGGGATTCAACCGGACCGCCTCCTGGTAGTGCGAGTTGGCATCGGCCGTGCGGCCGAGTGAACGCAAAGTCATGGACAGCCGCAGGTGTGCGTCGGCGGATTCCGCATCGAGTGCGAGCGCGGCCTCGAAATGGGGCAGGGCCTCGGCATACCGGCTCTGCAAAGCGAGCGCTGTGCCCAGTTGCAGGTGTGCTTCCGGGTCGTTCGGAAGCAGCGCCAGGGTGCGTTTGAAGTGCGGCAGTGCCTCTGTCGTCCGGCCCGTGTTGGCCAGAGCCAGTCCCAGGTTGCGGTGGGCGGTGGCGTAACCGGGATTGAGTTTCACCGCCGCCTGGAATCGCGAGCGCCCCTCTTCCTCGCGCCCCAAGGCCATGAGCGCGACGCCCAGGTTGTTATGGGCCTCGGCGTATTTGGGCTGGAGTTGGATCGCGCGTTCCAGCGGGGCGATGGCCTCGCGGGCGCGCCCAAGCGGCGTGAGGCAGTTGCCGAGATTGTTCAAGGCTTCGGGATAATCCGGCCGGAGTGCCAGGGTGCGCTCGATGTGGGGCAGGGCGGCGTCGGCGCGGCCTGCTTCGAGCAGGATCGTGGCGAGATTGTGGTGGGCGAGCCAGGCGTCGGGATTGCGCTGCAGGGTGGTCTCATAAAGCACCCGGTTATGGCGATACATGCCGGCTTGGTTCCAGGTGAGGACGCCGAACAGGGTGGCGAGAAGAACTGCGGTGATCGTGCCGGTTGGGCGCGGCAAAAAGCTGAGGCCGGCGCCGGCGAGGCCGAAGACGGCCAGGCTGGCGAGATATTGGAAGTGGTCGGCAACGTAGGAGAACACGAACGGATAGACGTTGACGAATCCCAGCACCGGGAAGAGCGAGCCACCGAACAACAGCGCGGCGGCCAGCGGACCGCGGGAACGGCGTTGCCACCAGACCAGGCCGCCAAGCAACGCCAGCCCCGCGAGCGTGAACAGCCATTGCCACCAGACGGAGGCGTCGATGCTCCAGCGGGGATAAACAAAAATCAGTTCGGCGGGCCAGGCCAGCTTGCCGAGATAGAACCAGAATACGCGGCCGGCGAGCACCAGACGGTCGGCGAAGCCCAGCGCGAAATCCGCGCCTTGCGCGCCGATGAGCACGCGTTCGAAATGGGCCGTGAACAGGCCGCTGCCGGCACCCAAGGCGAACCATGGGAGCAGCGGCACGACGTCGCGGCGCCAGTCAAGGCGGCCCCTCGACTCCGCTCGGGGCCCTGAGCCTGTCGAAGGGCCGCGCTGCCACCACATGACCACCAGCAGCGCGGCGGGCAGCGAGGCCGTGACGGTCTTGATCAGCAGCGCACAGGCAAAGAGCAGGGTGGCGAGCGCATAGCGGCGTGGCGAACGCCCGGCATCGAAACGCAGGTAGGCGAGGGCAGCGCACAGATAAAACACGAGCGAGAGGGTGTTTTTTTGCTCGGAGATCCACGCCACCGATTCGACGCAGACCGGATGGAGCAGGAACAGCGCGGCCGCAAACCACGCCCTCGGCACGGCCAGCCGGCGCAGGAGCAGCCCGAACAGCGTCGCGGCCGCGGCATGCTGCAGGACGTTGACGACGTGGTAGCCGAGCACCGCGTCGCCCCACAGTTTATGTTCAAACCAGAAGGCCGAGTGCAGGAGCGGGTAATACTGCTGCGTCGTTCCGGGCTCGAACCAGATGCGCATGAGCCCGGACCATGATTGCAGGGCCGGGTTCGTGACATGCCCGGCGTCGTCCCATAGGAAGTCACCTTTCAGGGCCGGGAAGTAAGCGACGAGCGCGGCGACGAAAAAAAGCGCCAACATCGCGCCCACCGGCCAGCGGCCTGGCTCCGGCGCGGCCGTGGCAACGTCAGGAGTTGAGGCGGGGCGTTTGGGGCGCTTCATCGTGGTCCATCAAGGTGCGGTTCATGCGACGCCCCGGCAATTCGTTTATCACGGGCCGCGTCCGGTTTCCGCAAAAAAATCGCCGCCACTCCTGCGAGTGGCGGCGAGATGGTGACAGATCGACGATCCTTAAAAATCGAACGTGGCCGACAGGATGAACTGTCGCGGGTCGATTTTTAAGGATCGTCGATCTGTCACCATCTCGCCGCCACTCGCAGGAGTGGCGGCGATTTTTTTGCGGAAACCGGACGCGGCC
>JBKJRX010000145.1:0-16055 GCA_046593155.1 Lacunisphaera sp.
GAAACGGTTGCCGACGAAGGAATTCGTGGTGAACGCCGTGTCGAGTGTCACCGGCGTGGCGCTCGCAGTGAAGCCGTTGACCGTGGTCCAGTCGGCCAGCCGCAGCTTTTCCATTTCGCTCTGCAGCATCTGCGAGGCGATATTCAGGTCGCGCGCATTCTGCAGGCTGATGAAGGCGCGCTGCAGGGTGGTCACGGCCGTGGACAGGACCAGCGCCATGATCAGGGCGGCCATCGCCACCTCGATGATGGTGACGCCGCGCCGGCTGCCCAGCCGGTTGAAGGAGTGCGAACAGCGCTTCACGGCAGGAAATCGGGGATCGCCAGCTCCACCATGCCCCAACGTCCGGTTGATCCGTCCTGCACCAGGTGCGTCGCGAACCGGACCACCGCTCCATCGGCCAGCTCCAATTGCCCGGCAACCCGGCAAGCCAGCACATCCACCCCATCCACCGTCTCCGTTTCAACCGCCGTCGCCACGGGAAAAGTCATAATGCTCACCACCGGACCGTGTGCGGCCAGACGGGCCAGCCCCTGCTCGATGCGCGCGACACGTGTATTGGGATGAACCGCCTCACCGCGTTGCCAGAAGGAGGGATGCGCACACGCAAACAAAGTCGCCGCCCGCCAGTCGCTCCCGAGCGCTTGCAGGGCGGACTCGGCAAAAGACCGCGGCGCGCCGGCCTCCAGGCGGGTGCTGGCAGTGAGCGACTGATAATAAGTGGTGTGCGCATTCACCGGCACAGGTTGCGCGTGCAGCCAGATGGCGAGACCGAGACCGCCGGCCATCAACATCATGAGCCCTTGCTCCAGCCGGGTGAGCGGCCGCCCCCGCTGCACCTGCCGGAAGCGGCCCGAGATCAGCCTCGCCGGCCCCCGATCCACACTGGCGACGGCGCGTCGCAGCAGTTCCTCCAATGTCAGCCCACGACGAACCCGGACTGGCTTGGGTTTGGCCGGTGGAGGAGCGGAATAGTGCAGCGTGGCGGGCATGTTGTGTGCGATCCAACCGGCGCTCATGCACCGGCTGTTGAATTGAGCGAAGATACTCGGCCAGCGCACTTTCCGCTATCCGGGATTCCCGTATTAGTATCTCAGGGTTGGGTCTAGGGGGTTTCCCGTGCCGCCCGCCAATGATCGCTCCGTTCCCTCGGTGAAGTGTTTTGCTCCAACTAAATAGACGTTACTCCGACTAGAGATGAATAGCTCTATTTTTGAGCCGCCCGACGGGCGGGCGCAGGACGCCTATTTACTCGGCTTTGACACGATCGTCGTAGAACGCCTCGACCAGTGCGTAGGTCTTCTTCGGGTCGGTCTGCCGGAGGGCCTCGGCCGCGAGGTCTTTTGCGTCACTCATCTTCATGGCGCGAATGAGGAATCTCACGGCGGGCAGCAGCGTCGGTGTCATGCTGAGTTCGTCCACTCCCAAGCCGAGCAACAGGGGAACGTAGATCGAGTCGCCGGCCATCTCGCCGCACACGCAGACCTTGAGGTTGTGCGCATGCCCGGTGTCCACGATCTGCTTGAGCACGCGCAACACCGCCGGGTGTGTCGGGTCGTAAAGGTGGGCGATGCGGCTGTTGCCGCGATCGATCGCGAGCAGGTATTGGATCAGATCGTTGGTGCCGATGCTGAAGAAATCACATTTTCCGACAAGGAGGTCGGCGGCAAGCGCGGCACTGGGAATCTCGATCATCGCGCCGACACTCATCTTGGCATCAAAGGCCTGCTTGCGCTCCTGCAATTCGGCTTTCGCCTCGGCGAGCAACGCGTTGGCGCGGTCGAGTTCGTCCGGGCCGCTGATCATCGGATACAGCAGCTCGACCTTGCCGTGCGCGCTGGCGCGCAGGATGGCCCGGAGCTGGTTCTTGAACATCTCCGGATTCTCCAGACACATCCGGATGGCGCGGAAACCCAGAAAGGGATTCGCTTCTGGTCCGATCAGATGCGGATCGCCCGGCAGCGGCTTGTCCCCACCGACATCCAGCGTGCGAATGGTCACCGGCGCCGGGGCAAGACCCGCGACAATCTCCCGGTAGGCGGCATACTGCTGTTCTTCCGTGGGGACCTTGAGAGCACTGAGGAAGAGAAATTCCGTGCGGTAGAGGCCTACACCCGCCGCCCGGTATTGCTGCACGAGGGCGACCTCGTCGGGTTTCTCGATGTTGGCCCGGAGTGACACGGCCACGCCATCGAGCGTCTCGGACGCCAGATCGTTCACCGACATCAGCCGGGACTCGAAGGACTGCTTGGCTTTCTGGATCTTGCCGTAGCGGAAAAGCGTCTGCTCCGTCGGGTTGATGATGACACACCCTTCGTAACCGTCGACCATCACCCAGTCACCGTTACTCAGCTTGCTGGTGAGATCGTTGGTGCCGACGACCGCGGGAATCTTCATCGAGCGGGCCACGATGACCGCATGGCTGGTGCGGCTGCCGGCATCGGTCACAATCCCCAGCGCAGCGCTGCGGTCGATGCCCGCCGCCTCGGAGGGCGAGATGTCCTGCGCCACGATGATGCGCTTGTCCACCAGCTCGGTCAGGCTCATGGCCGACTGGCCGAGCAGGACGTGCAGCACGCGCTTGGCCACGTCCTTGATGTCGGCCGCACGCTCGCGCAAGTATTCGTCATCGATCTCGGCAAATGCCTGGATGTAGCGCTGGGCGACGGCGTTGAAGCACGTCTCGATATTCAGCCCGGTCTTCTGGAAATCGCGGATGGTCTCCCCGATGAGCGCCTGATCCTCGAGCACCATCTGGTGGGCGTCGAAAATCAGCGCCTCCTCCTCTCCGAGATTCTTGGTCACCTGGTCCTGGATCTGGGAGATCTGCTGCCGCGTGACCAGCAGCGCCTGCTCGAAACGCGCAACCTCCGCCCCGCGTTTGTCCGGATCCACCGTGTATTGCGGAATCTCCAGCTCGCTCTGCAGGTAGAGAAATACCTGCCCATAGGCGATACCCCGGGAGGCGGCAATGCCCTGGATGGTGATTTCGCTTTTGGCGGTGGGCTCCATGGCGGAAGGGCTGCGCAGATTAACCGACCGCGGTGCCACGCGGTCAATGCGGAACTAGGCCAGCCGTGCCTCTTGGACGAAGCTCCGCCGTCCCCAGCAGTCACGAATCATTTGTATCATCCGCGTGACGGTGTCCGCGCGCTGCGCCGGCCCGGGGCCGGCCAAAGGGCTTTCCAGCACCGCAAAGCACGCGCTGCCACTGCCACTCAGGCGCGGGGTGACGCCGAATTCGCGTTGCAGTTTCGCCAGCAGAACGGGCAGGGCCGCGTATTTCTCGAACGCCACGCCCTCCATGTTATTCGCCAGAAGATCCTCCACCGGCGCATTGCCCTCCTGCCAGGCGACCAGTCGCGCCTCGACTGCCGCCGCCGGCCAGTAATGCGCCGGCGCCTCCGCCGCCATCCGGCCATAGGCCCATGGCGTGCTGATGCCGAAACCTGGCTTGAACAGCAGCACCCGCCGGGCGCTCAGCCGGGCCACCGCGGCCGCCGGCAAGGCCTCCACGCGTTCGCCCCGGCCACGCAGCACGACCGGCGCGCGGTGCAGGAACAAGGCGCAATCCGAACCAAGCGCCGCCGCGACCTCGGCCAGTTTCGTGCCGGCCAGCGCGCCGCCGGATAAATGGTTCAGCGCACGCAGGGCGGCGACGGCATTGCTGCTGCCGCCACCGAGCCCAGCCCCCAGGGGAATCCTTTTGGTCAACTGAAAGTCCGCCCCACCCGGCCAGCCCGTCGCGGCCCCAAACGCCTGCGCCGCCCGCAGGATCAAATTGCTCCCGTCCACCGGCACCGCCGGGTCATCGCAGGCGAGCGTGAAGCCTGCCTTCGCCGGAGCCGCGCGCAATTCGTCGCCAAAGTCCAGTGGGGCCACGACCGACACCAGGTCATGAAACCCGTCGGCCCGCTGCCCGGTGACGGCGAGGAAGAGGTTGAGCTTGGCGGGTGAAAATTCGGTGACGGTATTCACGGCGCACAAAAAAGCATGGCGGTGGTCGCTATTTCCCCTCACGTTACCCCTCCCTTCACATGGCTTGCGACCTAATTTTGGCCCTTGATGTCCCCACGCGCGAAGCCGCCGCGCCGATCCTCCGGCAATTGCGCGGGGAACTCCGGTGGGTGAAGATCGGTCTGCAGATGTTCACCGCCTATGGCCCCACCTACGTCCGCGAGGTGGCCGGCATGGGTTTCAACATCTTCCTCGATCTGAAACTGCACGACATCCCCAACACCGTGGCCAAGGCCGTCGAGTCGCTGGCCCCGCTGCCGATCCAGATGCTCACGTTGCACACCGCCGGCGGCGGCGAGATGATGCGCGCCGCCCTGGCCGCCCAGCAAACCCATAACCCCAGGCTGTTGCTGCTCGGCGTCACCGTGCTCACCTCGATGGATTCCGCCGGGCTCCAGGAAATCGGCGTCGCCTCCCCTTCCGCCGACCAGGTCAACCGCCTCGGCAAGCTCGCGGCCGACGCCGGCTTGCGCGGACTGGTCTGCTCGCCGCTTGAGGTCCAGCTGCTCCGCCAGAAACTGCCGGCCGACATGCAACTCATCACGCCAGGCATCCGACCCGCGAGCGAAGCCGCCAGCGACGACCAGAAACGCGTCATGACGCCTGCTGACGCCGCCCGCGCCGGTTCCACCTATATCGTGGTCGGTCGCCCCATCCTGCAGGCCGCCGATCCCGCCGCAGCCGCCCGCGCCATTCTCGCCGAACTCGCCTCCCCATGAGCCGCACCGCCGCCATCCTTCTCGCCGCCGGCCGCAGCCGCCGCATGGACGGGGCCGTGCCCGACAAGGTGCTGGCGTCGCTCGCCGGCAAGCCGGTCTTCGCCCACTCCGCCGCCACTTTCTATCGCAGTGGCGTTATCGACACTTTCATCGTCACTTACCGCGACCAGCAACAGATGGTCGAACTCTCCGCCTACGCGCCGACGCCGACGCTTTTCGTGCCCGGCGGCAACGAGCGGCAGGACTCCGTCGTCGCCGCGCTCGCCGAGTTGCCGGACGATGTCGGTTATGTCTTCATCCACGACTGCGCCCGGCCGATGGTTCGCGTCGAGCAGTTGGTCGCTCTGCACAAGATCGTCCGCCGCGAGGACGCCGTCGTGCTGGCCCACCGCGTGACCGACACCATCAAGGAGCACCGCGGCGAAGGCCGCCTGCGCACGCTGGACCGGAAACATCTCTGGGCGATGGAGACCCCGCAGGTTTTCTCCCGCAAACTCATCTGCCGGGCCTACGCCGCCGTCGCCGCGCGCAACCTCACGATCACGGACGACGCCGCGGCGGTCGAACTGCTCAAGCATCCGATTGCTCTGCTGGATAATCCTTATCCGAATCCCAAGCTCACGACCCCGGCCGACCTGGCCTACTTGGAATTCCTGCTCAGTCCGACTCCGGTCGGTTCCCGGGCTCCATTCGCTCCATGAACCTGCGCATCGGCCACGGCTACGACATCCACCGCACGGCGGCGGGCCGGAAACTCGTGCTTGGCGGCGTGACTTTCGCCGCAGACTTCGGCCTCGAGGGTCATTCTGATGCCGATGCCCTGACCCATGCCATCTGCGACGCCCTCCTCGGCGCCGCCGGCCTGCCGGACATCGGCCATCAGTTTCCCAACACCGACGCAGCTTACAAGGACGCCGATTCGCAAGTGCTGCTGCAACGCGTCATCGCCGCCCTGCACGAGCGCGGCTGGTCGCCCGTCAACCTCGACGCCACGCTCATCGCGGAGAAACCCAAGATCGCCCCGCGCCTCGCCGAGATGAAGGCGGTCCTCGCCAAGTCCACTGGCCTGCCCGCGGACGCCATCGGCGTGAAAGCCACCACCAACGAGGGTTCCGACGATATTGGCCGCGGCCTCGCCATCGCCGCCCACGCCGTGGCGCTCATCCGGAAAATTTAGCCACGAAGAGTCACAAAAATGCACGAAAAGCAGACCAACCGCCGCCCTGTATCCGGAGTATTTCTTTGCGCCTTTTTGTGTCTTTTTGTGGCCATAAATCCGGGCTGCAAGAAGCGCGAGACCCTCGTCGAACGGGGCAACCGCGAAGGCGTCTTTCACCTCAGTGTTGGCTCCGAACCTTCCGACCTCGATCCGCACACGGTCACCGGCCTAGGCGAAGCCAAGCTGGTCCAGTCGCTGTTCGATCCCTTGGTCAGCTTCGAACCCGGCACCCTCGCCCCTGCTCCCGCCCTCGCCGAACGCTGGGAGGTTTCGCCGGACGGCCTTACCTACACGTTTTATCTCCGGGCGGACGCAAAATGGAGCGACGGCTCCCCACTGACCGCGCAGGACTGTGTGGATTCGTGGAAGCGCATTCTCACGCCCACCCTGGCAGCCGACTACGCCTACTTTCTCTATCTGATCCGCGGCGCCGAAGCCTTCCACCAGGGGAAAATCACAGACTTCTCAACGGTCGGCGCCGTCGCGCGCGACCCACGCACGCTCGTGGTCACGCTCACGCGCCCCGCGCCCTATTTCCTCCAGGCTCTTCTCAACTCGTGCTGGCGCCCGATCAACGTCCGCGCCATCGCCGCCGTCGGTGATCCCTACCGGCGGGGCACGCCCTGGACGCGGCCGGGCAAGCTCGTTTCGAGCGGGCCCTTCGTGCTAAAGGAGTGGACCACGCAGCAGCGCATCGTCGTCGAAAAATCCCCGACCTACTACGACCGCGACCGCGTGCGCCTCAACGCGGTGCATTTCTACCCGACCGACAGCATCGACGCCGAGGAACGCGCCTACCGCTCCGGCCAGCTCCACGCCACCTACGCACTGCCGCTTTCCAAGGTCCTGCCCGCCCAACGCGAGAACAACCCCGCGCTCCGCCTCGACCGCAACATGGAGACCTATTTCTTCCGCCTGAACGTCCGCAAGGCGCCGCTCGGTGACGCGCGGGTCCGCCGCGCCCTCTCCCTCGCCGTCGATCGCGACACCATCGCCGGCAAGATCCTCCCCGGCGGCCGGACCCCTGCGCCGACCTTCGTTCCGCCGCTGCTCAAGGGTTACACGCCCCCCGCCCGACAAGGCTATGACCTCGCCGCCGCTCGCCAGCTCCTCGCGGACGCCGGCCACCCCAATGGCGCCGGCCTCCCGCCCATCGAGATCCTCTACAACAACTCCGAAATCCTCCGCCTCGTCGCCGAGGCCATCCAGCAGATGTGGCACCGCGACCTCGGGATCGACGTGCGCCTCGTGAACCAAGAATACAAGAGCGTCTTCGCCAGCCGTCGCGCCGGCGATTACCAGGTCCTCCTCGGCAGCTGGACGGCCGACTACCTCGACGCCACGACCTTCCTCGACCTCTGGCGCAGCGACAACGGCAACAACCACACGGGCTGGTCGGACCCGGCCTACGACGCCCTGTCCAACCGCGCCAACACCATCGCCGACCCGGTCGCCCGCGCCGCCGTCCTCGCCCAAGCGGAGGCCTTTGTCCTCGAGTCCGCGCCGATCATCCCGATCTATTTCAACACCCACGTTTATTTCCTCCACCCCGCCGTCAAGGGCTGGCAGCCGACCCCGACCGACCACTCCGATTTCCGCTATGTCTGGCTGGAAGGGACGAAGTGATCATTGCCTGTCATTCTGAGCGTAGCGAAGAATCCAGCGTATGCCGGCCAGCTCACATCATTCTGGATTCTTCGCTACGCTCAGAATGACGGTTCCCGGGGATTGTTGTTTTTGCGCTTTTTTGTGCCTTTTTGTGGCCATAAATTCCGGTTGCTCAAAGCGCGCGGCCCCGCCCACGGAAAAAATCCTGCGCATCAGCCAGCGCAACGAACCGGCCACGCTCGACCCGCAGCTCGCCACGCTGCCCGACGAATTTTTCATCATCCGCGCCCTCGGCGAAGGCCTGCTCGTGCCCAATCCCGAAGGCGGCGCACCGCTGCCGGGCGTCGCCGATCGCTATGAGGTTTCGCCCGACGGGCTTAACTACACCTTCCATCTGCGCGCCGGCGCGTGGTGGTCCAATCAGCACCCAGTGACCGCCAAGGACTTCGTCTACATGATCCAGAAGGTGCGCGTGCCGGACAGCCGGGCTCCGAAGGCCCAGCTCTTTTCCGCTGTGCAGGAAGCCGTTGCGACGGACCCACGCACGCTCGTCATCACGCTCAAGCAGCCGACTGCCGACTTCCCCGCCATCGTCGCGAGCGGATCGTGGATTCCGACAAACCAGATTACATCCGTGCGGGCGGACGAACCGCGACCGCCTCCGGGCAATTTTCTCAGCAACGGTCCGTTTGTATTGGCCGAGTGGAAACCCAACCAACATATCGCCGTCCGGAAAAATCCGCATTACTGGGACGCCGCCAACGTGAAGCTCGACGGCATCCGTTTCCTCGCGATGGACAACGGCGACACCGAGGAGCGCGCCTTTCGCGCGGGCCAGCTCGATGTGACGATGGCCGTGCCCTTCACCAAGCTCGTCGGCTACCGCGCGGAGCAGCCCTCCCGCCTCCGGTCCGTGCCACTGCATGAGACGCGCTACCTCGTGCTCAACACCACCCGCCCGCCGCTCGACGACGCCCGCGTCCGCCGCGCGCTGGCGCTGGCCCTCGATCGCCCGGCGCTCGTCGAAAAGGTCCTGCTCAGCGGCCAACCCGCCTTCAATTTTGTGCCGGCCGGCCTCGGCGGTTACGCGCCGGCGGAATGGATCACCGGGAACATCGCGGAGGCCCGCCGCTTGCTGGCCGAGGCCGGTTTTCCCGAGGGCCGTGGCTTTCCCAAGCTCGAGCTGTCCACCTGGCCGGTCAACCCCGCCCAGCTCGAGGCCGTCCAGCAGATGTGGCGGCGCGAGCTCGGTATCGAGATCGTGCTCGCCCCACGCGAGGCGCGCACGCACCTCGCGTCCCTCGCGAGCGGCGACTTCGCCCTCGCCTTCATGACCGCCATCCCGGACTACGACGGCGCGTCGGACCTCTTCACCCAGCTGACTTCCGCCCATCCGCTCAACTACCCGCACTGGCGCAGCGCGGAATTCGACCGGCTCGTGGCCGCCGCCACCACCTCACTCGATCCCGCCGCCCGCAACGCGACCTACCAGCAGGCCGAGAAACTCCTCCTCGCGGAGATGCCCGTCATACCGCTCTATTTCAACACGCAGAACTTCCTCGTCTCCCCGCGCTTGAAAAACTGGCGCGCCGACCGGCTTTGGACGCGGTTTTATCGCGACTTGTCCGTCGAGTGATTTTCTTGTAGGAGCTTGCTTGCAAGCGATTCAACGCGGTCTGTCGGCGTGAGTTCGGGTCGCTTGCAAGCAAGCTCCTACATCAGAACCGGTTTGGATCAAAGCGGTGAGTTTCCCCTCTTGCCACGATGCACCCGCCTCGCACATTCGAGGGTTCCTCCCCTATGAAATTCAAATCGTTGTCTGTTGTCCTCCTCGGGGCCGCGGCGGCTGCGCTGGCCGCAGATCCGACTCCCGTCATCTCCGCTGCGAAGATCCTCGAGCGAACCAAGATCCTCGCCTCGGACGAGTTCGAGGGCCGCGCGCCCGGCTCGGCCGGTGAGGAGAAGACCGTCGCCTACCTCGTCAGCGAGTTCCAGAAGCTCGGCCTGCAGCCGGGCAATCCCGACGGCACTTACATCCAGAACGTCCCGCTGGTCGGCATCTCCTCGACCCCCACGCTCTCGTTTACCCTCGATGGGCGCACGCTCACGATGGAGAACATCAACGATTTCGTCGGCCCCTCCAGCCGCCTCGTCCCGCAGGTCGGGGCCAAGGACACCGACGTCGTCTTCGTCGGTTACGGCATCGTCGCGCCTGAGTTCGGTTGGGACGACTTCAAGGGCGTCGACGTGCGGGGCAAGACAGTCGTCATGCTCATCAACGACCCGCCAGTCACCACCGCCGACGGCGCGCTCGACCCGAAATTTTTCGCCGGCAAGGCCATGACCTACTACGGCCGCTGGACCTACAAATACGAGATCGCCGCCGCCAAGGGCGCCGCCGCCTGCCTCATAGTCCACGAGACCGCCCCCGCCGCCTACCCCTTCGCCGTCATCACCGGCAGCCGTAGCCGCGAGAACTTCGAGATCAGCGCGCCCGACCTGAACGCCGGCAACGTCGCCATGGAGGGCTGGCTCACGCTCGACGCCGCCCGCAAGCTTTTCACCGCCTCGGGCAAGGACTACGATCGCGCCAAGGCCGCCGCCATGCGCCCGGATTTCCAACCCATCGCTCTCGGCGCCAAGGCCACTTTCAACGTCGACAACCTCCTCCGTCCCGTCGCCTCCAAGAATGTCGTCGCCCTCCTGCCGGGCTCCGACCCGAAGCTGCGCGACGAATACGTGATCTACACCGCCCACTGGGACCACCTCGGCCGCGACGACCGTCTGCCGGGCGACAAAATCTTCAACGGCGCGGCCGACAATGCCTCCGGTGTCGCCCAACTGCTCGAGCTCGCCCGCGCCTTCACCGAACTGCCCGCCGGCCAGCGCCCGAAACGCAGCATCCTTTTCCTTTCCGTGACCGCCGAGGAAAAGGGCCTGCTCGGCTCGCACTATTACGCACAGGACCCGCTTTACCCGCTGACCAAGACCCTCGCGAACATCAACATCGACGGCTCCAACATGTTTGGCCCGACGAGCGACATGGCGACGATCGGCTTCGGCGCCTCGACCATCGACGACATCGGCATCGCAGTCGCTGCCGCGCAGGGCCGCGAGATGAAGCCCGAGGCCAACCCCGAACGCGGTTCCTATTACCGCAGCGACCACTTCGAATTCGCGAAGGTCGGCGTGCCCTCCTACTATCCGAAGAACGGCCGCACCTACATCGGCCAGCCGGCGGACTTCGCCGACAAGAACATCAACGACTACATCGCCAACCGTTACCACAAGGTCACCGACGAGGTGCAGCCCGACTGGACCTTCGAGGGCGCGGCACAGGACGCTGTTTTCCTGCTCCAAGTCGGCTGGCGTATCGCCAACGGTGACACCTGGCCCGAGTGGAAGCCCGGCAACGAGTTCAAGGCCAGGCGCGACGCGATGATGAAGTAGGTGGGCCGCGAGCGCCCAACCTGCACCCGGGCCGCCACGCCCGGGTTTTCTTTTGCTTCCAGGCACGCAGGGAGCTCTCCTCCCTCCGTGCCCGCGCCGCGCCCGAAGCCCTGTCTGCTGACCTCCGTTCTCCGTCAGTCCGCCGTAGCCTTGTGCGTAGGCGGATGTCTTCTGCTCGCGGCCGCCGGCTGTAGCCGGCACGAGACGCCGGTCGAGGCCGGCAACCGCGCGCAGATTCTCCATCAGGGCATCGCCACTGAACCGCAGGATCTGGATCCGCACATGCTGCAGTTCCAATCCCACTTCAGAGTCCTGATGGCCCTGCACGAGGGTCTGGTCGGCTATGACCCGCAGGACCTGCAGCCGATCCCGGGAGCCGCGGCGAGCTGGGAAATCTCGCCGGACGGGCTCGCCTACACCTTTCACCTGCGGGCCGACGCCCGCTGGTCCAACGGCGACGCCGTCACGGCCCAGGATTTTGTCTTCAGCGCCCGCCGCATCCTGTCACCCGCGCTGGGTTCACCGTTTCGCTATTATTACGACGATGTCCGGGGCGCCAAGGAATACACGGCGGCCACGGCGGCGGATTTCTCGACGGTGGGGATTCGCGCCCTGGACGACCGCACCCTGCGCATCGAACTCGCCCACCCCACCCCCTACTTCCTCTTCCTGCTGGGCAACTGGTCCTGGTATCCCGTGCACCGCGCCACCGTGGAAAAATACGGACGGTTCGACCAACCCTTCTCCGACTGGTCCAAGCCCGGGCGGCTGGTCAGCAACGGGCCCTTCACTTTGGCGGATTGGAAATCAGGCCAGGCCATCATTGTGAAACGAAACCCCCTTTATTGGGATGCGGGCCGGGTCCGGCTGAGTGAAATCCATTTCCACAGCATCGAAAACGCCGACACGGAGGAGCGCGCCCACCGCTCCGGCCAGCTGCATATCACGGAAAATGTGCCCGGCAGCAAATTGCGCGACTACGCAGCGCAGCCGGCCAGCCCCCTGGTCGTCGCCCCGACATTCGCCACCTATGCCTACGTTTTCAATGTCACTCGCCCGCCTTTTGACGACGTGCGCGTGCGCCGGGCCTTTTCGTTCGCCCTCGATCGCGAAAGCATCGTGACCAGCCAGGTGGGCAGTGGCATCCGGCCCGCCCGGTCCTTTGTGCCGCCGGACGCCGGCTATGCCTACGCGGGCGAGGCGGCGTTGCGCTTCGATGCCGCCGAAGCGCGCCGGCTGCTGGCCGCCGCCGGCTACCCGGATGGCCGGGGGTTCCCGCCGGTCGAACTGGCCACCAACACCAGCCAGCTCCACCGCGAAATCGCCGAGATCGTGCAGCAGTTGTGGCAAAAAAACCTCGGGGTGCACGTGAGTATCGCCACCAAGGACAGCAAGGTCTTCTTCCAAGAGCGGATCGGAAAGCAATACCAGCTCAGCCGCGCCAGCTGGTTCGGCGATTACCCCGATGCCTTCGGTTTTCTCACCGTCTATCTCAGCGACGGCGGCCAGAATACCACGGGCTACGCCAATCCCGTCTATGACCGCCTCGCCCTCTCCGCCGCCCGGACCCTCGACGAGGCGACCCGCCTGGCCCGCTATCGTGAAGCCGAGACTCTTTTGCTGAGCGACGTCCCCATTCTTCCCCTCTATCATGAAACCAGCCGCCACCTCGTGCATGCTGCGGTGCGGGGACGCTTCCCGAACCTGTTCGACATCCATCCCTACCAAGGAATGTGGCTGGAATCGAAATGACCCCGCCCGGACGGGCCGCCCGCCGCGCCGGCCGGTCATTTTTCCTTCTGGCTTCTGAATCCTGATTTCTGGATTCTCCGCGCGATCTCATGTTCCGCTTTATCGCCCGCCGCCTGCTGCAGACCATTCCGGTCCTCCTCGTGATCATCACGGCGACGTTCTTCATGGTGCGCTTCGTCCCGGGCGGCCCGTTCACCTCGGAGAAGGCCCTCCCACCCGAGATCCTCCGCAACCTCGAGGCCCACTACGGCCTCGATCAGCCGCTCTGGCGTCAATACACGAACTATCTCGGCCGGGTCCTCCGCGGCGACTTCGGCCCGTCCTTCAAATACTCCAACCGCAGCGTCAACGAGATCATCGGCGACAAGCTGCCCGTGTCGCTTGAGCTCGGCGGCCTCGCGCTCGGCGTCGCCCTGCTGATCGGCCTGCCGCTGGGCGTGCTGGCCGCCGTCCGCCGCAACAGCTGGCTCGACTACCTCGCCAGCTCCACCGGCATGCTTGGTATCTGCGTGCCCACCTTCGTCCTCGGCCCGTTGCTGGTGCTTTTCTTCGCCATCCACCTCCGCTGGGTCAATGCGTCCGGCTGGTATGACTGGACCGACCGCGTGCTGCCGGCCCTCACGCTGGGCTTTGTCTATGCCGCTTACGTGATGCGGTTGACGCGCGGCGGCATGCTTGAGGTGCTCAACCAGGACTACATCCGCACGGCCCGCGCCAAGGGCGCCTCGGAAATCCGCGTCGTGCTGCGGCACGCCCTGCGCGGCGGCCTGCTGCCGGTCATCTCTTTCCTCGGTCCCGCGGTCGCCGGCATCCTCACCGGCTCGTTCGTCATCGAGACCATCTTCCAGATCCCCGGCCTCGGCCGCGAGTTCGTCAACAGCGCCTTCAACCGCGACTACACCCTCGTGCTCGGCACCGTCATTCTTTACGCGAGCCTGATCGTCGTGTGCAACTTGGTCGTCGATGTCGTGCAAGTGTGGCTCAATCCGAAGCTGAAGTTCGACTGAGGCGTTTAACCACTAATCTACACTAATGATCACTAATGATTCAGCCCTGATAAACCCCCAGCCAATAGTGCTGATTAGTGGGAATTAGTGGTTCTAAAAATGCCTGCGTCTCCAGCACCGTCCGCCATCAGTGGTTCCCCGGTTGTCGAACCCGGCTCCTCCCCCGGCCGCGACGCCTGGCACCGGCTGAAGCAGAACCGCCTGGCCGTGATCGGGGGCGTCATGCTCATCGTGCTCGCGGTGCTGTGCGTCGCCGGCCCGTGGTTCCTGCGCGCCACTTACCAGGAACAGAACCTCGACCTCGGCGCCGCACCGCCCTCGGGCGCGCACTGGCTCGGCACCGATACGCTCGGTCGCGACCTCCTCGTGCGCCTGCTCTACGGCGGCCGTATTTCGCTGGGGGTCGGACTCTGCGCCACCTTCGTCGCCCTGACCATCGGTGTCGTCTACGGCGCCGTGGCCGGCTACCTCGGCGGCAAGACCGACGCCGTCATGATGCGCTTGGTGGACATCATCTACGCCCTGCCCTTCACTATCTTCGTCATCTTGCTCATGGTTTTTTTCGGCCGGAACATCATCCTGCTCTTCGTCGCGATCGGCGCCGTCGAGTGGCTGACCATGGCCCGCATCGTCCGCAGCCAGATCATGGCGTTGAAGAAAATGGAGTTCATCGAGGCGGCGCGGGCGCTCGGCTTTGGCCATCGTCGCATCATCTTCCGCCACCTGCTGCCCAACGCCCTCGGTCCGATCATCGTCTACACCACGCTGACCATTCCCGGCGTCATGCTGCTTGAGGCGTTCCTCAGCTTCCTCGGCCTCGGCGTCCAGCCGCCCATGAGCTCGTGGGGCACGCTCATCAAGGACGGGGCCGAAAAAATGGAGGAGTTCTGGTGGCTGCTTGTTTTTCCGGGCGGCATCTTCTCGCTCACGCTCTTCTCGCTCAATTTCCTCGGCGACGGTCTCCGCGACGCGTTGGACGTGCGCGCCGCGAAGGATTGATGCCTTGTTGGAGGAGCCTGCTTGCAGGCGATTGGAACGCGCGCCAACCGGCATTGTCCTGATCCGCCTGCCAGCAGGCTCCTACAACTGATTCCGAGTGTTTTCCGTCTGGCCTCTGTCCTCCGTCCTCTGTCATCTGTCTTCCGCCCACATGCTCCGCCGCTTCATCCCCTACCTGCGTTACCTGAAGTCCAACCGGGGCACCCTGGCCGCCGCGATTTTTTTCGGCCTGATCTTCGGTTTGGCCAGCGGGGTGGGCTTCCCGGTGATGGTCAAATACGCCTTCCCGCCGATTTTCGAACGCCAGGATTTCCCGCTGCCCTATAACATTATCCTGTTGATCGTCGCCTGCGTGCCGATGATCTTCCTGTTGCGGGCCGTCAGTGGCTATCTCAACAGTTACTACGTCCAGCTGACCGGCCTCCGGATTCTGGAAGGCGTGCGGCTCGACTATTTCCGCAAACTCCAACTGCTCCCGCTCTCCTTCCTGCAGCGCAAATCCAGTGGCGATCTGGTCGCCCGCGGCACTTCCGACACCGCCCAATTGCAGTTCACCCTCTCCCTGATGGCGGATGATGGCGTGAAACAGCCCATGCAGCTCCTAGGGGCCCTTGGTTTCCTGGTGGCTCAGGCCTTCATGACCGACGGCGCCCTGCTGGTGCTGGTCTGTCTTGCCGTCGTGCCACTGACCGTCCTGCCCGTGCACTACGTCGGCAAGAAGATCGTTAAGCGCGCCCTGCAGGTGCAGAATCAAATTGGCGACATCACCTCGCATTTTGTGGAGAACTTCTCCGCGGCCCGGGAGGTTCGGGCCTTCGGCCTCGAGCAGCGGGAGATCGATCGCTTCGGTCAATCCACCAGCGGGCTTGTCACCGCCCAGATGAAAACCGTGAAATACGCCAAGGCGCTCACTCCCATTATTGAGGTCCTTTCCGGTGCAGGTATCGCCGCCACCCTCTTGTTTGCCTACAAGTCCGGCGTCGAGTGGGACACCTTTTTCGCCATCATCATGGCGCTCTACCTCTGCTACGAACCGATCAAGAAGCTCGGCTACCTTAACACTGAGATCAACCGCGGCGGCGCCTCTCTCGAACGCCTGGAATACGTCCTCCACGAGCCGTTGACCATCGCCGACCCGGTCACGCCGGTTCCGGTCGACCGCCTGCGCGGGCACGTGGAGTTCACGGATGTCACTTTTGCCTACGGCGACTCGCCGGCCTTGAAGAAGGTCAACGCCAGCATTCCGGCCGGCACCGTCTGCGCGCTCGTCGGCCCGAGCGGCGC
>JBKJRX010000161.1:0-5487 GCA_046593155.1 Lacunisphaera sp.
CGGGGTCTGGGGTTTGGGGTCTGGGGGCTTGTCCTTCATGTCGCCGAACGCGTCCTTGTTCTGCTGCTGCTCCTTCTGTTCCTGCTCCTGCTTTTGCTGGTCGGACTGCTGCTGTTGCTGATCCTTGTCCTGCTGCTGATCTTGCTGCTGGTTTTGATCCTGTTGCTGGTCTTTCTTCTGCTGGTCCTGCTTGTCTTGGTCCTTTTTGTCCTGTGGCGGCGGTTCTTCCTTCTTGAGCAGGTCCTCCAGTTCTGTCCGGAGCTTCGGCCAATCGGACGCCTTGGCGTCAAGCTTCTCGCCCGTATCGACGGCTTGCAGGGCGTCGCGGATGACATTCTCCAAGGGTTGCTGCTGGGCGGATTTCACCCGCTGGCCGTAGGTGACCGTGGTCTGGGCCATCTCCCCGTATTCCTTGGCGGTGATGGTGTCCTTGGAGGCGAGCCGGGCCACGGTGGTGGTGAGGGGCTTGGCGAGGGCGTCCTCAGCGCCTTCGGCGGCGAAAGCTGAAGGCTGAAAGCTGAAGGCTGTAAGCCAGAGCAGGCCCAAGACGAGGCTGGCTGCGGTGGAAAGCTGACTTCTGACCTCTGACTTCTGACTTCTCGCGCGACCCAGCGGCAAAGCCCGCTCGCGCGGGCGGACCGGAAACTCGGTCCAGAAACTGATGAGCAACAGCAGCAGGCCGGGCGCGAGGAACCACTGGAAGCGCTCCACCAGGCGGGCGGTGTTTTTCTCGGCGAACTCGCCTTTGCGGCCGGCCTCGACGGTTTTCTTGAGCAAGGCCGGCAGGTCCACCCAGGAGCTGGCGTCGGTGTAGGCACCACCTGTCACCTGCGCGAGTTCCTGGAGGGTCGAGCTGTTGAGCCGTGACATGACGACGGCGCCGCGCTCGTCCTTGGCCAACCCGCCGCCCGCCTCGGGGATGAACGAACCCTGCGCCGTGCCGACACCGAGGCCGATGACGCGGATACCCTTGGCCTTGAGTGAATCAGTCAGCCCCTTCCAGTCGTCCACGGTGCTTTCGCCGTCGCTGAGGATGATAAGGTAGCGGTCGGCGGTGGAGGTGCCGAAGGCCGCCATCGACGCCTCGAGCATGGCCTTGTAGTTCGAGCCGCCTTCGGGGAGGTAGTCGGGGTTCAATACCGGCAGGAACTCCCGCAACACCTCGTAGTCGGAGCTGAGTGGAGCCTGCAGGAAGGCGGTGCCGGCGAACAGCACAAGCCCCACGCGCTCGCCTTTGAGGCCGTCGAGCAGGGAGTTGATGAGCAGCTTGCTGCGGTCGAGGCGGGAAGGTTTCACGTCCTGCACGAGCATGGAGCGCGACAGATCCATGGCGATGAGGACCTCGCGGGACTGGTCGAACGCCTGTTCCTCGATGACGCCCCATTGCGGGCGGGCGAGGGCGACGATGCACAGCGCGAGACCGAACCAGAGCCAGATGCGCGGGCGGGTTTCCGCAGTGGTGTGTTTCGCGCCGAGGGAAACGTCGAAGGCCCCCGCCCAGGCGCGTGCGATCTTCGGCCACGTCGCCACGGCGCGCGCGGTGTGGCGCGCCAGCTCCCAGGAGAAGAGCAGCACGAGCGGGGCGAGCAACCAGAGGAGATGCGGGGAATGGAAGCTCATTTTGAGGGTAGGGCGGCGAGTCCCTTCGCCGCCGGTTGGGCGCGGAGCGGAGTCCGCGCCCTACCACGGAAGGGCAGCGAAGGCGGCAGGGCAAACAGCGCACCCAGGAACAGCAGCACCGCACCGGGGACCGCCAGCCAGTGGAACAACTCGGTCGTGAGCAGGTAAGACTTGGCAGTGAACTCGATCTTCTGCGCCGTATCGATCGCGGCGAAGGCCTTTTCGGCGGTGTCGATGTCGAACGCCCTGAAAAACTTGCCGCCGGTGGCGTCGGCAATGGCGCGGAGCTGGCCCTCGTCGAGGTCCGAGATCACGCGCCGGGTGCCCAGCCGCCGGCCGCTGTCGTCGAAGACCGGCATGGGCACAAGGCCGTCGCGACCGGCGCCGATGGTATAAACCGGCAGGCCGCGGGATTTGGCGATCTCGGTCGCCTGCTCGGGCGTGAGTGTGCCGCGGTTGTTGGCGCCGTCGGTCATGAGCACGACGAAGGCGCCCTTGCGTTTGCCGCCCTCCTCGCGCTGGGCCTGTTCGAGGCGGGTGAGGGCCACGCCGAGGCCGTCGCCGATGGCCGTGCCATCCTCGATCATGCCAAGCTTGAGGCGTTCGACCTGACGCCCCAGCCACTCGTGGTCAAAGGTCAGCGGGGCCAGCGTGTAGGCGCGGCCGGAGAAGACGACCATGCCGATGCGGTCGCTGGTGCGCTGGCTGATGAACGCCTGGATGATGGGCTTGATGGCCTGCAGTCGGTTGATGCGCTCGCCGTTGCGCTCGTAGTCTTCCGCCAGCATCGAACCGGAGAGGTCGATCGAGAGCATCAAATCGTAGCCCTGTTGCTTCACCTCGCGCTTGTCCTCGACGATCTGCGGGCGGGCGAGGGCGACGATGAGCAGGACGAGCCCGGTCATGGCCAAGGCGGCCGGCCAGCGCGAGGTGGGGATGAGCGACGGCCGGTGCCAGGCGGCGGCGAAAGGCACGACCAGCACCGGGGCGCCGCGTCGGCCGCGCACCCAAATGAGCAGCGGCAGGATGAGCAGCGCGAGGAGCCACAGCGGGTCATGCAGAGCGTAGTCCTTCATGCGGAACAGAAAATTCCAACATCCAACATCCAAGCTCCAGAGAATGGCCAAGCGTAGAAACAACGGGAAACAACCACTCGGGAATATTTGGGGGATTGGTGCATGGTGTTTCTTTGGAAATTGGAGGGTGGAGCTTCCGCCGCGTCAGCGGCGCCGGCCAGCAGCCATGCGGCGGTGGAAGAAGCGGACGAGGGCGTCGAGGCGCTCCTCGTCCGTGCGGACGGTGAGCCGGCTCAGAATGTTGGGGAAGATGGTGCGGAAGGCGGCTTCGCGTTGCTGCACCCATTCAGCATGGGCGGCCCGCTGAGCGGAGGAAGCGCCGTTGAGGTTCACCAGCCGGCCGGCGACCGGGTCGTAGGTCGTGAGGATGCGATCGGCGGGCAGCTCGCGCTCCCACGGGTCTTCGACGCGAAACCCCATCGTCTGGTAACGGCGCGAGAGCACGCTCCAGCCCTCGGGTTCGATGCGCGGCGGGAAATCGCCGAGCCAGATCAGAATGCTGTGGCGCGGCGCGGCCTGGGCCAGCAGGCGCCAAGGGATGAAATTGGATCCGGGGTCTGGGGTCTGGGGTCCGGGAGAGGACAGATCCGGAGTCGGTTGGCCGAGCAGGGTGGCGGCGGCGTGCAGGATCTGGCCGCGACCGCGCACCGGCTCCTGTAATTTATAGCCGGCGGGCGAGGCGTGGAGGAAACCGACGCGGTCGCGGTTGACGGCGCCGAGCATCATCACAAGGCCGGCCAACTCGAGCAGGGCTTCGCGCTTGGACTGCGCGCCGGACCCGAACTGCAGGCTGACACTGTCCTCGAACAGCAGCAGCAGCGACACCTCGCGCTCCTCGATGAACTTCTTGCGATAGGGTTCGCCGAGGCGGGCGGTGACGTTCCAGTCGATGTCGCGGATGTCGTCGCCGAAGGTGTATTTGACGACCTGGTCGAACTCCATGCCCCGACCCCGGAAGGCGGAGCGGTATTCGCCGCTGAGCACGTTTTCCACCGCATGACGCACGCGCCACTCGAGCTGGCGCAGAAGCGCGAGTTGCGAGGTGACGAGGGAAGCCGGGGTGGTGGTGGGACTGGGCATGGCTTAGCGAAGCTCCAAGCTCCAACAGCCAACTTCCAATGAAACACCAGGCACCAAACACCAAGGGCCGGCGCCGGGCGCGGGTCGGGTTGGATTATGGTTCATTGAAAATTCTCTGGAGTTTGGAGGTTGCGAGCTTGGAGTTTTTCACGCCACAGCCGGCACCGGCGTGCGGACCAGGACCTGGTCAAGGATCTTGTCGGCAGTGAGGCCCTCGGCCTCGGCCTCGTAGGTGAGACCAACGCGGTGGCGGAGGGCGTCGTGGAAGATCTCCTGGACCAGGGCCGGGGAGAGATAGTCGCCGCCGCGCAGCCAGGCGAGGGCACGGCCGGCCTGAAAGAGCGCGAGGGAAGCGCGGGGCGAGGCACCGAAGTTGAGCAGACGCTTCGCGGCACCACCCTCGGCCTGCGCGGCGAGATCGCGCGAGCTGCGGACGAGGGCGAGGATGTAGGCCTGCACGGCGGGCGCGACATGAATGGCGTCGATTTGGCTGCGGAGCTCAAGCAACTCGGCGCCGCTGGAGACGGCCTTGAGCTCGGGCTGTTTGGTGACCTGGCCCCAGCGCTCCATCATCAGGGATTCCTCAGGGGCGGACGGATAGTCGACGAGAAGTTTGAAAAGGAAGCGGTCGGTCTGGGCTTCCGGCAGCGGGTAGGTGCCCTCTTGCTCGACCGGGTTTTGCGTGGCCATTACAAAGAACGGCTTGGGCAGGATGTGCGAGTTGCCGCCGATGGTGACCTGCCGCTCCTGCATGGCCTCAAGCAGGGCGGACTGGACCTTGGCCGGCGCGCGGTTGATTTCGTCGGCGAGGACGAGGTTGGCGAAGATCGGGCCCCGGTGGGTCGTAAATCCGCCGTCCTTGGGCGAGAAGATCATCGTGCCGACGACGTCGCTCGGCAGCAGGTCGGGTGTGAACTGAATGCGCTCGAACTGGACGCCCATGGCGGTGCCGAGGGACTTGATGAGGAGCGTCTTGGCGAGGCCCGGCATGCCCTCCAGGAGGACGTGGCCGTTGGCCAGCAAGGCGACCAGCATGCGCTCAATGACGGCGTCCTGGCCGATGACGGCCTGACCGATTTCGGTGCGGAGTTTTTGGGACCAAGTGGGACCGTTGATCATGGGGTGAGTGAAAAGTGATGTGTGGCCAGTGACAAGTGATGAGTAGGGAAGCGCAGTAAGACTGCCGAAGTGACAGAGAGTTCAGATGTTGGCCACGAAAAGTCGCCAAAAGGCACAAAAACCAAGGCAGGCCGAATGATGGGAATGGGCGACAGCTTTTTCGTGTCTTTTTGTGACTCTTTGTGGCTAAACCAGACCATGGCCGATTTTCCAGATATCGTGGAAGCGTCGCTGCGGGCGCGATTTGTCTCCTTGGGCGTAAAGCCCGGGGAGGTGGCGGAGCAGTTCATCCGCGGGGCTGGGGCCGGCGGCCAGAAGATCAACAAAACTTCGTCCACGGTCTGGCTGCAGCACCGGCCGACCGGGGTGGAGGTGCGCTGTCAGCGCGAACGCAGCCAGAGCGTCAACCGGCTGCTGGCGTGGACGGAGCTGGCTGAAAAGCTGGAATGGCGCCGGGCCGAGGCCGCCAGCCAGAAGCAGGCGGCGCGGGAACTCACCCGCCGACAGACCCGCCAGAAATCCCGCGGCCAGAAGGCCCGGATGATCGAGAGCAAGAAACACCGCGCCAAACACAAGTCGTCGCGCGGGCGCG
>JBKJRX010000188.1:0-17784 GCA_046593155.1 Lacunisphaera sp.
GTTGGCCGTATTACGGATCCAGATCGGGGCTTTTGTGCCAGCGGCCTTGAGGTGTTCGAGCAGACGACGGTAAGCGCCAATGCTGTGGGCGGCAATGGCCTGCGGGCGCAGGGCTGAAAGCGTGAACAACAGGCCGGCATCACCCAGTTTGCGCACCACGGTCTCATAGGGGCCGAAATTATCTGGATCGATCTCCGCGGCCAGGAAATGACCGTGTCGGCGGGCGAGTTCCGTGAACGCGATCAACTGGGCGGTTTCACCGGCCTCAAAGCGGCGGACCAGGAGGATTTTCGATTTCCGGTTGCGGATCGCGGATTCCAAGTCGGCCGACGTGAGGGAAGGCGCGAGTTCCAAGGCGAGGAATTCTATTTGTAGGTCGGGCTTTACGCCCGACGTGTCGGGCATAAAGCCCGACCTACAAACCGACTCCAATTCGGTGACGGAGCTGACCGGCACCAGCAGGCCCTCGGCCGGTGTGTCCTTGAGCTTCGGGGCAGCGAGGGCCTTGGTTGCCTCAGCCAGCCCGGCCAGCGTCGAGCGCACGATGACGCGGGGCGGTTGCTCGGGACCCACGATGCATCTGTCCGAAAACTTGAGGACCGCGGTCTCACGGCGGGCAAAGTGGTAGGGATCCACCGAGTCGCTCAGGAGCAGGCCGGAACGTTGAACATCGAACGTTGAACTTTGAACTTCCAAAGCCGACGGAGCCGAACCTTCGGTGTTCAGCGTTCGATGTTCGCTGTTCGCTGTTCGCCAGAGGCTCATGACCTTGTCGGCGATGGCGCGGGCCACGGGGATCTCGTAGACCGAGTCCTCGGTCAACGACACCCGGATGGTGTCGCCCAGGCCGTCAAGCAGCAGGCTGCCGATGCCGATGGCGGACTTGATGCGGCCGTCCTCGCCATCGCCCGCCTCGGTGACGCCGAGGTGCAGCGGGTAATGCATGTCCTCCTGCGCCATCCGTTCCACGAGGAGGCGGTAGGCCTGGATCATGACCTTGGGATTGCTGGCCTTCATCGAGAGGATGATGGCGTGATAGTCGTGGTTACGGGCAATGCGGAGGAACTCGAGCGCGCTCTCGACCATGCCGAGCGGCGTATCGCCGTAGCGGTTCATGATGCGGTCCGAGAGGGAGCCGTGATTGGTGCCGATGCGCATGGCCCGGCCGAGTTCCTTGCTGCGCTTCACGAGTGGCGAAAAGGACTCATGCAGCCGCTCCAACTCGCGGTCGTAGTCGGCGTCGGTGTATTCCTTGACGGCGAATTTTTTCTTGTCGGCGTAATTGCCCGGGTTGACGCGGACCTTCTCGACGTGCTCGACGGCCTCCATGGCCGCGGAGGGGAGGAAATGAATATCGGCGACCAGCGGGATGTGGCTGAAGCCCGCGGCAGAGAACTGCGTGCGGATGTCCTGCAGGCATTTGGCGGCGGCGACATTGGGTGCGGTGATGCGGACGATCTCGCAGCCGACCTCGGCCAGGGCGATGGACTGTTTGACGGTGGCGGCGACGTCCTGGGTGTCGCTCGTGGTCATCGACTGGATGCGCACGGGGTTCGTGCCACCGATGCCCACGCCTCCGACCTTCACCTCAACGGTGCGACGGCGGAGCGTGTGGTAGCGGGACGCGCAGTAGGACATGGGGAAGTGACGAGTGACCGGTGATAAGTGATAAGATCCATCCCCACGTGGCAAGTGCTGGGAGAAGGCCCGCAAAGAATCGGGCATCTTGTCACTCATCACTCGCCACCTGTCACTTGCCAGCCGGCGCCGGTTCGGCGGCCTTCTTCGCGGCCTCGGCCGCTTCCTTGGACTGGGAGTCGGTGCGCACATCGCGGGCGATGCGCCGCACGTCGAAGACACTCACATAGATGATCATCGTGAAGAGCAGCACGATGAAGATGCTTTGGGTCGCGGCGATAAAGTTGACCGGGAGGGCCTGCCCGCGCAGCCGCCCGATGGTCGCGAACAGCATGTGGCCGCCATCGAGGACGGGAATCGGCAGCAGGTTGAAGATGGCGAGGTTCACGTTCACCAGGATCGCGATCCAGAGCACATAGCGAAAGCCGGCTTCGGAAGCGTCCCAATAGATTTTGCCGATGCCGATGGGGCCGCTCAGCTTGGAAATGCCGATATCGGAGTTGGGGTGGATAAGGCTCCACAGCGTGCGCACCGTCATGACGACCTGGCTGGAGAGTTGCTGGAACGGGTTGGTGTGCTTCAGGCCGAAGCTGGTGCGATAAACCGCGCCAAACCAGGCGGGTGTGTCCTTCGGGCGGTCGGCGGGGATCTTGAGTTCGACGAGCTCCGTGCCGCGCTCGACCGTGATGGTAAAGGCGCGGGCGGGCTGTTCCTGCATCGCATCGAGCAGGGTGGCCATGTTCAGCAAGCGCTGGCGGTCGAGTTCAACCAGCCGGTCGCCCGGCTGCATCCCGATGGACTGGGCGAAGGATTTGTCGGGCACGCTGGCGACAATGGGCGTGTAGGCGTAGATGATCCCGACGCGGCGGTTGTTATCCTCGCCCGAAAGGCGCGGATAGACCGGCAGGTCGATCAGCTGGCCGTCGCGTTCCACCGTGAAAACGGCGCGGCGCTGGCCGTCGTCCGCGAGGCCGGCGCTCATGACGAGGGTTTGCAGGAGTTCAGGCCAGTCGTTGACCTTGGTGCCGTCGATGGCGCGGATGGCACCTTCATGCCGGCCTGCAGGGCGGGGGCGGTGACGACGGTGCCATCGGCCAGGGTAATGGTCTTCGCGATGTAGCCAATGCGCGTGGTCGAGAGTTCCTCGCTGGTCGGCTGGCCCACCACCCAGAGGATGCTGGCGAGGACGAAGGCGAAGAGGACGTTGAAGAACGCGCCGGCGGCGAAAACAATCATCCGGGTGCTGTAGCTGATCGGCGGTAACGGCTCGGCCTGCTCGGCTTCGCCCTCGATCGCCGCCATGTCGGCCAGCTGGGGCAGGGCCACGTAGCCGCCGAGAGGGATCCAGGACAGGCGGTATTCGACGCCATCCTTGCCGGTCCATTTCCAGATGGCCGGACCGAAGCCGATGGAGAAGCGGGTGACCTTCACGCCGCGGCGCCGGGCGGCGAGGAAGTGGCCGAGCTCGTGGACGAAGATCGAGCCACCAAAGAAGAGGACGATCAGGAAGATCGACCAGATGCTGCTGAATAAGCTGGAAAGGAATTCCATGTTAGGGGCGTGTCATCGTGAACGGAGGAAAGGATCCAGTGGGATGCGTGAGTGCAGATGGATCGCTGTGCTCAGAATGACAGATGGCTAAGATTGATTGGTAAAAGTTTGGGCAACGCGCCGGGCTTCGGCATCGACGGCCAGGACCTGGTCGAGCGTGGTGGGCTCGATCAATTTAACCGTGGCCAGAGTGTGTTCAATAATCCGGGGAATCGCAAGGTAGGGGACCCGGTTTTGCAGGAAAGCCGCGACGGCCACCTCGTTAGCGGCGTTAAATACGGCCGGGGCGTTGCCGCCGGCGGCCATGGATTCCCGCGCCAGCCGCAGGCAGGGGTAGCGGGCTTCGTCGGCCGGCCGAAAATCGAGGGAAAAAATCCTGTCCAGGGACAGCGCCGTATCGGTGCCGGTCGGGGCCCGGTCCGGATAAAGGAGGGCGTGTTGGATGGGGAACGTCATCGACGGCGGGCAGAGTTGGGCCAGCATCGAGCCGTCGTTGAATTCGACGAGGGCATGCACGATGCTCTGGGCGTGCAGCACGGCCTGGCATTGGTCGGCCCGCAGGTCGAACAGGCACTGGGCCTCGATCAGTTCGAGGCCCTTGTTGGCCAGCGTGGCCGAATCCACCGTGATTTTTGGGCCCATGGCCCAGTTCGGGTGTTTGAGGGCATCGGCCGGGGTCACCTGCGAGAGTTTTTCCAGCGGCCAGTCGCGGAACGCCCCGCCCGAGGCCGTGAGCACCAGCCGGCGGACATCGGTGGATTTATGGCCCTCGAGGCATTGGAAAACGGCGTTATGCTCGCTGTCCACGGGCAGGAGCCGGCTGCCGCTGGCGCGGGCGGCCGTCATCACGAACTTGCCGGCGAGCACCAGGATTTCCTTCGAGGCGAGGGCAATGGTCTTTTTCGCCGCGATGGCGGCGAGCGTCGGCTCGAGCGCAGTGGTGCCGACAATCGCGACCAGGACAATGTCCGCCTCGGGCAGGGTGGCGAGCTGGGTCAGTCCATCGGCTCCGCCGTGGAAGATCGTGCCGGCGGGAAAACCACCGCTGCGCGCGTCGGTGAGGGCGGCCGGGTCGTAGAGCCCGACGTGTCGCACGCCGAACTGCCGGGCGATTTCCGCGAGGCGCGCGTGTTTGCTGTGGGCGGCGATACCGATGAGTTCCAGGCGGTCCTGCTGGGCAGTGATGACGCGCAGCGCACTTTCGCCAATGGATCCGGTGGCGCCGAGGAGGACGACGCGTTTTTTGGTAGGGACGGTCACAAGGAAGGAACGGGCTTTATGCCCCGTCAGCCTGCCCCAATCCAGCCAGAAGCGTTGGAATTAGATAACACGAAGAAGCAAAGCAGCGAAGGGATTGGTTGGGGTGGAGCGGGTTGACCTCAACCCGCTGGTTTTGCGAGCGCATCCGCTGAAGCGCGCTGGGGTCAGCGCGCTCCACCTTGCTCACTCCAAAAACAGGAAGATGAAATACGCGACCGGCGCGGTCAGCAGGAGGCTGTCCGTCAGGTCGAAAGCGCCGCCGATGCCGGGAATGAGCTGGCCGGTGTCCTTGGTGTCGGCGCGGCGTTTGATGGCGGACTCGATCAGATCGGAAATGATGGCGATGATGGCGAGGGGCAGGGCGATGAGCGCGGCGACGGTGGGTGTCAGGCTCCCGGGCAGCCGGTCGGACAGGAAAAAGGCGATGCCCGCCCCGATACCCGCGGAGATGAGCACCCCGCCGACGGCGCCTTCCCAGGTTTTCTTGGGACTGATTTGCGGGGCCATCTGGTGTTTGCCAAAGGCCATGCCGGAAAGCAGGGCGCCGACGTCGCAGAACTTCGCGACGGCGATCAGCCAGAGGCAGAGGGCGAGGTTCTCGCCACTGTCGGCCTCGCGCATGAGGATGCGGACCAGAAAGTGCAGCAGGTAGGGTATGTAGAGGAGCCCGCCGACGGTGGCGGCAATGGTCTCGATGCGGTTGGAAGTGTCGCGCTCGCTCAGCACGCGGACGCAGGAAATCAGCAGGGCCAGCACCAGCAGGCCGGTGGCCAGGCTGCCGAGCACATCAGGTTCATCGGTGAACCAGGCCAGGTAGTAGGGCCCGGCAATCATCAGGGCGGCGAAGCTCAGGCCCATCCAATGGAAAGGGCGGGCCCCCATTTTCCCGGTCAGGCCGTAGAATTCGTGCAGGGTGAGGACGCCGAGCAAAGTGGCCAGGACCACGGCGGCATGGGCGCCGAACAACCACAGGCCGCCCAGCATGACGGTCCATAAAACGAGGGTGCTGAGGATGCGGGAAAGCACGGGAATAGAGTAGGCGAGGCAGGATTATTTGGTGCCAGACTTAATTTGCTCGGTGGTCAGGCCATAGCGGCGTTCGCGGCGACCGTATTCGTCCACGGCCGCCTGCAGGTCGGCCCGGCCGAAGTCGGGCCAGAGCACCGGTGTGAAAACCATTTCGGCGTAGGCACATTGGAGGAGGAGGAAGTTGCTGACGCGCTGCTCGCCGGAGGTGCGGATGAGCAGGTCGGGATCAGGCAGCTTGTTAGTGTATAGGTAGCCGCTGAAACGTTCCCAGGAATTATCGTTTAGCTGCTCGGTGCCGGCCTGCACGGCACTGGCGTAGGCACGGGCCGCCTCGGCGACCTCGGTGCGCGAACCATAGTTGAGCGCGAGGACGAGGTTCCAGTCGGTAAAGTGTTTCGTGGCGTCTTTCACGCGGTCGAGTTCGCGCTGGACGTTGGCGGGGAGGGCATCGGTGCGCCCGATGGTATGCAGCCGGACCTTCTCCTTGATGAGGTTGTCCAGCTCGCGCTTGAGAAAGTAGTCGAGCAGGCCCATCAGGCCCGAGACCTCGTCAGTGGGGCGCTTCCAGTTCTCGACCGAAAAGGCATAAAGGGTGATGTAGCGAATGCCGATCTCGCGCGCGGCATCGACCACGGTGCGGACGGTCTCGACGCCCCGGCGGTGACCCTCGAGCCGGGGCAGGCCGCGTGATTTCGCCCAGCGGCCGTTGCCATCCATGATGATGGCGACGTGCTGGGGGATTTTGGCGGGTCCGGGAGACGACATGCGGGAGGTGCGATTTAGGTAGCCGGTGGAGGGTTTGACAAGCCGCCTTCGCAGAGGCGCGGTTTTATTTGGTAGGGCGGTGAGTCCCTTCACCGCTGGGGCGCGGAGCGGAGTCCACGCCCTACCGTCCTGGATCGGGGCGCTATTGCGGGACCGCGGCTTGCGTTCTGCCTGCCGGAATGTAGATTTCCACCCTATGGCCACTCAACCCCTGACCAGGACGAAAATCGCCGCCGCGCTCGAGACGCTGCCAGGCTGGTCGTGGAAGCGCGACGCGCTGGCGAAGGAATTCAAGTTTGGCAGTTTCAAGGAGGCGCTGTCGTTCATGGTGCGCGTGGGCTTCGAGGCCGAGGCGATGAACCACCATCCTGACTGGAGCAACGTCTACAACCGGGTCGCCATCCGGCTGAACACCCACGACGCCGGCGGCAAGGTCACCGCGAAGGACGTCGCGCTGGCAAAGAAGATCCAGGCGCTCAGCTGGGTCGGGTAAATCGGCGGGCGCGTTTCCGGCCCAGGTTCCGGTTGATGTCAACTATTGGTTGACATCAGCACCGTTGCCCCGGTTCAGAACACCCGCACAAACGAGCGCGGACCGGCGTCGAGTGCGGTGATGGCGTGCCGGTTGTCCGTCCGGTGGGTCGCCACCAGATTTCCCGTGGTGTCGAATTCGCCCAGACTGCTTCCGTCTTCCAGCGGAACGAAGCAGTGTCCGTTTTCGGAATCGTAGCCCAGTGACACCGGATTCACCGTCGCTTGCAGGGTCGCATGGTAACTGACGCTGCCGTCGGGCGCGAGGAATCCAATGCGGGCCGGGGAGGAGGCCGTCAGCACCATGAGCCGGCTATTTTTCTGGTCGAAAGCCAATCCTCCGATCGGTGCGGACGAATCAGCGAGTGCGATGCGCCGCACAAACTCACCGGTGAGCGTGAGCTCCACTACGGAGCGGCCGTCGGGATGGATCGCAAAGAGGTGGCGGTCGCTGGAGCGGATGGCCAGGTCGGCGCCCTGTTGCTCCCTGCTGGGAGCACGGGGTTTGTCCACCGGAGCTGTGTCCTCCGGCACGCTCCGGGGCAAAGAACCCGGCCCGGTGCGCAACTCCGCCGGCAGCGGCATTTCGCGGAGGATCTTCCCGGAAGGTCGCTCGATGACGCGGATGACCTGGGCCGGGGCGATGCGGACAAAGAGATGATCGGTGTTGAAATCGTAGGCCAGGCCCACCGCCTGTTCGCCGGGCGCAACCGCGCCGGCAATGCTGGTGCGAGGTGGGCCGAGGTCGTGCACGGCCGGGCTGGTGGTCGTCGTGAGGTAAACATGGTTTGGGCCGGAGGTGGCGCACCCGCCTCCGCCCAAGACTACGGCGGACAGGGCCACCAGCCATCCGCAGCCGAGCTTTCGGGTTGTCTCCCCGGCGGCGCGAAGTGTTAGTGGACGCATCAGGGCCCCATCCCATCACCGGTGCCGGCCGCGTAAACTCCAATTTTTGTCCAAGCATGATTGGTGGAATGATTAGAGAGTGTCTTCAAACCCGGTCTGTCATTCTGAACGCAGTGAAGAATCCATCAGGACTTAGGCCGCCTCCCCTCGGAAGCAAGTATCCAACTGGATTCTTCGCTACGCTCAGAATGACAGGTGTCGAATATTTAAGGGGTTTGAAGACACTCCCTAAGCATTCATTTCAGAATTGTCGGGCTGCCGCTTGCCGGCAGGCCGGAGTGGCCCGGCGACACTTGTCAGCCATAGGCCTGGCGACGGCTGAAGCACCGGCCCTACATTGGCCAGAAATTGCCCGATGATCCTAAGACGGATATTGTAGGGTTTTGTTGGTGAATGGTAGGGGCCGTTGCCCTCAACGGCCCTTGGCGTGTGGCGAGGAAGGCGGTTGAGGGCAACCGCCCCTCCCGCAGTCTACCTTAGCGGGAATCCGTTTGCGCATCCGGGGCGTATTCGTAGCATCCCGCCATGAGTGATTTTGCTCCTGCCGCCGAAGTCGCCTCCACCCGGGAGGCCCTTGCCCGCCTCAAGGCCAACATGCGCCTGACCATCAAGGGCAAGGACGACGTCATTGAGCAGGCGCTCGTCTGCCTGCTGGCCGGCGGCCACCTGTTGATCGAGGATCTGCCCGGCGTCGGCAAGACCACGCTGGCCTATTCGCTGGCGCGTTCGATGGACTGCGCGTTCTCCCGCATCCAGTTCACCAGCGACCTGCTGCCCACCGACGTCACCGGGGTGTCCATCTACGACGAGACGGTGAAGGAGTTCATCTTCAAGTCCGGCCCGGTGTTTGCCAATGTCGTGCTCGCGGACGAGATCAACCGCGCCACCCCGAAGACCCAGTCGGCGCTGCTTGAGGTGATGGACCGCAGCAAGGTCACCGTGGACGGTGAGGCGCATTCCGTCGGTTCACCTTTCATGGTGGTGGCTACGCAAAATCCGGTGGATTACGAGGGCACGTTTCCGCTGCCCGAGAGCCAGATGGACCGCTTTCTCATGCGGCTGCAAATGGGCTACCCGCTGCCCGGTGACGAACTGGAGATCCTGCGCGCGCCGCGGCTCGGTTACGACGCCATCGCGCTCAACCCGGTCGTTACCCGCTCGGACGTGCTCAAGATGCAGGCACTGGCCGGCAAGGTTTTTGTGGAAGACAGCGTGCTGGACTATATTCTAAAGATCATCACCGCCACGCGCACCGAGGTGGAGTTCAAGGCCGGCGTGAGCGTGCGCGGCGGTCTGTCCCTGCGGATTGCGGCGCAGGCTCTCGCGCTGGTGAACGGCCGCGACTTTGTCATCCCGGAGGACATCCAGGAGACGGCGGGCCCGGTGCTGGCCCATCGCCTGTCGCTGGCCCGGCAGACTTCGGACGCGCTCGAGGAGCGCCGCACCGTGCTGGCGGCCTTGAAGCGGATCATCGCGTCCATCGCGGTCCCCGAGTAAACTTGGGAAGTTCCAAGCTCCAGTGAATTACCAGGTTCCAATTGAGGCTTTGTTATTTCCAGTTTCTTTGGCGCTTGGATGTTGGAGCTTGGAGCTTTTCCCGGGCGTGCAATGAACCCGACTGCGGATGTCACATTCCCCAGCCCGGGCCTCGACTGGCACGGTCCCGGCGCCCAGGACCGGCGCCGGCGCCCCTTCGAATGGCGCACGCTGCTCTGGGCGCTGGTCTTCCCGCCGAAACGTCACCGCATCTCCCTCACCGTGCCTGGTCTGTTCCTGATGGTGCTGGCCGTGGGCATCGGCACCGCGGCCTACAACACGGCGAGCAACATCCTCTTCATCACCCTCTCGCTGTTGCTGGCGTGTCTTCTCCTCAGTGGCCTGCTGTCGTGGTTCAACTTCATGGGCACCTGCTGGCGCGTGCGGGCCCCCGGACCGTGGCGGGCCGGTCACGACACCCTCGTCACCCTGGAGGTGGCGAACCGGAAAACCTGGTTGCCGAGCTACAGCCTCTGGTTCGAGCTGGCCACGCAGCCGCGCCAGATGCCGGCGCCGGAGAAACCCGACAAGGAAATGAAGATGCGCGAGATTCTGGCCGCCGCGGAGAAACACATCACCCGCGGGCGGATTTTCCTGCGCGACCGGCTCGAGCCCCGGGGCGCGGCCACGCTGGAGTGGGGCGTGAAGCCCACCCGGCGCGGCGAGGCGGTCGTGGAACTGGGCGCGGTGGGCTCGTTGTTTCCCTTCGGTTTTTTGCGGAAAAACATCGGCACGGCGCTCAAGCACACCGTGCTCGTCTGGCCGGAGCAGGTGACCTACCAGTGGACCGGCGCCGTGTCGGATCTCGCCGGCCTGTCGGGACAGCGGACGGTGCGCGCCGGCACGGGTGCCGACCTGCTCGCGCTTCGCAAATACGAACAGGGTGATTCGCACCGGCTGATCCATTGGAAGGCGAGCGCGCGGTTGGGGCAGCTCATGATCCGGCAGTTCGCGGCCGAGAGCCATGACGGTTATCTGCTGCGTCTCGACACGCCTGCGGCGGTCTGGACGCGCCCCGAGCAATTCGAGCTGCTCTGCAGTTTCGTGGGCACCCTGGCGGAGGACCTTTATGCCACCGGCCGCCTCCGCGGCGTGACCGTGAATGGCGGATCGCTGCTGGAAACGCGGCGCATCCGCGACCTGGAGGCGCTGCTGGACGAGTTGGCGGTCTTGCAGCCGATGGCGGAGGGTAGGGGCGATTCCCCGAATCGCCCTGAGGGCGGTTGGGGGCAACCGCCCCTACCAAATCAATCCCATTCCAGAAACGTCATTACTTTCGCGCCCGAAGGAGCGCGGGGAGTCACCGCCTATGTCGACGGCCGTCAAACCGCGTCAGCTTAACCTCGACGAATTGCGGCGGCTCAAGTGGCTGCTGGGCGGCACCCTGGCGCTGGTGTCGCTCTGGACGGTGTTTTTCCTCGATATCGAGGCCCTCGGTTTGGTCGGCGTGGCGGGCGCGGTGATCCTCGCGGTGCTGGTCTGGCCGCAACTGCCGGGCCGGGTGCCGCCGTTGGTCTGGAAGCTCGCGGTGCCGGCCATCATCGTGGCCATGGCGGCGGATTTTTATTTCAGCCCGGATACGCTGCCGGTGTTCATCCGGCTGGCCATCCTGCTGGTGCTTTACCGCACCGTGGCCTACCGGCGGAAGCGCGAGGACCTGCAGCTCATCGTGCTCAGCATGTTCCTGGTGGTGGTGGCGGGCGTGCTCACGGTCTCCCTAGGCTTTGCCTTTCTCCTGCTGCTGTTCACGGCTTGCGGACTGGGCTTTCTCTTTGTCATCACGCTGATTGACGCCTCCGAGACCGGCGCCCGGCACACGCCCGAGTCCGAGACGGCGTGGACCCGCCTGGAATGGGGCCGGTTCTTCGTGCGGCTGCGGGCGGTGGCGGACTGGCGGCTGCTGGCCTTCGCCGCCGCGCTCTTCACCGCGGTGGTCGTGATGTCCGGCCTGCTCTTCCTCATCATCCCGCGCTTCGAACTGGCGAGCGGCTTTTTTCTGGACCGCTACATCACGCGCAAGAGTCGCACGGGTTTCAGCGACACGGTCAGGTTCGGCGATGTGACCGAGTTGATCCGCGACGAGAGCGTGGCGATGCGCGTGGACCTGACTGATACCACGGGGCTGCGCGAATCGCCTTACTGGCGCCTGGTCGTGCTCGATGAATACACGCCGGAGGGCTTCCGGATTTCCGCCGGGCTCAAAGGGGAACTGATCCGCGGCCAGCGCGTGACCCAGGGGTTGCGGGGCCGGCAGCTGGGTCGGGAGGTCAAGGCGGTCGGCGGGGTGTGGACGTTTTATATCGAGCCGGGGGTGAGCCGGTTCCTGCCACTGCCCGGCAGCTATGGCGTGCTGCGGATGCGCGATGTATCGCCGCTGCAGGCCAGCGCCGGCCACCGGGTCGTCGCGCTGCGCACCGAGCCGATGACCATGACGGCGTTCCAGCTGGATGCGGTCGAGCTGACCCCGCTGCTCAACGACGCCCGGTTTCCGCAGTTGCTCGCTTCGGCGCGCGCGAATCCGCCGCCGGTCAACGAGCAATTCCGCTACGACCCGCGGGTGAACCTGCTGGGCCCGGTGGGTGCGGCCAACGAGGCGGTGCTGCAGCGCGTGGTGGGAGAGATCACCGGCGGGGCGGAACTGTCCGCCGAGGAGTTTACGCGGCGCGCCATCACCTGGCTGCACGTCCGCCATGCCTACGCCATGTCGGTCAAGCTGCCGCTGGGTCCGGGCAAGGACGACATCGTGCGCTGGCTCGATTCCAACGAGCCCGGTTTTTGTGAATATTTTGCCGCCGGTTTCACGGTGCTGGCGCGCGCGGCCGGTCACCCCACGCGGGTGATCGCGGGATTTCGGGGCGGGGTGCTCAACGCCTTTGAAAACTATTACATGGTGAGAAACACCGACGCGCATGCCTGGGTCGAAATCTATGACGGCAAGGCGGCCTGGGTGCGGGCTGATCCCACCGCGGGGACCGTCGCCACGGCAGCGGAGGTCGCCGCGCAGGCGGCCCGGCAGGAACAGGACAGCAGCTGGTCGGCGCGCGTGGACAGCCTGCGGGTGCTCTGGTATCGGCGCATCGTCAATTTCGACTCGCGTGCGCAGGTGCAGATGCTCGATTCGGTGAAGACGTTCACGACGGACAAAGGCGCGGCGCTGCGGGCGCGATTTGATGAATTTTCCAAGCGACTCAAGGCCTGGCTGAGCCGCCCTTGGGACGCGGCGCGGGCCGGCCGGACCTTTGGGCTGGTCGTCGGGGTGGTGGCACTGGGGTGGCTGGGGGGGCGGCTGGTCCAGTGGGGCTGGCTGCGCTGGCAGCTCTGGCGCCGGCCGCAGTCATTCGACCCGGTGCGGCAGAAGGCCGGGAAGTGGCTGGCGCGGTTGCGCCTGCCAGCAGAGAACAGCGGACGGAGGACGGAGGACGGCGCAGTGGTCCACGACCTGCGGCGACTGCGTTACGGGCACCGCGAGACGTGGCCGGAGCCGCGCGGGGTATTCCGCCGGGCGAAGCAGGCGCGAAAATTGAGCCGACGGTAGGGCGCGGACTCCGCTCCGCGCCTTGGCGGTGAGCGGAGTCACCGCCCTACCTTTGTGGCGTCCAGACGTAAGGCCATTCTTCGGAAGACTTGGCCAAACCAGCGCGCACGGGATTATTACGAATATAGGCAGTTTTTTCTTCATGCCCCTCGTTGTTCCTGAGGCGATGATCGAAATAATCCCTCTGCCATTTGATGCCATGCCGCCAGGTTAGGAAATGTTTCCATGAGCGGATTACCTGATTCATGGATTCGGTGGCAGGAAAACCGAGCAAGGCATGCAAATGGTCGGGCATCAAAAGCATGAGTTCCACATGCCACCTTCCCTTGGCATGGTAGTGATCGGCAGCGGTGAAGATGCCTTTGGCCACGTCCCGTTGACAGAGCTGATTTGTGCCCCGGGGGATGGTGCAGATGGTGATGAAATATAGCTGGCGACCTTTGATCCATGCAGGGGTGGCATGATCGAAGGATGTGCGGCGGGGTGAGGGCATTGCCGGCACGATACCGGCGCGGAGCGGAGTCCGCGCCCTACCTTTCCGCCTCAACAGAGGCGGTGCTTTGTATGCGCAGATTTCGAGCCAGTTGCCTCAGGGTTGGTCATACGAGAACTTCATGAATGTTGATTTCAGGTAGCGTGGGCGATCTACACCCCCCGCCCTGCGGGCAGCAGCCTTCGCCGGGCCTATGGCTCCCAATCCCCTCTTCATAGAGGGGATTTCAGTCATCCTACCGGCGCGGAGCGGAGTCCGCGCCCTACCTTTCAGCCTCAAGGCAGGCGGCCTATTCCATCTTGAAGTTCACCGGGGTCACCGGCGGCCGGTCACGCTGGTCCTTCCACGCTTGCAGGATGGCTTTGACCACGGGCGCGGCAAACGTGCCGCCGCCGAAGTTGTTGTCGTCCTCCGCGCCTTCCAGCACGACGGCCACCGCGATCCGGGGGTCTTCGAGCGGGGCGAAGGACACCAGCCAGGCAAGATCGATGCGGCCCTTTTGCGCTGTGCCGGACTTGGCGGCGCCAGTCAGGCCGTCCACCTTGGCCAGCCGGCCGGTGCCGATCTGGTAGCAGGCCTGCATGCCGCGCAGGATGACGTTGTAGTCGGAAGGCGACAGGCCGATCGAGGCCGTGTGCTGGGCGGGTCGCTGGGGATCGTGCAGGAGCGTGGGTTTGGTCTCGGTCTCGCCGCGGGCGAACGAAGCGATCATGCACGCGGCCTGTAACGGGGTGATGAGGGTGTCGCCCTGACCGATGGAGATGTTGGCGGTGTCGCCGGGAAACCAGGGCTCCTTCATGTGGGCTTTCTTCCAGGCCGGGTCGGCCACCCGGGGATTCTTGAATTCGGCGGGCAGCTCGATGCCGGTGGAGTGGCCGTAACCGAAGCGCCGGGCCTCGGTGGCGATGAAGTCGGGCGTGGTGGCGAGGCCGTATTTGTAGAAGAATACGTTGCAGGAAAGCTGGAGGGCCTTGACGAGGTCGATGTTGGGTCCGTGGCCGTTCGTGGCGTTGCACGGGAAGGCGCGGTTGCCGACCTGGTAGCTGCCCTGACAATCGACGGTGGAGATGCCCGGCTCGATCGTGCCGGCGCGCAGGCCGGCGATGGCGGTGATGATCTTGAACGTCGAACCGGGGGGATACTGGCCCTGGATGGCGCGGTTCAACCAGGCGCCCGATTCCTCGATGGCCCGGGCCGCGTTGGTCGAAAGGCGGGGGACGAAATTGTTGAGGTCGTAATCGGGCTTGGAAACGAGCACGAGCACCTCGCCGGTGCGGATGTCGAGGGCGACGGCGGCGCCGGTGCGGCCCTCCATCGCCAGTTCGGCGGCCTGCTGCAGCTCGATGGCGAGGCTGGTGCCCAGGCTTTTCCCCTGCACGGGCAGGCGCTTTTCGATGGGCAGGTCCACCTTGTAGCCCGCGGGGTCGACGATGTAGATCGCGCCGCCGGTCTGACCTTGCAGCTGGGTGTCGAATATTTTTTCCAGCCCGGCTTTGCCGACGGCCCCTTTCATCTTGAAGGTGAGCAGATCCTCGCCGGGGAAATCCTCGACGTCCGGGTCGCTGTCCACGCTGGTATAACCGAGGGTGTGCGCGGCGGCGTTTTGGTAGGGATAGTAGCGGTTGCTGGTGGCGTAAACCTGCAGGGGGGACTTGACGGGGAGGCGTTCGATCAACCGGGCGTATTCCTCGGGCGCGAGGTCATCGAGCAGCACATAGGGCAGCAGCAGGGTCTGGTTGACGTGGCGGTTGAGGTCGGCGGTGCGGACCGTCTCGCGGCGATTGAGGATGAAATTGATCCGGTCGAGATAGCGTTGCGCGACGGCGGCCCGGGCGATGCGCGCCAGCTGGTCGGCGTTCGGCCGCTCGGTGGCGTCCAGGGTGCGGTAGTTGCCTTTGACCTTCGTATACTCGGCCTTGAATTCGCTGCGGAGCTCGGCGAGGTTGAGCACCACCGCGAAACGGGCGCGGTTGTCCACGAGCACCTGGCCGTCGCGGTCGTAAAGCCGGCCGCGCGGGCCGGGCACGACGACGCGCCGCTGGTTTTGTTGCCGCTCGCGCTCGCTGTAGCGGACCGTCTGCAGCAGCTGGCGATAAACCATGCCGCCCACCAGCACGATCATCAGACCGGCCACGATCGCGTGGAAGACGAACAGCCGCGGGTTGCGGGCGCGGTGGGTTTCGATCGTGCGGCTCATGTCAGGAATAAGCTCCAAGCACCAAGCTCCAACATCCAGATAAATTCCAATCAGAAGTTAACATTCCGGGGCACACGGCTCGCATTTTGGAGCTTGGAGGTTGGAGCTTCCCGTTCACAAACTCACCCTTCGGCCCGTCTCAGGGTGGATGGCCACCAGCTCCATGGTGCGGTCCTGCAGGGCCAGAAACCACGGGGTGATGATCAGGAGGAGCAGCTGGGAGATGAGCAGATCCACGAAGATGCGCAGCCACGCCGAAGCGGGATGGGGATTCGCGCCGACCAGGAGGAAGGAGAGGGCGATGACGAGAAACAGGTTGGCGAACAGCGCCACCACGATGCCAAACACGGCGCCCTCGCGGGGGAAACGCCGGCGGCCATAGAGCAGCGTGGCGTGGACCAGCCCGAGCAGCAGCATGCTGGTGCCGTAGGGCACGGGCTCCACCGCGTCGATCAGCAGTCCGGTGAGCACGATGGCGATGAGGCCGTGCCTGTGGTCGAGCCGCAGGGAGGCATAGACCACAAAGAGCCCGCCGACGTAGAGGTGCACCCCGGAGGTCGCGAAGTAGTTGTTGGCGAGCCCGACCAGCCACCAGAGCAGGAAGTTGGCGAGGAAGACGATCAGCCAGCGCGGGTCGTATTTACGCATGGTGGCGGAAAGGCAGAGGGCGGTTGAGGGCAACCGCCCTGGGTGCGGATACGGAAAAGGTGAGCGGTGGTCTGCTCACAACTCCTCCGGATTGAGCGGCACGAGCACGGTGACCTCGGTCAGCGAATCGAGCCGCACGTCGAGGGCGACCTCGCCGGTCTTGAAAAGGCCGTCGGTGCTGGGCTCGAGGCCGGTGATGTCGCCGATGATCAGGCCCGGCGGGAAGACGCCGCCCAGGCCCGAGGTCACGAGCCGGCGGGGAGCGGTCTTGGCGGCGAGGATGTCGAGCGGCACAAACTCCACGGTGCCGCGCGGGGATTGGAAGGCGCTGTTCAGGCCGCCCTGGTAGCTGATGGGCCGGTTGTCGCCGGACACGCTCGCGGCGAGCCGGAAGGTGGGGCTGTTGAGCAGGTCCACCACGGCGGTGTAGCGATGCACCTCGATCACGCGACCGACGACGCCGCCGGCAAACACGACCGGGGCACCGACCGGGATGCCATAGTTCGTCCCTTTGCGGATGATCAGGTGCGACCACCAGCCGGAGGCATCGCGCCGCGCCACGCGGGCGGGCTCGAAACGGAAATCGGGCATCGAGGGCAGTTTGAGCAGGTTTTCCAGCCGGAGAATCTCCGCCTCCAGCTCCTTGTTCTGCTGCACGCTGAACTCATATTGGGCGATCAGTCCGGAAAGGTCCTTGCCGGCCTTGAGCAGCTCATCCTTGGAATGCAGCCGGTTCGACCAGAAGGTCCGCAGATCCTGCACGTAGGAGTCGGCGACGATCAGCGGGGCCTGGATGGCGAAAAAAGTGGCGCGGGCGAAGGTCTTCAACACCAGCGGCACGAAGAGCCAAATCAGCAGGATGACGCCCAGCGTGAAAAAGGGACGGGCCTGGTCGAAGCGTTTGGGGAGCACGGCGGAAAAGCGGGATGCGGGTAGGGGCGGTTGCCCTCAACCGTCCTGAGGGCGCTTGGGGGCAAGCGCCCCTACCGAGGTGGCGGCACTATTTCGGTCCAAGCTGATTCGGTAAATGCCAATCGCGCTGGGCATTGGCGGTGATCTTCCGCTCAGAAGTCCGCAGCGATGCGGTGGAGCTCGTCGATGTTGGTCAGGAACACGCCGGTGCCGTTGGCCACGGCGGAGAGCGGGTCGTCGGACACGGTGACCGGCAGGCCGGTCTTCTCGGAGAGCAATTTGTCGATGCCGCGGATGAGCGAGCCGCCGCCGGCCATGACGAAGCCGCGGTCCACGAGGTCCGCGGAGAGCTCGGGCGGGCAGCGCTCGAGCGCGGCGCGGACGGCTTCGACGATGGCGCCGACGGTGTCGGCCATGGCTTCGCGGATTTCCTGGGAGGTGATGTGGATGGTCTTGGGCAGGCCGGCGACGGAGTCGCGGCCCTTGACCTCCATGGCCAGCGCGGTTTCGAGCGGGTAGGCGGAGCCGATGGTGACCTTGATCTCTTCCGCCGTGCGCTCGCCGATCAGCAGGTTGTAGGCGCGCTTCATGTAGTTGATGACGGCGAGGTCGAACTCGTCACCGGCGACGCGGATGGACTTGGAAAACACGATGCCGGAGAGCGAGATGATGGCGATCTCCGTGGTGCCGCCGCCGATGTCGACGATCATGTTGGCGGCGGGCTCATCAACGGGCAGGCCGACCCCGAGCGCGGCGGCCATGGGTTCGAGGATGGTGATAACC